>NZ_JBEORY010000151.1:0-1002 GCF_040302665.1 Kitasatospora sp. NPDC097691 | reverse complement strand
GTTTTATCTGATTTCGGCGGCGTGGAGGTTGGTCTTTAGTGGCCGATCTCGTACGCACCAAGCGCTCTTCACGTTCCCGAAGCGGTGCCGCGCCGTGAATTCGCGCAATACCTGTCTTGGGTGGCGGAGGCGCCGCCGATCCGGCGGTGAGAGACCGATGTCTTCAAGGTATTGCATGACGGTTCAGGGTTCGTCCTCACCGTCGGGTCGGAGCAGATGCGAACCCGCATCATCGCTATCGGCGTGGGGCTGAAGCCCTACCTGCCAGCTGGGCGCACAGCTTCGATTCGGCGCGGTGCTTTCACGCCAACCGGGCGACAGCACTCCTCACAGGCCTGCCGCATGGACGGGTTACGGCGGGTCGGCGTGGGTCAGAGCGGTGCCAATATCGTGCAGTACCTGCTCTCCCTCGATACGCCGCCCTCGGTGCTGCCCTGGATCAGCCGGTGCCACAGCTTCGAGCCCCTGAACGACCCTCCTCTTTAACCAAGTGCTCTCGCCCGAATACGTCGACGCCATCCGGCGCCTCGGTGACGACCGCAAGGCGAACGCCTTCGCCACCAGCGTGCTCATGAGCGACGGCATCTCGCCGTCCACGATCGATACGATCTACCGACGGCTCTACCTCGGGGGCGGGGGTACGGATGCGCGAGCCCCGTCTCGTTCGGCCGTATTTACGTTCGGCCGATGAGTTTGGACAGTTCGCACGCGTTAGACGAATGATGCTTTAAGTCCGTCGCCTTATCGTCATCTCGCGCCTTCGCTGTGGGGGTGAAACGATCCCATCCCGGCGCCCTTCGCGACATCATCGCTCTCAACGTGCGGAGGATCCGCACCGAGAAAGGACTCACTCAGGACGCGCTGGCGGATCTCTGCGAATTGGATCGTACGTATGTGGGAAGCATCGAACGCCCGCGCACGTGTCGGCTGCCGACCCGCGGCTGCGCCCTCAGTCGCCGTCCGCCTCCAGGGCCAGCGCCGCGAACAGCTCGGCCCCGATGC
>NZ_JBEORY010000150.1:0-1030 GCF_040302665.1 Kitasatospora sp. NPDC097691 | reverse complement strand
CTGAGGACAAGCCCTCGGCCTATTAGTACCGGTCAACTCCACCCCTTACAGGGCTTCCATATCCGGCCTATCAACCCAGTCGTCTACTGGGAGCCTTACCCTCTCAAGGAGGTGGGAGTGCTCATCTCGAAGCAGGCTTCCCGCTTAGATGCTTTCAGCGGTTATCCCTCCCGAACGTAGCCAACCAGCCATGCCCTTGGCAGGACAACTGGCACACCAGAGGTTCGTCCGTCCCGGTCCTCTCGTACTAGGGACAGCCCTTCTCAACACTCCTACGCGCACAGCGGATAGGGACCGAACTGTCTCACGACGTTCTAAACCCAGCTCGCGTACCGCTTTAATGGGCGAACAGCCCAACCCTTGGGACCTACTCCAGCCCCAGGATGCGACGAGCCGACATCGAGGTGCCAAACCATCCCGTCGATATGGACTCTTGGGGAAGATCAGCCTGTTATCCCCGGGGTACCTTTTATCCGTTGAGCGACGGCGCTTCCACAAGCCACCGCCGGATCACTAGTCCCTACTTTCGTACCTGCTCGACCCGTCAGTCTCACAGTCAAGCTCCCTTGTGCACTTACACTCAACACCTGATTGCCAACCAGGCTGAGGGAACCTTTGGGCGCCTCCGTTACCCTTTAGGAGGCAACCGCCCCAGTTAAACTACCCACCAGACACTGTCCCTGATCCGGATCACGGACCCAGGTTAGACATCCAGCACGACCAGAGTGGTATTTCAACGGCGACTCCACAACAACTGGCGTTGCTGCTTCAAAGTCTCCCACCTATCCTACACAAGCCGAACCGAACACCAATATCAAGCTATAGTAAAGGTCCCGGGGTCTTTCCGTCCTGCTGCGCGAAACGAGCATCTTTACTCGTAATGCAATTTCACCGGGCCTATGGTTGAGACAGTCGAGAAGTCGTTACGCCATTCGTGCAGGTCGGAACTTACCCGACAAGGAATTTCGCTACCTTAGGATGGTTATAGTTACCACCGCCGTTTACTGGCGCTTAAGTTCTCAGCTTCGCC
>NZ_JBEORY010000149.1:0-1044 GCF_040302665.1 Kitasatospora sp. NPDC097691 | reverse complement strand
GCGCCGCCCCCCGGACGGCTCGGAAGGCCGTCGGAGGGCGGTCGGAGGCGACCCGCCCCGGGCCGGGCGGTCCTGCGGGGAAATGGGGATGACCGCTACCGCAGCGGTGCCGGGGGCTACAAGGAAGTGATCGACCAGGCCTTCGTCGTCCGCGACACGCGGGGGCGGCCCGTCCGCATGGTCGGTGCGGTGCGCGACGTGACCGAGCAGCGGCGGGCGATCGCCGCGCTGCGCACCAGTGAGGAGCGCCTGCGTCTCGCCTTGCGCGCCGGCCGGATGGTGGCGTGGGAGCGCAACCTCAAGACGGGTCGGGTCAGCCAAACCGAGAATGCCCCCCACGTCCTCGGCCTGGCGGCGGAATTGCGATCGGAGTTCCTGGATCTCGTACACCCGGACGATCGCTCGCAGATGGCGGACTTCATTCGAACCTGCGGCGCGCGCGAGGAGCGCGAGTTCCGGTACGTCTCACCCGCCGGACGCATGCAATGGCTGTGTTCGTCGGTCGAGCGGGTCGATGCGGATCGGATCGTGGGGATCACCTTCGACATCACGGACCGCAAGCTGGCGCAGGAGAAGCTGTGGCAGACGGCCAACCTCGACGCGCTCACGGGTCTGCCGAACCGGCAACTGTTCCGTGGGCGCGTGGAGGCGGCGCTCGCGGCGGCGGAGCGGGACGGCACCTGCGTGAGCCTGCTTCTGATCGACCTCGATCATCTCAGGGACGTGAACGACACCCTCGGCCACGACGTCGGCGATGCCGTGATCTGCGAGGTTGCCGATCGTCTGCGGGAGGGTCTACGGCCCTGCGATACGCTCGCAAGGCTCACGGGCGACGAGTTCGCCCTCATTCTCGTCGACCCGCTGCGCCTGCCCAACGCCGTCCAGCATGCGGAAGCGCTGATCGAGCGCCTGCGCCAGCCGTTGCAGATCCGGGACCAGACGCTGACCTGCAAGGCCAGCATCGGCGTGGCGGCCTGCCCGGATCACCACACCGACCTGCGCGAGCTTCTCAAGGACGCCGATATCGAAGACGATCACGTCAAG
>NZ_JBEORY010000148.1:0-1044 GCF_040302665.1 Kitasatospora sp. NPDC097691 | reverse complement strand
CGTCGGCTACGAGATGGCCCTGCTCGTCGACCGCGCCGGCGCCGTCCTCACCCCCGCACTTCGCGCGGAACTCCAGGGCAGTCTCCTGCACTGACGGTTCGTCGGATACCGTCCAGGTATTCGAAGTACCTCCGCGTCCTTCCCGGGCCCGCTTCGGCGGGCTCGGGTTCGGACGTTGTACGGCCTTCGCACCACCGGCTCCGGACTTGCGCCGAAGCCCGAACCGCACCGCCGCACCCTGTGAGGAGAGGAACCGTGACACCGCCCGACGACCGCAGTGGCCAGTACGGTCTTCCGTACCCTGGCACAGGCCATGACGCCTTCGGAGCACCCGGCGTCGGCCACGGTCAGGAGTACGGCCGGCACCAGTACGGTCAGCCCCAGCAGCCGTACGCCCGGCCCGAGGAGCAGTACGGCCAGTACGACCAGTACGAGCAGTACGCTCAGCAGCAGCCCTCCTACGGTGCCCCGGCGCCCGGCTACCCGACGCGGGCCCCGGTGCCCGAGCCGACGCCCGGTTTCCGGCCGGCCCAGGAGCCCGGGCACGTCGAGGAGTTCGAGGACGAGCTCGATTCCGGCCCGCTGATCCGTCCGTTCGCGATGACCGGCGGCCGTACCCGGCCGCGCTACGAACTCGCGCTGGAGGCCCTGGTCTCCGCGGACGTCGATCCGCAGCGCCTCGCCACCCTGCTCCCCGAGCACCAGCGGATCTGCACGCTGTGCACGGAGGTCAAATCCGTCGCTGAGGTCTCGGCGCTGCTCTCCCTTCCCCTGGGAGTGGCCCGCATCCTCGTGGCCGACCTGGCCGAGGCCGGCCTGGTCGCCATCCACCAGCCCGCTTCCGGCGGCGAATCCGGAAACCAGCCCGACGTCACGCTGCTCGAAAGGGTCCTCAGTGGACTTCGCAAGCTCTAACGCGGCCGCCCCCACCCGCGCCACCACCTCCGCGAAGATCGTCGTCGCGGGCGGCTTCGGTGTCGGCAAGACCACGCTCGTCGGCGCCGTCTCCGAGATCAACCCCCTGCGCACCGAAGCCGTCATGAC
>NZ_JBEORY010000147.1:0-1046 GCF_040302665.1 Kitasatospora sp. NPDC097691 | reverse complement strand
GTCGCGATCGCACTGCCGAAGTCGCTGGACGCCATCACCAGCATGCTGGCCGTCCTCAAGACCGGCGCCGCCTACCTGCCCATCGACCCGGACTACCCCGCCGAGCGCATCAGCTACATGCTCGACGACGCCCGACCGGCGCTCGCTCTCACCGAGCCGGTGGACCCGGCGGCCTATGAGGGCCGTCCCGACGGACCTCTCGCCGATGCCGAGCGCCGCAGCCCGTGGTCCCCACGCCACGCCGCCTACATGATCTACACCTCCGGCTCCACCGGCCGCCCCAAGGGCGTCGTCATCGAACACCACGCCCTCGCCACCTACCTCCACCGAGCCCGCACCACCTACAGCGCCATGAACGGCGCCACCCTCCTGCACTCACCCCTCGCCTTCGACCTCACCATCACCGCCCTGTGGACCCCCCTCACCGCCGGCGGCACCGTCCACCTCACCACCCTCGAAGAGACGGCGACACAGCCCAGCCTCATCAAGGCCACCCCCAGCCACCTCCCGCTGCTCGCCACCCTGCCGGAGACGGCGTCGCCCTCCCACACCCTCATCCTCGGCGGCGAGGCACTGCACACCGACCACCTCACCGCCTGGCGGGCCGAACACCCCGACGTCCAGATCATCAACGCCTACGGCCCCACCGAATCCACCGTCAACATCACCGACCACCCCCTCAACGGCACCGAAGAAGGCCCCGTCCCCATCGGGCGTCCGTTCGCCAACACCCAGGTGTATGTGCTGGATTCGGCCCTGCGCCCCGTACCCCCCGGTGTCACCGGAGAGCTGTACCTCGCCGGTGAACAACTCGCCCGCGGCTACCTCGGCCGCTCCGCGCTGACCTCGGAACGCTTCACCGCCAACCCCCACAGCCCCACCCCCGGCGCACGCATGTACCGCACCGGCGACCTCGCCCACTGGAACCACCAAGGCCACCTCGTCTACGACGGACGCGCCGACCACCAAGTCAAACTCCGCGGCCACCGCATCGAACTCGGCGAAATCGAAGCCACCCTCACCACCCAGCCCGGCATCACCCAGGC
>NZ_JBEORY010000146.1:0-1053 GCF_040302665.1 Kitasatospora sp. NPDC097691 | reverse complement strand
CACGGCCTACACCCTTACCCCGGGACAACCACCGCCCGGGCTGGACTACCTTCCTGCGTCACCCCATCGCTCACCTACTACCCCGTTGGGTCACCGGCTCCACCACTTCCCTTTGCCCGAAGGCTCCAGGACGGCTTCACGGGCTTAGCATCAAGAGGTTCAGCGTTGGCGCTTCATAGCGGGTACGGGAATATCAACCCGTTGTCCATCGACTACGCCTGTCGGCCTCGCCTTAGGTCCCGACTTACCCTGGGCAGATCAGCTTGACCCAGGAACCCTTGGTCAATCGGCGCAAGAGTTTCCCACTCTTGTATCGCTACTCATGCCTGCATTCTCACTCGTATACCGTCCACGACTGGTTTCCACCGCCGCTTCACCCGGCACACGACGCTCCCCTACCCATCACAGCAGGCGTTGGCCCTTAATGCTGCAATGACACGACTTCGGTGATGTGCTTGAGCCCCGCTACATTGTCGGCGCGGAATCACTTGACCAGTGAGCTATTACGCACTCTTTCAAGGGTGGCTGCTTCTAAGCCAACCTCCTGGTTGTCTCTGCGACTCCACATCCTTTCCCACTTAGCACACGCTTAGGGACCTTAGTCGGTGTTCTGGGCTGTTTCCCTCTCGACCATGGAGCTTATCCCCCACAGTCTCACTGCCACGCTCTCACTTACCGGCATTCGGAGTTTGGCTAAGGTCAGTAACCCGGTAAGGCCCATCGCCTATCCAGTGCTCTACCTCCGGCAAGAAACACGTGACGCTGCACCTAAATGCATTTCGGGGAGAACCAGCTATCACGGAGTTTGATTGGCCTTTCACCCCTAACCACAGGTCATCCCCCAGGTTTTCAACCCTGGTGGGTTCGGTCCTCCACACGGTCTTACCCGCGCTTCAACCTGCCCATGGCTAGATCACTCCGCTTCGGGTCTTGGGCATGCAACTCAAACGCCCTATTCGGACTCGCTTTCGCTACGGCTACCCCACACGGGTTAACCTCGCTACACACCGCAAACTCGCAGGCTCATTCTTCAAAAGGCACGCAGTCACGGCC
>NZ_JBEORY010000145.1:0-1075 GCF_040302665.1 Kitasatospora sp. NPDC097691 | reverse complement strand
CGGTTGAAGCCACCGCCGGAGGGACGGTCGTCGCGGCGGAAGCCGCCACGGTCGCCACCGCGGTCATCGCGGTCACGGTTGAAGCCACCGGAAGGACGGTCGTCACGGCGCGGACGGTCGTCACGGTCGCGGTTGAAGCCGCTCGGGCGGTCGTCGCGACGGAAGCCACCACCGGAGGGGCGGTCGTCACGGCGGTAGCCACCGCCGGCCGGACGGTCGCCGCCACGGAAACCACGGTCGCCGCCACGGTCGTCACGGTCACGGTTGAAGCCACCACCGGAGGGGCGGTCATCGCGGCGGTAGCCACCGCCGGCCGGACGGTCGTCACGGCGGAAGCCGCCACGGTCGCCACCGCGGTCATCACGGTCACGGTTGAAGCCACCGGAGGGGCGGTCGTCACGGCGGTAGCCACCGCCGGCCGGACGGTCGCCGCCACGGAAACCACGGTCGCCGCCACGGTCGTCACGGTCACGGTTGAAGCCACCACCGGAGGGGCGGTCGTCACGGCGGTAGCCACCGCCGGCCGGACGGTCGTCACGGCGGAAGCCGCCACGGTCGCCACCGCGGTCATCGCGGTCACGGCCGTACCCGCCCGACGGGCGGTCGTCACGACGCGGACGGTCGTCACGGTCGTCGCGACGGTACCCACCCGGGCGGTCGTCACGGCGGTAGCCACCGCCGGAGGGGCGGTCGTCGCGGCGGGAGCCGCCACGGTCGTTCGACCAGCCCCCACGGGACCGGGGCTCGTAGCCTCGGCCGTCGTCCGATCGACGCTCGGGACGGTCCTGGGGCTGGTTCGACATCGTGGTGACTCCTTCTGCTGCTTCAGCTTCACCGCGTGGGCCGTGCGTGCAACTCCCGCTGCCGTCACGCGGTTTCGGCGCCGGCCTCCTGGCCCGCGCACCTTCTCCATTGTCCGACATGTCGGGACCCTCCGCGTCTGGGCGGAAGTCCCGTCTTGTCGGACTTCTTCACGTTCGCAAAACACAAAAAGCGGGCGATCCGCGCGTTCGACACCATCGCCGACGCGGGCCGTGATGCGATGGTCCAACTGCGTCGCGTCCTGGGGGTGTTG
>NZ_JBEORY010000144.1:0-1137 GCF_040302665.1 Kitasatospora sp. NPDC097691 | reverse complement strand
AAAACCTGCCGGCCGCCTTCGTGACCGACGCCACCACCTCGGGCAGCGCCACGCAGGTGACGCCCGTCAGTGTCACCCTTCCGGCGGATGCCGACGGCGCCCCAGGTCTCCAGGTCCGCATCCTTACGGCCAACGCAGCCGGCAACGATGAGTGGATCGGTATCGACGACATCGCGGTCTCGAGCCAGAGCGCGGCCCTCACCCAGCCGGCCCTGTCGATCGCCGATGCGCAAGTGATCGAGGGCCAGACGGGCACGACCGACCTGACCTTCACGGTGTCCCTTAGCGCCCCCGCCCCGGCCGGCGGCGTGACCTTCGACCTCGCCACCGCCGATGGCAGCGCCCAAGCCGGCTCCGACTACGTCGCCACGGCCCTGACAGGACAGACCATCGCGGCCGGTGCCACGTCCACCACGATCACCGTGCCGGTGATCGGAGACCGGCTTTTCGAGGCCGGCGAGACCTTCGCGCTGCGGGTGACCAACGTCGTCGGCGCCACCGTCGCCGATGGCGCGGCGGTCGGAACCATCGTCAACGACGATGCCGCCACCGTGATCAACGGCGTCGCGGTGTTCGATCCGGCGGCCTCGCTCCAGGGCTTCCAGGGGGCGACCGCGACGACTCCCCCGTCACCCACCGGCGCCCTTCAGCTCGTACGCCTGGGCAGCTACGCCACCACCAACGACCCGGCGACCAGCGCCACGGCCAATGCTGAAGTAGTGGCCTACGATCGGACCACCGGCAGCCTCTACATCCAGAACACCAACGAGAACCGGATCGAGATCGTCGCCATCGGCGCCGATGGGGCGATGACGAAGTCCGGCGAGATCCGGCTTGCCGGTCTCGACCAGTACGGCTCGGTGAACTCGGTAGCGGTCTCCAACGGTCTCATCGCTGTAGCCTACGCCAATGCCGCCGGCGACCAGCCTGGCCGCGTCGCCCTGTTCGACGGAGCCGGCACCCTGCTCAAGTCGGTGACTGTCGGCGTCGGGCCGGACCAAATCGTGTTCACGAGCGACGGTACGAAGCTTCTCGTCGCCTACGAGGGCGAACAGTTTACGGGGCCGTGCAGACGGCCTGTGACCAGCCGGCCCTGGTTCCGGGGAACCAGCCTGGACCGGCCGGCCACCACCGGGC
>NZ_JBEORY010000143.1:0-1139 GCF_040302665.1 Kitasatospora sp. NPDC097691 | reverse complement strand
GGTGCCCTCAAGATAGCCCGCGGGGACGCGAGGGACAATGGCCCATTCCCCAGCGGGACGCGCCTCATGCGGCAGGTGCGCCCACGGATCTCGGCCGGCCGCGAGCTCGGCCTCGGCGTACGGACGGCGAAGACCGCCCGCGACGGTCACGACGGCGCCATCAAGGGTCATGGTGTGGGGGAGAGGATCGGGGTCGCGCGAGGTCGTCGAGGACATGAGGATGGGCTCCGGAGGGGTGAGGACGGCGAGGAGACGGTCGGAGGTGCGAGGGTCGAGAGACAGGCCCGCGGACGCCCAGGGAACGGCAAGGACGGGGGAAGGCGAGGAAAGAGAGGCAGGTACGGCGACAGGGGCCGAAGCCAGCCCACGGACGCAGCAGGGCAAGGACGGACACGCCACGCCACCGGCGGCTACACCCACCAGGGCCGGGGTATCCGCTCCAGGGGCAGGGATACCCTCCAGGGACGAGGTATAATCTCCAGGGGCGGCGACACCCATCAGGGTCGGGGTATCCGCTCCAGGGGCGGGGAAACCCTCAAGGCCAGGGGAATCCGCTCCAGCGGCGAGGGTCACCACCGGGAGAAGGGAAGGCACCGGGGAAGAAGCGATGGTAGCATCTGACAGAACGTTTAGGCCGTAAACCCTTGTCTGACCTGAATAAAGCTTGGTACGGGTCTGGTCCATTACCTCGGCCATATGGCCCGTCACGACGGCCCCCTTGGACTTCCCGACCATGAAGCTGTCGTGCACCGGAAGGACCGCCACGTTGTCCCGCCGGCACCGCTTCAGGACCTCGACGCACATCCTGGAATCGATGCCCATGAGCGTCACACCCATGTCCGAGCAGATGTACCGGGCGATGGGCTTGTTGTGCTCGATGAGGGCGTCGATGATGCGTCGGGTCTCGGCCAGCCCGTAGCGCCACTTGGGCAGGCCGTCGTCCCCCTTCTCCAACCGCTTGGCCTGCAAGGCCCATACGGCTGCCACGATGGACTTGGCGTTGATGGCGACGTTGAGGGCCAACTTCCCGGCCTTGCGTGGCCAGCGGTAGGGATGGGGCAGGTAGGGGTCGAACGTCGCCGTATCGAGGACGATGCCCTGCATGCTGTAGAGCAGCGTTGGATGAAGGCAGGTGAAAT
>NZ_JBEORY010000142.1:0-1157 GCF_040302665.1 Kitasatospora sp. NPDC097691 | reverse complement strand
GTCCAGCGCGACCATCACGTCGGTGATGTCGCCCAGCAGCTCCTCGCTCGGCTCCTCGCCCTCCGGCACCACCAGCAGCGCGGTGCGTAAATCCCGCCTTCCGGTGCAGGGCGATCGAACCAGCGTTCGCGCTGCCGCCGATCACAGCCACCATCTGACGCCAAGGGCCAGCCTCGCAGCGGGCTACCAGCGCGTGGAGCAAAGCCTCTCCAACCCCGCTCCGATGAGCGGCCTGTGTGACATAGACCGAGTTCTCGACCGTGTGACGGTAGTGCATCGCCGTCAAAAAGGCCTCGGCCTCAAACTCGACCGCCTGCGCGAGAAGGCGCCGAGCCCCGGCTCGCAGCACTTCGGTTAGGGGATCGTCGATGTCCTCGGGCTGACGAAGTCGCACGATGTTGGTAGGGCTTTCCATGGCCTATCGCTCTGATGAGAGGTTCTGGCTGGCTCGACACCCGCCTCGATACGCCGCCTTCAATCCATCGTCGTCACCCACTTTCCCGCTTAGCTCGCGATGAGGTGGAAGACGACGTGCCGCCATGCCCGTTCCGGCGAAGGGGCAAGCGCTAGCGGCAGCACGCACGCTCTTCATACGCCGAGCACCATCGGCACATGGACGTCGGCCGTCGCCGGATGTTCGCCAGCCAACTCGCGTCACTTGGGGCGTCCGGAGGGGCCTTCGAGGACGGCCTCCTCGGAAGTCTCCGTTGTCGGAAGCTCCCACTCACCGCGAATCCACATCGAGTAGAGTTCGAACGGCGTATCGGGCTCCTGCGTCGGATCGGCGTAGACTGCCGTCTCGATGTACGGGATGCCGACCTTGAGGCGCTTGCCTGGCACCTCACCGAACAGGTGATCGTAGCAGGCAAGCAGCGCCGCGATCGACAGAAGCTTGGAGGAGAGCGGCGATACGAACGCCTTGCAGCCGCCGAGCTCGCCCAGCGCACGTCGATAGCGGTCCATTGCCTCGAACAACTGCTTATAGGCCTCGAAGGGATTATACTCGCAAGCGAGCAGGATGTTCTTCGGCTCAACCTGAAACGTGTCGAATAGGAGCTCCCGGTGGGCGTAGATGATCTCGTCGCCTCGACGCGGCTCGCGAGACGGGAATGGAATGACCGGGCAGATCTCGTCGGGAGTCAGATGCTGGTGAATTC
>NZ_JBEORY010000141.1:0-1166 GCF_040302665.1 Kitasatospora sp. NPDC097691 | reverse complement strand
CCCGCCAGGCCCTGCCGGACGTCCGCCAGCGCCGCGTCGATCGCCAGGTACGAAAAGCTTCTTCGAGCCGGGCCCGCAACGCATCGCGTGCCTTCAGGTCCTTGGCGACCACGACGGCCTGCGTCACGTTCTCGTTCTGCAGAAGTACGTCCATCGGCAGGTAGAAGCGGATTGCGCCGGCACCGACATAGGTCGAGTATCGCACGATGCCCGGATCGTCCTTCAACAGCGCTTCGAGTTTCGAGGCCTCGCGCTGGGTCGCTTCCAGGGAGGCGTTCTGCGGCAGCGTTAGGCTTACGAGGAGGTCGGGCCGGTCGGAGGGCGGGAAGAACTGCTCCTCCAGAAAGGCGGAGGCCCAGACCGAGATGCCCAGGGTCGCCAGGGCGACCGCCAGCGTGGTCCGACGATGGCCGAGGACCCACGACAGGACAGTCTCGTAGGCCCGCATGACCCGACCCTTGCCGTGGCCATGGCCGGGCATCGTCTTCGGCAGCATCAGGGTGCCGAGCAGCGGCGAGAACAGGACGGCGACGATCCATGAGGCCGACAGCGAGATCAGCACCACCATGAACATCGAGTAGCAATACTCGCCCGAACTCGACTGGGCGAAGCCGATGGGAATGAATCCGGCGATCATCACGAGGGTGCCGGTCAGCATCGGGAAGGCCGTCGATTCGTAGGCGAAACTTGCGGCGCGTCTCCGGCTCCAGCCCTCCTCCAGCTTGCCGACCATCGCCTCGACGGTGATCATCGCGTCGTCGACAAGCAAGCCGAGGGCGATGATCAGCGCGCCGAGGGAGATGCGTTGCAGGCCGATGCCGGTCAGCTCCATCCCGATGAAGGTCATCGCCAGGACGAAGGGGATGGAGACGCTGACCACGAGACCCGCGCGCACTCCGAGCGAGAGGAAGGAAACCCCCAGCACGATGGCGATGGCTTCGAGGAGCACTTTGACAAAGCTGCCGACGGCCTCGGTCACGACGGCCGATTGATCGGCGACCTGCGTGACCTCGATGCCGTATGGCAGCGTGTTCTCGATCTCGGCCATGCGTGCCTTCACGGCCTCGCCGACGCCGAGGTGGACGAACTCGGACGGGAAGAGCTCCAGTACCTCCTCCAGCACCCCCTCGAAGAAGCGCAGGGTCTCCTCGGAGGCGTTGAGCACG
>NZ_JBEORY010000140.1:0-1204 GCF_040302665.1 Kitasatospora sp. NPDC097691 | reverse complement strand
GGCAATCGTTCCAAGCCTCGATAGGAGCGTGCGGGCGAAATCCAGTGCCGGGTCCGACGGCCCACACTCGGTATGATCCGAAGCTGAGGCTGCCGATCCCGGGGTGGAGGACGGTGAACTGGAGCTCGTCATCTCGCATCGTTCCCTTTGCTTTGATCGACATCGACCAGGCCCGGCATCACGAGTTCGATCAAAATAAGCAGCTTACGGCCAAGCTTTGTCGGCGGCCGATGGCGGCCGAACGCCGAACCGCCCATGCGTCCGCCCCCGACAAAGACTTTGCTGCCGCTCGCCCTCACCGCGTTCCGCAGATCGATCAGGGTGGACGATCTCGCTTGACCGGCAGTGGGAATGCCGCCCAGGACCAGTAGATGATGGGCCGACCGCAGTTGCTCCGCTCCCAGCGTCGCGAGACGGCGCCGCCAATCGCGGGAGGCGAGGACGCGTATCGTGTTTCTGCTTCCCGCATCGCAGCCGATCAGCAGACAGATCGATCCTGGATCCACAGGGCAGATCTCGTAGAGGCGGCCGAGACACGACGTGTACGCGAAGGCAACCCAGACTTCTTCCATGCGAAGGAGGAGACCGAACTCGCCGAACACGTCGCCCGCGCACGTCATTACGATCCTGCGATCAATCGAGACATCCGGGAGGCTCGTCCGTTCGACTGTCGACTCCGCCGCGTGGCGCAGCGCGAACCTCGCGGCAGAGGCGGAAGTGATGACGCCGCCTGCCGCTAGCGCAGCCAAGCCCGCGATCGTCTCGTCGTCCATGCCCGTGAGCACGTCGAGACGGATGGGAAGCGGCTGAACGAGTGCAGTGGCTCGGTCGATCCCCTGTCCCCCACCCGAGAGACTTCTGACTAGACGTGCGATGCTCGACGTCGGGGATCCCCACCGAAGTCTTCGTCCTGTCGGAAATTGAACGATGATGCCGCTGCTTTGCATCGCACCTCTCCATGCGCGTCGCGTGGCGCTCGGTTGTCTGAAAGCCGCCCTCGAACCAGGGATTCGGACGGCGTGGACCTCGGTCGTTTCGTCTATCGGTCGATCACGGCTTGCCAGCCGAGAACATCCCAATCGAAGGTCCAGCCATCGGGGTTCAGCCGGACTGTGCTATGCGATCCGAGGAGACCCGCGAGATCGATCGCAATCATTCCGCCTGCCATAAGGCCGAATATGCGCTCCCGCGAGGAGGGGCAGGC
>NZ_JBEORY010000139.1:0-1226 GCF_040302665.1 Kitasatospora sp. NPDC097691 | reverse complement strand
GATAGAGCCGGTCGAAGTTGAGGCTGAGGAAGCCGAGCAGGGACCACAGGAAGATCCACTTGCCGAAGGAGAAAATCTCGCCGACGACGTGCCGGTTGATCGTCGGGCGGTTGCCGCCCTCCGGCAACAGGAAGCTGCCGACGACCCGCACCAGCGCGCTGATGAGGTTGCCGAGCAGGATCGACCACACGGTCGGGCTCCACAGGACGAGGAGCAGCATCGCCGCGATGCCGATCAGGTCCACGGCAAAATCGAACAGCGTGAGCACCGGCAGGCGCAGCTTCTTCTGCAGCAGCGACGGCGAGGTCGAGGTCACCCCGAGCACCGCCAGCGTGATCGCCCCGAACTGGATGGCGGATTCCGGCACCCCGTAGAGCCGCGAGAACGGGCCGGCGAAGGCGCAGCAGAGTGCGAACAGCACCAGGCCGCGCAGCACCTGCAGGGTCCAGACGGTGTTGTAGAAGGCCGGCCGGTCACCGCGCGGATTGTTCACGATGTTCTGGCCGAGGCCGATATCGGACAGGAGGTCCGCACCGGCCCGGATGGCCGCGATCACCACGACCATTCCGAAGATCTCGGGCGCGATGAGGCGCGACAGCAGGACGTTGGAGCCGAAGCGCAGGACCAGCGTCGCGACATAGGTGCCGATGGTCCAGGCACTGCCGCTGAGGATCGCGCCCCGGGAGATCGCCAGGGTGCTCATCGGCCCCGCCACTCCGACACGGCGGCGCGTCCGCGCCGGGTGTCCGGGCAACGGCGCGGCGGCGGGCCCGCAGCGTCACCGGCTCGTGCCGAAGGATCGGAAGAACGCTGCATCGCCCGGATCGCCTGCCCCTGTCACCGTCAGGTTTAGGCGCGCCCACGGCGCTCCCGAACGCCGCCCTTCGCAGGAGCGGGCAACCGTCGGGCCGCCGAAAGACGTAGCCCCTCCCACCCTGCGGACGAGACGGGCCGCCAGAAGAGCGCTGGTCCGGTCGGGCCGGCCCCGGCCTAGGCTCGGGCCGCTCTCCGACGACAGCAGCCGGAGGATGCGTTCGATCGATCCGTCGGGCCACGACAGCGAGCCAAGCAGAGCATGCTCAAAGAGCTCATCCTCCTCGCCGGCCTCGGCACCCTCGTTCCCATCGCCCTATGGGTCCGGGGCGGGGAGGTGTGCCGCAAGCGCCTGTGGATCCTGGTCGGCCTGCTGCCCTTCCTGCAACCGGGACTGCCGCAGCTCGATTTCG
>NZ_JBEORY010000138.1:0-1238 GCF_040302665.1 Kitasatospora sp. NPDC097691 | reverse complement strand
CCCGGACCGGCCCCGCCCGGACCGGCCCGATCCCGTCCGGTCCTCGAGCCCAAGCCTTGCTGAGCGCGGCGGCTGCGCCACTTCGCGCTGACAGACGTGCCCGGCGAACGGTTCGCGGCGTCCCGGCACCCGCTCGCGGGTGAGAGGGAGGCCGCCGGAGGGCACGCCAAGCGAGACCGAGGCCCGCCTTCGCCCCGCGCCGGTCGGCTCGGACGAGGCGACGGAGTACCGGATGGCGGGACGGATCGAGGATTACGCCCTGATCGGGGACGGCCGCACGGCGGCGCTGGTCGGGCGGGACGGCAGCATCGACTGGCTGTGCATGCCGCGCTTCGACGCCTCCGCCCTGTTCGCGGGCCTGCTCGGCACGGACGAGCACGGCTTCTGGAAGCTGGCCCCGGCAGCAGCGGGCGCGCAGCATTCCTGGCGCTACCGCAGCGGCTCCCTGGTGCTGGAGACGACCCACAAGACCCACGAGGGCGAGGTCCGCGTGACCGACTTCATGCCGGTCGGCGACGGCTCCCACGTGATCCGCCTTGTCGAGGGCGTGCGCGGCCGGATGGCGATGCGCATGGAGCTGGCCGTCCGCTTCGATTACGGCTCGGCCGTGCCCTGGGTCTCGCGCAGCGAACTCGGCGACCTGCGGGCGATCTCGGGTCCCCACAAGGTGGTCCTGCGCACCAACGCGCCGATGCGCGGCTCCGCCCGCCAGACCACGATCTCCGAGTTCACGGTCTACAAGGGCGACGCGGTCCGCTTCGTCCTCAGCTACGGCGCCTCGCACGAGGACGATCCGGCGCCGATCGAGCCGCGCCGATACCTCGCCGACACCAACCGGTTCTGGCGCGACTGGTCGAGCCGCTGCACGCTCGAAACGCCCTGGGACGACATCCTGCGCCGCTCCCTGCTGACGCTGAAGGCGCTGATCTACGAGCCGACCGGCGGCATCGTGGCGGCGCCGACCACCTCGCTGCCCGAGGATCTGGGCGGCGTGCGCAACTGGGACTACCGCTTCTGCTGGCTGCGCGATTCCACCTTCACGCTGCTGGCGCTGATGGATTCGGGCTATATCGACGAGGCGCGGGCCTGGCGCGACTGGCTGACCCGGGCGGTGGCCGGCAACCCGGAGCAGGCGCACATCCTCTACGGCATCGCGGGCGAGCGCCTGCTGCCCGAGATCGAGCTCGACTGGCTGCCCGGCTACGAGAATTCCCGGCCCGTGCGCGTCGGCAACGCGG
>NZ_JBEORY010000137.1:0-1302 GCF_040302665.1 Kitasatospora sp. NPDC097691 | reverse complement strand
AATTGCGCGCGCCCGGGAGGACCTCGACGTCCAGGGTGGCCGGGGCCCGCCGCGCGGTCTCGGCGAGGTAGAGTAGATAGGCGATGCCCGCGACCATGGGCGGGGTGTAGCTCGACTGGGAAGAGCAGGATGACGGTTGAGACGCCGACGCCGGCAAGGACCGCGTGTACGACGTTGCCGACCGGCGTCGTCAGGCCGGCGACCGTGCCCGAGCCGAGCGTGTATGAGAGGACGAGCACCATGTCGGGGCCCGGCGACAGCACGAGCACGACGGCGGCGGCGAGGAACACGGCGTAGGTTTGCGGATCGAGAATCGGCGTTCGGCTTGGTCGACTTGCGAACGCGGCGACCTTATCCGAGCTCCGCCTCGACCGCGACCTTGTCGACCACGGACCGGACCTCGACAACCTTGCCGCCCTTGAAGCGATAGAAGACGTTCTCCGTGAATCGGACGCGCCGGCCGTCAACCGCCACGCCCATGAAGTCGCCGCCCGGGTGGCAATCGAAGGAGAGCCGGCTCGCGACCCAGGCGCCCTCGACGACCAGGAGCTCGATCTCGAACCGGATGTCCGGCACGGTGGCGACATCCTCCTCCAGCATGGCTCGGTAGCCGCAGACGCCGAGGCGGTTGCCGTTGCGCGTGACGCCCTCGTCCACGTAGTTGCCGAGGCGGTCCCAGTCCCGAGCGTTCAGGCAGTCCAAGTAGGCACGGTAGGCTTGTCGCAGGTCGCTCATGGCCGCCTCAGGTCTCCAAGCGGTTGGATACGCCGATCCCGCTCCACAGGAGCCCGATCAGCGCTTCGACGTGCGCCTCCCGCGACGCGTCCGCGTGGCCGCAGACCCCGGCCATGGTGGCGCGATGATAGAGCGAACCCAAGATGGTCGAGGCGAGCGCGTCGACGTCGCAGGCGCCGATCCGTCCAAGTCTTTGCGCCCGTCGAAACCAGTCGAGGAAGGCGCGATAGCTGCGCGCCGGGGCGGCGTCGTCCTCCGCCGGCAGCGGCCGCATCTTGTCCTTGGGGATGCCGGCCGCGCGCAGGACGGCCATGCCCGCGTGCAGATCCTCGAAGAAGGCGGCGATGACCTTGGCGTGCCCCGAGAGCTGCTAGGTGATCGGACGTCCGTCCGGTCCGGCCTCCAAGTCCGCGACCCACGGGATCTCGTCCGGCACGCCGAGCGCCGCCAGCATCAGCCCTTCCTTCGAGCCGAAGCGGTTGAAAATCGTCGTGTGGCTGACGCCGAGCTCGCGGCCGATCTCCTGGGCGGATACCCCGGCGCCGCGCGCCAGGAAGCGGGCACGCG
>NZ_JBEORY010000136.1:0-1307 GCF_040302665.1 Kitasatospora sp. NPDC097691 | reverse complement strand
AAGGTGATCATGGCCGCGGCCTCCTCCGGCCCCGCCGAGGGCAGAACGCGAGCCAGGATCGGCCGAGGAGCGGCTGGATGTCGTCGATCTCCATCAACGCCTGACCGCCGGCGCTCATGAACAGGAGGTCGCCCTCCGGATCGACGAGGGTCACACAGTCCGTGCTGCTCTGGAGAAGGCCGCGGAAGAGCGCGTCGAACACACCATGCTCGGGCTGATCCGGGCGTGCGAGGTCCGTCGTCGGATCGAGAGCTTTCTCTTCCGCGGGTCTGGGAGGCCCAGCCTCCTCGGTCCCGGAGAGGTGATAGCCGCCCCGCCCGGCGGCCTTGGCGCGATAGAGCGCCTGATCCGCGAGCCAAAACAGGCGGTCGGGGTCGAGCCCATCGTCCGGCGCGCGCGCGATTCCGATGCTGAGGCCGATGCGCGCCGGATAGCCGCCGAGATCGACCGGCGCTGCGACCGCCGCGAGGAGCCGCTCGGCCAGTGCGCCCGCTTTCTCGACGCAGCCCGTACCGGTCTGGATGATGACGAACTCATCGCCCCCAAGGCGTGCCACCATATCCTCGGCGCGCACGACGCCTTTCAGCCGCTGCGCCACCGCGCACAGCACGCTGTCGCCGGCCTGGTGGCCGAGGGTGTCGTTGACCGGCTTGAACTGATCCAGGTCGAGGCAGAACAGCGCGAAGCCACCGCCGCGCTTGACCCGCGCGATCTCCCGCGCAAGCTGCTCGCGGAAGACGAGCCGGTTCGGGAGACCCGTGAGCGAGTCGTGACGCGCCATATGCGTCATTTGCC
Organism: Kitasatospora sp. NPDC097691; assembly: GCF_040302665.1. NCBI lineage: Bacteria > Bacillati > Actinomycetota > Actinomycetes > Kitasatosporales > Streptomycetaceae > Kitasatospora > Kitasatospora sp. NPDC097691. The sequence continues at coordinate 512 of NZ_JBEORY010000136.1, read as the reverse complement.
GCTCGGCCTCCTTGCGCTGCGAGATGTCTCGGATCACGGCGACGTAGCCGTCCGATGCGCCCGTCGCCGGGTCGGTGGTGAGATCGAACGAGACCTCGACCCAGACCCACGCGCCATCCTTGCGGCGGTACCTTTGCTGGCTGACGGCTTGCTTGAGCGTGCCGCGTCCCACCTGTTTGAGCAGGCGCGCGAAGGCTCTGGCGTCCTCCGGATGGACGGAGTCGATCGGCTTCGTGCCGACGAGTTCCTCCGGCTCGAAGCCGAGCAGCCGCTTTGCTGCGGGCGACACGTAGCGGCGCGTCCCATCGAGGTCGCAGCGGACGATCACATCGGTCGTGTTGTCGGCCAGCAGCCGGTACAAGGCTGCACTCTCACGAGCCTCGCGCTGGGCTCTGCTCATGCGCAGCAAGGTGACGGCGATCTGCGCCAAGCTCCGAAGCTGGCCCTGCTGCTCGGCCGAGAACGTGCGTGGCACCCGGCCACCGAGCTGCCGCCGGACGACCTGGTCACCA
>NZ_JBEORY010000135.1:0-1317 GCF_040302665.1 Kitasatospora sp. NPDC097691 | reverse complement strand
GTCTTTGTTTGGCGTCTTCCCAACATATCTCCGACGTCTCTTTCTGGACTGGCGTTGCTTAACAGCTTCGCACAGCAGATCGCAATTGGGTTCGTCCGCTTGTTTGTCGCCGCCGCTCCCTGCATTCCGCGCGTTCTGTCCTCGCCCGCGGCTACCTGATGCACGTCCGCCGGCGCTACCCGAACCACTCGAACCGCGCGCCCCACCGCTGCCGGGCCCGCCACCACCGACGCCGAACCCACCGCCGATCTTGGGGTTGCCGTACGGATCGACGAACGCCGGCCCCGGACTCAGCGGATCGCGAATGCGCGGCGTGTCGAAGGATGGCGAGCGCGCATCGGACGCCGAAGGCAGGTTGTCGTCAGTATCGCTTGGTCCGCCGCCACCGGCCATCAGAACATCTCCCGCCCGGCATCGAGGCGCTCGACGATCCGCGTCCACATCCGCTCGAACCGCGCGCTCGGATCACGGCCGTTCGCACGATCCGCGAGAAAGGCGCGCGTCGCCGCCTCGTGCCCCGCGAAGTCGGGCTGGGCGCACAGCCACGCCCATTTGCGCAGCTGCGGACCCTCGTGCAGCCCCAGGGCGCGCGCCTGCGCTTCGGTGCGCACGACGCCTGCGAAGAGCGTGCGGTCGTCGAGATCGGCGAGTTCCTCCGCGCAGTGCCGCCGCAGGTAGGCCACCGTGTTCCACCGGAAACGCTCGGCGTACTGCGCATCGAGCTGGGCGATCTGCTCGGGCGTGAAGCGAAGCGGTCCGGCCGGCGCATCCGGCAGGCCCTCCGGGCGGCGGATCAACGCTACACCGCGTCCGTAGCCGGCATCGAGCGCGACGCCTTGCGAGGGGCCGAGGAGGCGGGCGGCCTGCTCTTCGTCGAGCAGAGGCGCCACCGAGGCCAGCACTCGCGGGTCCCAGTGGCGGAACAGCAGGCGCTCGTGCGTCGCGCCGGCCGGCTCGACGAACGCGTCTGCGTCTGGCCCAAGACGTGGCCGGCGCGGGAACATCACCTCGTTGAGGCCGCGCAGGTGCCGGTGGAGCGCCGCCTCACCCGCCGGGCATGACCAGACCACCAGAGCGGGATGTCCGCCTGCCACGGAAAGAACGCGATCGATCCGAGCGGCGTGATCGACGCCGCCCAGATCGACGAGCCAAGGGCCAGCCAGAAGCGTGTCCCGATCGCCCTCGTCGCGGAAGAGCGAACGATGCGTGAGCCGGGCGGCGGTCACCCCCGAGCACTTCCTCCCCGTCGGACGCAGCGGCGACGTCCTCGAGCGCATGGTCGCCGCCGTTCGACCCATCGCCGTGTCAGCCGACCAG
>NZ_JBEORY010000134.1:0-1421 GCF_040302665.1 Kitasatospora sp. NPDC097691 | reverse complement strand
GTGTTGTGCTCGTAGCAGTAGCCGCCGCGCCGGTCGCCGTGCACCAGCTTCGCCATCAGGTCGGCGAGCCGGAGGGAAGGGGCCCTGCCCCCGAGGGCGTCGAGGTTCTCGAAGGGGATGGCCCGGGCGTGGGCGAGGTGCACCCCGCGGAGCGTGGCGACGTCGGCCCGCCGCTCCCCCGCCCAGCCGATCCGGGCGAGGTACGCGTCGAGGTCGAACGGCGTCGTCGTCCGTGCGCTGTCAGCCATGACATCACCGTACGTTCGGGTGCAGCGCCGCGGCCTCGGCTCTTGGTCCTAGGTCGTGTCCGCAAAGTCAGGCCAGCCAGATTCGTAGGCACGCGATGGTGACCAGGGCTTCGTAGTGGCGGGCGCGTTTGTCGTAGCGGGTGGCCAGGGCCTTGTTGTGCTTGAGCTTGTTGAAGCAGCGCTCGACGACGTTACGGCGTCGGTAGGCGGCCCGGTCGAGCCGGCAAAGGCTCTCCCGCCGGCGGATGCGGCCGTTGATCTGGTCGATCCGCTCGGGGATGGCCGCCTTGATGCCGCGTCTGCGCAGGTAGGAGCGGATCTTCGTGGACGAGTAGCCCTTGTCGGCGACGACCCGTTCGGGCCGGGTTCTGGGCCGGCCGGGTCCGCACCGCTCGATGCGGATGCGGGCCAGGACCTGCTCGAACTGAGTACAGTCGTTGACGTTTCCGGCGGTGATCGTGAAGGCGAGCGGCCGGCCCTGCCCGTCGCAGGCGAGATGGATCTTTGTGGTCAGCCCGCCGCGGGACCGGCCGATCGCCTCGCCCGGCCGGAGCCCCCTTTTCGGGCCCCGGCCGCGTGCTGGTGGGCTCGCACGGTCGTGGAGTCGACACACGTGACGGTCCAGTCAACCGAGCCGACGGCATCGCAGCGCTGCTGGACGTGGGCCAGGAGCCGGTCCCAGGTCCCGTCGGCCGACCAGCGGCGGAAGCGCTCGTAGACCGTCTTCCACGGCCCGTACCGCTCGGGAAGATCCCGCCATGCCGCACCCGTGGACAGCTTCCACAGGATCCCGTTGACCACCTGACGGCGATCGCGCACAGGACGGCCCATCCGCGGCGGAGCCAGGAACGGCTCGATCACCGCCCACGACTCATCGGTCAGCTCATGACGACGCACCACGAACAACCCAACGAGCCCACCACTTTGCGGACACGACCTAGGACCGGCCCGTGCCGAGAGCGAGCATCGCCTCGGCGACCTCGGCTGCCGACGTGTCGGGGATCGCGGTCGCCGCGTCCTCCAGCACGAGCAGCCGGGCGCCGGGGATCTCGCGCGCGATCGCCTCGGCGTTGCCGACCGGGAAGAACGGGTCGCGGCGGCCGTGGACGACGAGTGTGGGGATCGCGATCCCGGGCAGCCGCTCCCGCCAGCGGGGCGCGCAGTCGAGCGCGG
>NZ_JBEORY010000133.1:0-1441 GCF_040302665.1 Kitasatospora sp. NPDC097691 | reverse complement strand
CCTCGTCAGGACCCGCTCCGTCGCCCTCCCCCGCACCCTCGGGCACGACGTAGGCGACCAGCCGCTTGTCACCCGGCACATCCTCACGCGCGACCACCACCACCTGACCCACCCCAGGATGTGCGGCCAGCACAGCCTCGACCTCGGCCGGCTCCACCCGGAAGCCACGCACCTTCACCTGATCATCCGCACGGCCCACGAACATCAACTGCCCGTCCGCACTCCACCGCACCAGATCCCCAGTCCGATACATGCGCCCACCCGGCTCACCGAACGGACAGGCCACAAACCGCTCACCCGTCAGCCCAGACCGCCCCTGATACCCCCGCGCCACCCCGGTCCCCGCCACATACAGCTCACCCACAACACCCGGCGGCACCGGCTCCAAGAACCCGTCCAGCACATACACCCGCGTGTTCTCCAACGGACGCCCCATCGGCAACACCCCCGGCACCAACCCCACATCCCCCACCACCCACTGCGTCGCACACAACGTCACCTCCGTCGGCCCATACAAATGCCGCACCACAACCCCAGGAACAGCCCCCAACACCCCCGACACCGCAGACGACGGCACCACATCCCCACCCGTCAACACCTCACCCACCCCAGCAAAACAACCCGCATCCTCCTCCACCAACACCCGCAACAACCCCGCCGTCACATGCACCCGATCCAAACCACCACCCCCCACCAACGACCGCAACACACCACCATCCACCTCACCCACCGGCGCCAACACCACCACCCCACCACCAGCCAACGTCACCCACAACTCAAACACCGACGCATCAAACGCAAACGGAGCCCACCCCAACACCCGACGCCCCACCACCTCACCCCAACATCCATCCACCACCAAACCCACCACATCCCGCTGACACACCACCACACCCTTCGGCACCCCCAACGACCCCGACGTAAACATCACATACGCCGCCACACCCCCCAACCCACCCACACCCAAATCCACACCCAAATCCACCCTCGCCAACTCCACCACCACACCCGGATCATCCAGACACACCACCGGCACCAACACCCCCTCCGGCAGCATCCCGGCCAAACCACTCACCGTCACCACACACACCGGCCCCGCATCCCCCACCATCAACTCCAACCGCTCCGCCGGATACGACGGATCCAACGGCACATACGCACCCCCCGCCTTCCACACACCCAACAACGCCACCACCAAATCAACCGACCGCTCCAACACCACCCCCACCAACGACTCAGCCCCCACCCCACGACCCCTCAACACACCCGCCAACCGAGACGCCCGCTCATCCAACTCCCCATACGACAGCACCTCCTCCCCACACACCACCGCCGGCGCATCCGGATCCCGAGCAACCTGCCGCTCGAACAGACCCACCACGGTCTCCTCGGGCACCACACGATCGGTGTCGTTCCACTCCACCAGCACCCGCTCACGACC
>NZ_JBEORY010000132.1:0-1487 GCF_040302665.1 Kitasatospora sp. NPDC097691 | reverse complement strand
CTTGGGGTGAGTCCGGCGACGTTGTTCCACGTCGCGTATGCGCGGGTGCTGGCGAGTCTGGCGGGCCGGTCGGATGTGGTGTTCGGGACGCTGTTGCTGGGTCGGATGAATGCGGGGGTGGGGGCGGAGCGGATTCCTGGCCCGTTCATCAACACGCTTCCGGTGCGGATGGACGTCGCGGATACGGATGTGGTGGGTGCGGTGCGGGCGATGCAGGCCCAGCTGGCCGGCCTGCTGGTGCACGAGCACGCCCCGCTCGCGCTGGCCCAGAAGGTCAGTGCGGTGTCGGCTTCGGCTCCGTTGTTCACCTCGCTGTTCAACTATCGCCACGGCGGCCAGTCGGCGGGCGGTGGTGCTTCGGTGCGTGGTGGTGCTGCGGGTGTTGAGTTGTTGTTCGCGCAGGAGCGGACGAATTATCCGTTGGCGGTCGCGGTGGATGATCTCGGGGTTGGGTTTGCGGTGGTGGTTGATGCGGTGGCTCCGGGGGATGCCGGGTTGGTGTGTGAGTTGGTGGAGATGGCGGTGGGGGAGTTGGTGGGGGCGTTGGAGGTTGCGCCGGGGGCGGCGTTGGGTGGTGTGGGTGTGCTGCCGTTGTCGGTGCGGGAGCAGGTGGTGGATGGCTGGAACAGTGGTGCGGTGTCGGTGCCTGAGGTGTCGTCGTGGGTGGGGTTGTTCGAGCGGTGGGTGGTGCGGGATCCGGGTGCGGTGGCGGTGGTGTGTGGGGGTGAGTCGTTGTCGTATGGGGAGTTGGATGAGCGTTCTGGTCGGTTGGCGGGTGTGTTGGCGGGTGTGGGTGTGGGGTTGGAGTCGGTGGTGGGTGTGGTGTTGGGGCGGTCGGTTGATGTGGTGGTGGCGTTGGTGGGGGTGTGGAAGGCGGGGGGTGCGTATGTGTTTGTTGATCCGTCGTATCCGGTGGAGCGGGTGGGTGTGGTGCTGGCGGAGGCGGGGCCGGTGTGTGTGGTGACTGATGGGGGTTTGGCTGGTGGGTTGCCGGGTGGGCTGGGTGTGCCGGTGGTGTGTGTGGATGATCCGGTGGTGGAGTCAGCTGCGGTGGTGCGGCCTGTGCTCGGCGATCTGGGTGTGGCGGCGTATGTGATGTTTACGTCGGGGTCGTCGGGTGTGCCGAAGGGTGTGGTGGTGTCTCAGGGTGCGGTGGTGGGTTTGGTGGCGGCTTTGGGTCCGGTGCTGGGTGCTGGGCCTGGTGTGGGGGTGTTGCAGTTTGCGTCGTTTGGGTTTGACGGTTCGGTGCTGGATGTTGCGGTGGTGTTGGCGTCGGGTGGGTGTCTGGTGGTGGCGTCGGAGGCGGAGCGGGCGGATGTCGGGTTGTTGACGGATTTGGTGGTGCGGGAAGGAGTGGAGGTCGCGAGTGTGGTGCCCTCTCTCCTGGGTGTGGTGGATCCGGCGGGGGTGCCTGGTCTGGGGCGGGTGCTGGTGGGTGGCCCGGCCTGCTCGGCGCCGGGCTCACCCACCCGTTCTGGATCGCCCTC
>NZ_JBEORY010000131.1:0-1601 GCF_040302665.1 Kitasatospora sp. NPDC097691 | reverse complement strand
GGCAGATTCTCCCCGAGGACGGCACCCGGCGGAGGAGGCGCGATGACGGACACCTTGGCACTCTCGGAGGAGGAGTGGCTCGCCCGGTTGGTGCGGGCGCGGGCGAAGGTGCTGCCCCCGACCTCGACCTGCACGCTCAAGGAAGCCACGGCGCAGTGCGGCGTCACGATCCTCGTGATGCGGGATATCCTGGAGCAGCGCGGACTGCTGTCGCGCGCCAAGGTGCGGGGCATGGCTTTCAGGATCCCCGAGGCCGAGGTCCGCGCGATCGAGGCGGTCATGCGGGATTCGGTCGACGTCGACGGCGCCGCGGCCCTGCTCGGCACGACCTGGAAGGTGGTGAAGGACCTCACCGCCCTCGGGATCCTCAAGCCCTGGATCACCGGCGGGCGGGCGACGAAGCACGCCTACGTGTTCCCGCGGGCCGACGTGAAGGGGGTGCTGGACCGCCTATCTGTGGGCCTATCGGAACGCTTGTGCGTGGAGGTGGACGAAGCCACGCTCACGGGCGCCGCACACGCCTACGCGGTGCCGCTGGCAGTCCTCATCCGCGAGGCGCTGGTCGGTCAGCTCGGCCTTCACGGCCAGCTGGAGACGGATGGCGGCCTGCAGGGCCTGGTCGTCCGGCGCGTCGAGGTGCTGGCGGTTCGGCGCAGGCTGCGTTCGGCCCACGGCCGTACCCCGGCCCACTTCGTCGCTTGCGAGCGGCGCGCATAATGTGGGCGAAGGCCTTCGCGAGATGTCCCCCGGACCCGATATGGATTACCTTACGATCCCTGTGAGGAGGAGCGTGCCATGCCTCTCGCCGCTGTCAGGAGCCAGGCCCGGCCTATGTCCGGGGCTGAATTCCGGTCGTTCCAGGAGAAGCGCCCGGATCATGAACGCTGGGAGCTCATCGGGGGCTTGCCGGTCATGATGACCCCGCCCTTCATGGAGCACAACAGGATTGCCTCGAACTTGGAGAACCTGCTGAACGCCGCCTTGCGCGAGCACGATGCCACGCGCATGGCCGTTCAGCGGCCGGGGATCGAGTGCGAGTGGCCCGACGCGGTCGTCACGCAGTTGGGCAAGCGAGGGGACTATCGGCCCGAGCCGGACGTCGCGGTCGTGAGCTACGATGACGTCGTCGCCGGCAAGCGCTTCACCGCCGCGGGCTTCCTGCTCGCCGAGGTCGTTTCGAGCACGGACGAGGAGACCGCCCGTGTCGGTGGAGAGCGCTGGGTCGACGTCAAGGTCAGGCTCTACCAGTCGCACGCGCCCTGCGAGGCCGTCGTTCTCATCGAGCAGGATCGCGTGCACCTCACGGTCCTGACGCGGGAGGAGGAAGGCTGGATCCGCCAGGACCTGAAAGATCTGGACGATCCCATCGCGATCCCCTCCATGGGCCTATCGTGCACGGTCGGGGACATCTACGCCGACACCCGATGGCAGCCACGCGCGGTGCCCGGGCATACCCCCTGAACAACCTTGACCTTCTGAACATAGGTCCAACCTGCCGCGCGGTGTGGGCAGCGGTCAGGGGGCTGCCGCATCGGGCATGATCTTCGCCCCGTCGGGGTAACTCATCTTGAAGTCGGCGTGCCCCTTCAACGCCTCGGGCC
>NZ_JBEORY010000130.1:0-1653 GCF_040302665.1 Kitasatospora sp. NPDC097691 | reverse complement strand
GGCCCGTCGGCCGGTGAGGTCGTGGCCCGTCCCCTGCCGGACGGCGTCTGGCGTCTGGACTGGCTGCTGCCGCCCGGCAAGGACCTGGCAAATCCCCCTGCTATCGTCCTGAGTGATGTTAGGGAGTTGACGTCCGATGCCATCGCCCGGCTGAAGCAGCTTTTCAGCCGAGCCGGCATCGGCAAGAGACCCCATGTCTTCGTCGTGCACGAGGAAGGCCCGCGGACTCAGGCTCACGTTCAGATGCTCGGGGTGACCGCGATGGTCACCGCTGCGGCCCTCTCTACACTGCCGCGTGTCATCGAACGCGTCGTGGTCCAGGCCGGGATGGTGCCTTCGTCGGCACAGAAGCACGCGAGCCGGGCGCGGCAGTTTCTGCGCGACACCATCATGGTTGGCGTGCTGACACCAGCCGAGGTCGCAAACGGGACGGAGATCGTTGCGACGGCCATCGGCGCCCACGGGATCTACGATTGGATCCGCGCGGTGCGTGACTTCGATGATGCCACGCACCAGCATATCCTGCTCGTGGCGGGATTGGCGGCCGCCTTCGCCGGCACCCTCGGAATGTCGAGGGCTGATCGACATCGATTGGCTCAGGCGGCCCTTCTTCACGACGTCGGTAAGACCAGGATCCCTGTTGCCATCCTGAACAAGCCAGGCAAGCTCGACGCGTCCGAGATGGCCGTGATGCGAACGCACGCCGTCGAGGGCTATCGCATGCTTGTCGGGCTAGGGTTCGAGGAGGCCATGCTGAGCGTTGTTCGGTCTCACCATGAGATGCTGGATGGATCTGGCTATCCAGACGGGCTGTCGGGGGCGGCCATTCCCGACCTTGTCCGGCTGGTCACGGTCTGCGACGTCTATGGCGCCTTGATCGAAGAACGGCCTTACAGGGCGCCAATGGCTGCATCGGAGGCGTACCCGATCCTCGAAGGTATGAAGGGCCGGTTGGACCCCGATCTGGTGCATGCTTTCAGGCCCGTCGTAATGACTCCCGCCGCCAATGCCGATCCTTCCAAGCCCCTGAAACCGTCTCATTGATCTTATGCGGATACTAAGATTTCACTTGTATTTCAGGCAGGCACGAAGCGTCTTAACAGAACCTGGCCCAAAGTCACGATGAATATACAGTTGCTCGCCCGAGCAATCAGGCACGGAACGTCGTCTGCGTCGAAGTGAAGACCCGCAAGCTTTAGCTGCCAATCCTTAGTCCGATGAAGCGGACACCCCCGCTGAGTAGGCAGAACGGTCATATCCCTGACATTTTACGCCGTCTGCTTTCGACCCGACCCAGTCATTCGGGATCACCGCTGCGATGTCTATGAGCGGTCGTTGATCGAGCCACCCCTGTACGGCTGAAGCTGGCTGAAAGCCGTTGGTCCGTTCTATAGCGAACGATTGCACGAAGCAGACCTTGCAGTTCGCGAGAGCATTTTACCGACACCTGAAAAGCCAGCACGCTTTCCCGAACGTCGGGCGACGAGGGCGCGACGCGATCTGTTCAATTCGGGTGACACCTACTACAATCGGCAAAGCATCCCCTCGGTTATGTCAGGCCAATGCAGGCAGAATGGACCGAGTTCAGCTCCCCCTATTGACGAGATCGGGAAAGTATCGAGAAATGCGGACGATATTCTCAACTTTAGATTA
>NZ_JBEORY010000129.1:0-1666 GCF_040302665.1 Kitasatospora sp. NPDC097691 | reverse complement strand
CCAGCTCCTCAAGGACCGTCGCAGGCCCCCGCCCACCAGCCGTCGCATGCTCAGGAGCCGGCAGCGCGGCCCGGTCCACCTTCCCGTTCGCCGTCAACGGCATCCCGTCCAGCACCACCACCGCCGACGGCACCATGTACTGCGGCAACCGCTCAGCCACCAAACCCCGCAGGTCACCACCACCGACGGCCTGACCACCCGCGACAACGTAGGCCACCAGACGCCTGTCCCCCGGCACATCCTCACGGACCAGCACCACCGCCCGATCCACCGCGGGATGCGCCGCCAGCACGGCCTCCACCTCGCCCGGCTCAATCCGGTAACCACGCAGCTTCACCTGATCATCCGCACGCCCGACGAACACCAACTGCCCGTCCACGCTCCACCGGACCAGATCCCCCGTCCGATACATCCGCTCACCCGGACCCCCGTACGGGCACGCCACGAAACGCTCCCCCGTCAACCCCGCACGGCCCAGATATCCGCGAGCCAACTGCACACCAGCCACATACAACTCACCCACCACACCCGGCGCCACCGGCTCCAGGAACCGGTCCAGAACGAAGGTCCTCGTCGTCGCGAACGACCGGCCGATCGGAACCGAACCCACACTCCCGTCGCCCTCACCAATCACGTAATGCGCCGATCCGACCGTCCCCTCCGTCGGACCGTAGTGATTCACCACCACCACATCCGGATGCGCCTCACGCCACCGCCGCACCGCATCCCAACCCAGGGCTTCGCCGCCCACCATCAACTGGCCCGTCGGGACACACTCCCCCGGCAGCCCCTCCAGCAACGGCAAATGGCTCGGCGTCACCTTCAAAAAGCCCAGACGACGCCCACCCAGCACCCCCGGCAGACCCTCATCCAGCCCCGACACAAACACACACCCACCCGACACCAACGCCGCATACAACCCCGTCACACCCAGATCAAACGACACCGACCCATGCAACAGACTGCTCTCCCGCACCCCCGGATACGCCCCCACACACCACCCCACATAACCCGCCAACGCCCCATGCGACACCACCACACCCTTCGGCCGACCCGTCGACCCCGACGTATAAATCACATACGCCGCATGCCCCGCCTCCACCCGCACCGGCTCCACCAACCCACCATCCGCCGCCTCATCCACCAGCACCGCCACACCATCCGGCAACCCACCCGCCAACCCCGCACTGGTCACCACACACACCGGACCCGCATCCTCCAACAACCACGCCACCCGCTCCGCCGGCGCCTCCGGATCAACCGGCAGATACGCACCCCCCGCCTTCCACACCGCCAACAACGCCACCACCACATCCACCGACCGCTCCAACAACACCCCCACCACCGACTCCGCCCCCACCCCACGCTCGCTCAGCACACCCGCCAACCGAGACGCCCGCACATCCAACTCCCCATACGACAACGTCTCCCCCTCACCCACCACCGCCGGCGCATCCGGCGTCCGCGCCACCTGCTCCCCGAACAACATGGGCACCACACCCGACACCCCCACCACACCCGACTCATTCCACCCAACCAACACCCGCCCCCGCTCACCCTCCGACAACACCTCAACCTCACTAAGCCGCACATCCACCGCGATCGCCGACAACACCCGGACCAACCGCTCAGCAAACACCTCCACACTCACCCCATCGAACAAATC
>NZ_JBEORY010000128.1:0-1707 GCF_040302665.1 Kitasatospora sp. NPDC097691 | reverse complement strand
ATGATGGCGTTCCAGATGGTGGTGGGGGGGTGGGGGAGGAGGGTTTGGTCGGTGTGGTGGATGGCGTGCACGGGGGTTTCCTTTCGGGGTGCTGGGCGGGGATTCCGGGAGTTACCGGCTTCCGGGTTTCCGGCTCGGGTTCCGGGCCTTCCGGGGGTTTCCTGTGTTTTCGGGGTTTCCGGGTTCCGGCTTTCCGGGTTTCCTGGTTTCGGTTTGGGGCTTTGCTTTGGCTTCCCGGCTTCCCGGCTTCCCGGCTTCCCGGCTTCCCGGCTTCCCGGCTTCCGGGCTTCCGGGGTCTTCCGGGTTCCGGTTTCCGGGGTTTCCTGTCCGGGTGTTAGGCGGGGTTTCCGGCTCGGGTTCCGGGTTTCGGGGGTTTGGGTTTCGGGGTTCCCGGGTTTTCCGGTTTTCGGGGGTTTGGGTTGTGTTTTGGGGTTGGGGAAGTGCCCGTTGGTGCTTGGTGCTTGGTGCTTGGTGCTTGGTGCTTGGTGCTTGGTGCTTGGTGCTTGGTGCTTGGTGCTTGGTGCTTGGTGCTTGGGTGTTGGTGTTGGTGTTTGGTTGTTGGTGTGTTTTGTTGTGGGGTGTTGTTTGGGGTTAGGGGAAGATGTTTTGGCCGGGGGTGAGGGTGTGGGTGGGGTCGTGTTGGTTTTTGGTGGTGGTGAGGGTGGGCCAGTGGGGGCCGTAGTGGGTTTGCCAGTCGGTGGGGGTCATGTTGGGGATGGCGCCGACGAGGTAGCGTTTTGCGCCGAGTTGGGTGGCGTGGTCGTAGAGGTGGCGGTTGCGTTGGAGGGCGGGGGTGGGGTTGGTGTCGGGGTGGGGGAAGGTGAGGAGGTCGAAGAGGTAGGCGGTGGGTTCGTCTGGGGTGATGGCGTAGGGGTGGGTGAGTTTGTTGGTGTGGAAGGGGTAGCAGAGGAGGAGGCCTTGGCCGATGTCGTCGGGGGTGATTTGGGGGAGGGCGTGGGTGAGGAAGTTTTTGGTTTGGGTGGCGGGGAGGAAGAGGGAGAGCCAGGGTTTGGGGGCGTTCCAGTAGCCGAGGTTTTTGATGTTGTCGGCGAAGGCGTCGGCTCGGTAGGTGTATTCGCGGTAGGTGGTGTCGGTGATGGTGGTTTCGGTGGGGTTGGGGTTGAGGCCGGTGAGGAGGGGGGTGGGGTTGGGGGGTGTGGTGCCGTTGTAGTGGGCGACGGCTTCGATTTTGTAGCGGGGGGGTTGGCCGTTGGGTTGGATGAGGATTTCGCCGACTTGGGAGGGGAAGCGGCCGTCGTTGAGGAGGGTTTGTTGGTCGTTGAGGTAGGTGGTGAGGTCGTCGTAGTAGAGGGTGAAGACGCGGGCGTTTTGGGGGGCGGGGATGAGTTTGAGGGTGGCGCGGGTGATGATGCCGATTTGGCCGGCGCCGGCGAGGGCGGTGTGGAAGATGTCGGGGTTGTGGGTGGGGGTGGCGGTGAGGATGCGGCCGGTGCCGGTGACGATTTCGATGGCTTCGACGGTGTCGGCTTGGAGGCCGTGTTTGTGGACGGTGGAGCCGATGCCGCCGATGCTGATGGTGCCGCCGATGGAGAGGTGGAGGTAGTCGGTGAGGCAGGGGGGTGTGAGGCCTTGGGTGAGGGTGGCGTCGGTGAGTTGGGCCCAGGTGACGCCGGCGTCGACGGTGGCGTTGGTGGGGGTGATGGTGTGGATGCGGTTGAGGGTGCGGGCGTTGACGGCGATGCCGCC
>NZ_JBEORY010000127.1:0-1989 GCF_040302665.1 Kitasatospora sp. NPDC097691 | reverse complement strand
ACGGTGCCGAACGGCAGGTAGCGCCCGTACCGCATGCCGGACGGCTGCTGGCGCACCGAGGCGGCGGTGATCGGGGTGGGCCGGTCGACGAAGGCCCTCGCCGCGGTCTCCCTCGCCGACACGGGTTCAGGCATCCTCCCGGACCTGCTCGGCCGGTTCCTCGAGCCGTTCTTCACCACCAAGGAGGTCGGCAAGGGCACGGGACTCGGCCTGTCGCAGGTGTTCGGCTTTGCAAGGCAATCGGGCGGCGACATCCGCGTGGCCAGCACGGTCGGGGAAGGCACAACTTTTACACTCTACCCTCCGGAAGGTGAGCAAGAGGCGGTCCCGGCCCGTGTCCGCGGGCCCGACGGGGGCGTGACGCCTCTCGGAACGGGGCAGCGCATCCTCGTTGTCGAGGGCAACATTGGGGCCGGTCAGTTCGCCACCCAGATCCTCGAGGTGGAAGCCCGCTTGGCACGGGAAGCGGCTCATGCCGAAGCCCTGGAGGAACGCCTCGCCGTGCTCAGTCACGCCACCAAGCGCCTCAGCGTTGATCTCGCCGCCGAGATCGCACGACGGACGGCTGCGGAGGCCGAGCTAGCTTCGCTCGAAGCGGCACTGGAGGGGGCGGACCACGATGAGGGCGTTGATCCGGCACACGGACGGATCGAGGGACGGATCTTCCTCTACGTCGGCGGTCGCCCGCGTCAGGTGAGGAACCTACGCCGTTTCATCGATCAACGAGGCGGCCGCCTCCTGAGCCACGACGGCGGCATCGACGACAATCTCGCTCTGCTGCCTGGCCTCGTGGGTCAGGCCGATTGCGCGGTGTTCCCAGTGAGCTGCATCAGCCATGAGGCGAGCCTGCTCCTGAAGCGGCACTGCGAAGCGCTGACCAAGCCGTTCCGTCCGGTCCGCAGCGCGAGCCTCGCCAGCTTCGTACACGTCCTCGAACAGCAGGAACGAACTGCTGGGTTGTGACGGATGCGCCAGATGGTGCGGCTCTTGCGAACCGACGGTACGGTTCGTTCTTGGAAGCCCTACAGGTCCACTTCCTTGCTGAGCTGGAACGTGCGCGGAGTCCCGAGATAGGCGGTGTCTGCGCCCGTGCCACCGTTGATGTTGCCAGGGGCGATGGAGGCCCAATAGTGCGTGTCGGAGACGTTCAGGATGTCGCAAAACCACCCGACCCGGTCGTAGAATAGACCGACAGGTCTCGACCCACCCTGGTCTTTAAAGCCCGCCTTTGTGCTCCTTAGAAGCTGAGGTTCCGCATCCGGGCGCCATGTGCCATTTGCGATCTTGGCGACGCCGACATTGCTTCGCGGTTACCGCTGCACCTGGGGTGCAGCCTCCCTGATTTGGTCAATCAGGAACGCTTCCGCGCGATGCCAAGCCTCGTCGTTGTCGCCACGAAAATTGAGCTCAGTCGAAAAGAGGACCCCGTCCGTCCGGGCATCGACGATCCGAGCCCACATCTGCATGATCAGAGTGCTGCTCTTGTGAACGACGCCAACGAAGACAAGCTCGGCTCCTTGCGCTCGCGCCGTCGATAGCAGGCAGGTGGTGGTTTCCTTCGTGCAGGTACGCTGCACGTCCTCGGCTAGCACCGGCACTGTGCGGTACCGTCCCAGCGAACCGAGGTCGGACGTTAGTTCGACCGCCATCGTCTGCAAGCGGAGGTGATGCTCGGCCGTCTGATCCTTTGGCTCTGCCGAGGTGTCGAGCAGCTTGATCGGAAGGACCGCGAGCGTTGTCGCCGGCGGCTGCGCTTTCGCCGGCACTGCCATGGCGCTCATCGCAACGAGCAGGGCAGCGACCTTGCAAAGGCAGCGTGGTCTCGACTGCGACGTCCGTCGGGGTTGCAGGCTGTACGCTAAGGCTGAAACGGGCTGCTCATGCATCAGGGGGCGGTCCTCCTTGGGCAGGTCGTTTCCATGCCGAGCATGGGATCGCCTGCGTTGACGCCGACGATAAGCGATCCGCTCGCACCCGAATTGCCATTTC
>NZ_JBEORY010000126.1:0-1996 GCF_040302665.1 Kitasatospora sp. NPDC097691 | reverse complement strand
CACCCTGCTGGTGGCGGTCGGCCCGAACCCCACGGACACCACCCTGTTCACCGTGACCCTGACCTTCGATGCGAAGTCCCTGGGATTCTCGGGCTTCTCGGGCCTGATTCCCCTGCCGCCGGACCTCATCCAGAGCACGGTGAGCGTGCGCCGGGGTGGGTTATGATCGGGCGCTTCAGGCAGGACGAGCGCGGTGCCGTCGCAGTCTTCACGGCGCTTGCCATCACCACACTCCTGACGGTGACGGCGATCGGTGTCGATTACGGTTCCATGGTGGTCGCCCGGCGCAAGGCACAGGGGGCGGTCGATCTCGCCGCGACCCTGGCCGCCGCCGATCCGCAGCGGGCCGACCTTCTGGCGCGGCAGTCCCTGGCCGATAACGGCTTCGGCGCCGATGTGGTGATCAAGGTCCAGCCGGGCGTGTACGTGGGCGATGCCAAGGTGCCTGTCGCGGACCGCTTCGTGTCCAACGCAGTGTCGCCCAGCGCCGTCCGGGTGGATCTGCGGACGCGAACACCGACCTTCTTCGCCCCGGCAATCGGCTTCAAGCGCGATGTCCAGATCGACGTGCGCGGGACTGCCGCTTCTGCGCGATTCGCGTCCTTCAGCATCGGATCCGGGCTGCTGCGTCTCGATGCCGGCGTCATCAACGGCCTGTTCACGGCTCTGCTCGGGAAGCCGGTCAACCTGTCCGCCATGGACTACGAAGCCCTCGCGGCGGCGCAGGTCGACGGTTTCCGGGTGCTCGACGCGCTCCAGCCGGCGCTCGATCTCAAGGTCGACAATTACAACGACGTCGTCACCGCGAACGCCACGGTCGGTCAGATTCTCTCGGCGCTCCAATCGGTCGCGGCCACGAGCGCGGGCAACAGCGTCGCGGCGGCCGCCCTCGGGCAATTGAACAATGTGGTTCGCGGGGCAGGCGGGTCCGTGCGCATCGGGCGCATCATCGACCTGGGCGATGCAGCGAACCTCGCGCCGAGCACGGGCGTCAAGGGACCATCGATCGGGCTGATGGACACCCTCTCGGCAGCGCTTCTGGTGGCGAACGGCGATCGCCAGGTCTCCGCGGATCTCGGCGCGAGCGTGCCGGGCCTGTTGCGGACCCAGGTGACGCTGGGGATCGGCGAGAAGCGCCAGAGCTCGGGCTACGTCCAGCCCGGTAGCCCCAGGGCCACCGTGACGACGGCGCAGACGCGTCTCCTCATCGAAAGCACCCTGACGCTGCCGCTCAATCTCGGCACCCTCCAACTGCCGCTCTACGTGCAGGCCGCCAAGGCGCAGGGACGGCTGCGGTCGGTGACCTGCCCATGGTCGGACCGGCAAAGCAGACAGGTCGTGGTGGACGCCCAGACGGGCCTCGTCGACCTCGCGATCGCGGATATCCCGAAGGCTTTGCTCAATCCGGATGCCCGCATTCCGGACCTCGATCAGCCGGCGACTCTCCTCCGTGTCGCTCCCGCTCTCACGGTGGCGGGCCGCAGCCGCCTGACGCTCGGAAGTCCCGCCGCCCAGCCGGTCGTCTTCAGCGACGACGACATCGCCCGCCGCACCGTCCGCACGGTCTCTTCGGGCGGATACGCGCAATCACTCACCGGCCGCCTGATCGGCGACCTGGACCTCCAGATCAATGGCCTCGGCGTGCTCGCCCCGGGCGTCGTCAGGAGTACGGTCGCGACCGCCCTCTCGGCGGCGACCCCGGCGCTGGACAAGGTCCTGGACAACACGCTGCGGGTTCTCGGCATCCGCCTCGGCTACGCCGACCTCACCGTGGAAGGCACGCGCTGCGACCAGGCCGTGCTCGTCCAGTGATCGTCGGCAACTCTACCCCGCGATGGTTGTCGGCCTGAACGGCTCCGCGCCTCATCCGGACCGGCTGCGGGCCGCAGGCACCAGGGCATCCCGCCCTCCGATGGGGCATCCTGCCTGATCGAAAGACAGAAATCCGAACTGATTCCACGGCGCGAAGGGGGCGCGAAATGATTGCAACGAATAC
>NZ_JBEORY010000125.1:0-2001 GCF_040302665.1 Kitasatospora sp. NPDC097691 | reverse complement strand
GGTGGTCGACGAGCCGGAGCACTACCTCAAGCGGATCCGTACCGAGGTGGAGCGGCTCACCGGGATGGTCGACGACCTCTTCGAGCTCTCCCGCACCAACCGCCGCCTCATCGAAGCCTTCGGCGCCACCATCGATCTGGTGCGGGACAAGGACGAGGAAGGCGGCTACCTGCACACCCGGGTGCGACGGGTGGCGGAGTTGTCCCGCACCATCCCCGGTGCCGTCTGGCTCAACCAGTATGCCAACCCCGACAATTGGCGCGCGCATTACAACGGCATCGGCGCCGAGATCGTGCGCGACATGCCCGTCGAACCGACCCACGTCGTGGCCGCCGTCTCGACTTGCGGCACCCTCATGGGGCTCGCGCGCCGCCTGCGGGAGCGCTGGCCCCGGATCACGGTCGTTGCCGTCGATCTCGACGGGTCCGTGATCTTCGGTGCGCCGGGCGGGCGGCGGGATATTCCGGGCATCGGTGCGAGCCGCGTGCCGGAGCAGCTCTGTCTCTCCGAAGTCGATGCGGTCGTCTACGCGACGGACTGGGAATCCGCGCTCGGCTGCCGCCGGTTGGTGGAGACCCAGGGCATTCTCGCCGGCGGCTCCTCCGGCACCGTCGTCGCGGCGATCACCAAGCTGATCCCGCAGCTCGACCGCGGCGCGCGCATCGTCACGCTGCTTCCCGATCGCGGCGAGCGCTACCTCGACACGGTCTACGATCCGGCCTGGCCGGCCTCGGAGCGGCGCGTGACCAAGCCCTTCGGCGCCTCCTACCGACGCCTCCGCTCCCGGCCCGAAGCGGCCTGACACCGCCTGACGCCGGGTTGCCGCGCTCGGCTAGCGCCCTCCGCACGGACGACCGTGCCGGAGCGCGCCCGCGGCACTGTGCCGAACGACCATCCAGGGATCAACGCCATGGCCTCGACCAGCCTGCGCTATCTGTCGCGCTCCGACATCGCTTCGATCGGAGGCGACCATTCCGACCTCTACATGGCGGCGATCGAGGAGGGCTTCCGATTGCACGCCGCGGGGGACTTCATCCAGCCCCTGAAGCCGTACCTGCGCAGTCCGCGCGCACCCCACATTGCCGACCGCATCATCGCCATGCCGGCCTGGATCGGCGGCGAGCGCCCTGCGGCCGGCCTCAAATGGATCGGCTCGAAGCACGACAACCCCACGGCGCGCGGCCTCGAACGCGCCAGCGCCCTGATCGTGCTCAACGATCCCGAGACCAACTATCCGGTCGCGATTATGGAGGCGGGCCTCCTCAGCGCCATGCGCACCGCCGCCGTCACCGGGATCGCCGTCCGTCATCTCGCACGATCGGACTTCTCGCAAGCCGCGCTCATCGGCTGCGGTCCGATCGCCGAACGGCAGGCCCGGACCCTGGCCGAGCAGTTCCCGAGCCTGACCCGGCTGCGGCTGTTCGACCTGCGCGAGGCGGCGGCCGAGGATCTCTCCGCGCGCCTGCGCGACAGCTTCCCGCATCTGGAGACCGTCATCGCGACGAGCGCCGAGGCGGCGGTGGGCGAATGCCCCGTCGTCGTCACCTGCACGGTGACCGACAGGCCCTACCTGCCCTTCCGCTGGCTCAGTCCCGGAACGCTGCTCGCCAACGTCTCGATCATGGACGTCGAGCGCGACGTCTTCCTCAAGGTAGACAAGGTGGTCGTGGACGACTGGGACCAGTGCAACCGCGAGAAGAAGATCATCAACCTCCTCGTCGAGGCCGGAGAGTTCTCGCGCGAGAAGCTGCACGCCGAACTCGGTGAGATCGTGGTCGGACGCAAGCCGGGGCGGGAGAACGGCGACGAGATCATCCTGCTCAACCCGATGGGCATGGCGATCGACGACATCGCCTGCGCCCGCGCCATCCTGCGCCGTGCCGAGGCGGCGGGCGCCGGCACCGTCCTGCCCCTGTTCTGAGGGCCGGCATCATGTTCGGACCGATGGCCGAGGCACCCGCGGCCCCGAACCTCGCGGGGGACCTGCTGGGGGAGCTCTTC
>NZ_JBEORY010000124.1:0-2231 GCF_040302665.1 Kitasatospora sp. NPDC097691 | reverse complement strand
GCAGGCTGTGGCTCCAGTCGGCGAGCAGGACGACCTTGAGGCGTGTCAGGTGGGGTGTGAGGTCGGCGAGTTCGGCGAGGACGGTGTCCAGGGTGGTGCCGGCCTGCAGGGCGCGGGTGGCGGAGCGGCGGATGACGGGGCCGTCGGTGGGCGAGTTCGGGAAGGGGACGGCGAGTTCGAGGACGTCCACGCCGTGGGTGTCGAGCATGTGGGCGAGGTCGGCGAGGCGTCCGGCGGGGTCGCCGGCGTTGAGGAAGACCGCGAGGCCCAGG
The DNA here is from genome assembly GCF_040302665.1 of Kitasatospora sp. NPDC097691. Lineage (NCBI taxonomy): Bacteria > Bacillati > Actinomycetota > Actinomycetes > Kitasatosporales > Streptomycetaceae > Kitasatospora > Kitasatospora sp. NPDC097691. Next base: position 1,959 of record NZ_JBEORY010000124.1, on the reverse strand, counting down.
TCGTCGGCGGGGAAGAGGGGTTCAGACACCGGCGGTCTCCCGGGGGCGGGCGCGCAGGCGTTCGGCGAGCGTGCGGGGGGCGCCGTCGGCGAGCGCGTCCAGGGCGGTGGTGTAGGCGGTGTGCCAGCGGGTGTGGCGGCCGGAGGCGACGGCGAGGGCGGCGGCGTTGAGCGCGATGGTGTGGGTGGCGGTGTCGCCGGCCTGTCCGGCGAGGGCGCGCAGGAAGTGGCCGGTGAGGTCGTCGGGGTGCGGCGCGAGGTCGGCGAGGGTGCCGGTGGCGGGGGCGACGGAGCCGGCGGGCAGGTGGGTGGCGCCGTCGGGGGTGTGGAGGGTGTTGTCGGCGAACGGCAGGAGCTCGTCGGCGCCGGCGCTGTTGTGGGCCAGCCACACGGTGCGGGTGGTGACGCGGGCGGCGAGGTCGCGCAGGGCGTCCAGCGGGGCGGCGGCGCAGGCGCCGGTGAGCTGGGCGGTGACGGGGACGGTGGCGAGCAGCGGGCCGAGGGTGTTGAGGAAGGCGCCGAAGGGTTTGAGGGTGAGCGGGTAGAGGATGCGGGCCAGGCGGGTGAGGGCCGGCGGGTAGACGTGGGGGCCGGCGAAGGCGATGCCGTGGCGGGCGAGGTGGTCGCCGGTGGCGGCGTGGCCGGAGGTGAGGGTGATGCCCAGGCGTTCGAGGAGGTCGACGGAGCCGGCGGCGCTGGTGTAGGCGCGGGAGCCGGTCTTGACGACGGGGATGCCCATGGCGGCGGCGGTCAGGGCGGCGGCGGTGGAGAGGTTGAAGGTGGCGGGTCCGCCGCCGGTGCCGACGATGTTGACGCTGTCGGGGTGGGCGGGGCCGGGGTCGGGGGCGCGTTCGGTGAGGGAGGTGGTGAGGGCGGCGAGGGTGGTGGGCTCGGGCAGGCGGGTGCTGAGGGAGGCCAGCAGGGCCGCCGCCTGGGCCCGGTCGCTGTCGCGGGCCGGGCCCAGGGTGCGCTGCTCCAGCTGGTCCCACCACGAGCGCCAGGCCTCCAGGGGTACCGGGCGGCCGGCGAGGAGTGCGGTGAGGGCCGGGTGCATGGGATCAGCCGCCCACCGTCGCGGAGGCCGCGGCGCGGCGCTCGGTGATGAAGGCGTCGATGGCGGCGACCGAGCGGAAGTTGTTCGGGTCCAGGTCGGTGTCGTCGACGGGCAGGGAGAAGTGGTCCTCGACCCAGGCGATGAGCTTGAGGACGCCGAGGCTGTCGATGACGCCGTCGGAGAGCAGGTCGTGGTCGTCGGCGAGCTGCTCGGGGGTGACGTCGGGCAGGAACTCCTCGATGAGGAAGCGCTTGATCTGGGTGATGTTGCTCATGGTGGCAACTCCCTTGCATGGGTTGAGGAATCGGAATCGGAAACGGGATACGGGCGGGTGGTTCAGGGGGCGGGCAGGACGGCCTTGCGGTCGACCTTGCCGGTGGCCGTCTTGGCGAGGGGTTCGTCGTGGATGGCGAGCTTCTCGGGGACGGCGGCGCGCGGCAGGTTGCGGGCCAGGTGCTCGCGCAGGGTGAGGGTGTTGAGGGCGGAGCCGGGGGCGCGCTGGACGGCGGCGTGCAGGCGTTTGCCGGTGAGCGGGTCGGGGGCGGCGGCGACGGCGGCTTCGCGGACCTCGGGGTGGGCGAGCAGGACGCGTTCGATCTCGGCGGTGTTGACGGCGACGCCGCGGACCTTGACCTGGAAGTCGCTGCGGCCGGTGAGGTGGACGCGGCCGTGTTCGTCGCGGGTGACGAGGTCGCCGGTGCGGAACCAGCGCCGCCCCGGGCCGGCGCCTTCGGGCTGGGTGGTGAAGCGGCCCGCGTCGCGGGAGCGGTCCAGGTAGCCGGCGGCCTGGAAGGGGGTGGAGACGTACAGTTCGCCGCTGCCGGGGCCCTGGAGGGGGGTGCCGTCGCCGGTGGCGATGAGGGTGCGCACGCCGGGCAGGGGGCGGCCGATGGGTACGGGCAGGGC
>NZ_JBEORY010000123.1:0-2656 GCF_040302665.1 Kitasatospora sp. NPDC097691 | reverse complement strand
GTGGCCGGATCGGGTGATCCGGAGGGGTGGGTGCGGGTGCGGGCGTGCGAGTTGGCGCTGTCACCGTGGCACCGGGGCGGGCCCCGGGAACTCCCGGAGGGGCCGTCCGCTCCGCCGTCGCCGGTCTCGTCGCCGTCCGCTCTGCCCTCCGCGGTCTCGTCGCCGTCCGCTCTGCCGTCTCCGGCCTCCTCACCGTCCGCCTTCCCCGAGGCCGAGGCCTCTCCGTCCCCGTCCCCGTCCTGCTCGCACTCCTGGCACTCCTCGCACTCCTCGCCGTCCGGGCCGTCGTCCTCCGCGGCTCCGGCTCCCGCCGGCGACGCCACCCCCGTCGCCTCCGAGACGGGCTCCGAGGCGGACCCGGACGACGACCCGGACGCCGACGCGCAGGCCGGTCCGGATGCGGAGACCACTCCCATCCCTGAGGTCACCCCCGCCCCCGACGAGCCCGCCGTCATCACTCCCACTCCCACCGCGACCGTCACCCCGACTCCCACCACCACGCCCACGCGCACCCCCTCCACCCGCCGCATCTACGTGGCCGCCATCCCCGGCGGCCTCTCCGGCGCCGCCGACATCTACATCCGCGCCACCGGCTGACACCCCCGGGGGGCAGTAGCTCAGCTCACGTCCCGATCGATGGTGAACGCCATGACACTTCCGGGCTGAAGGGGGAACGGGAGCTGGATCAGACCGGCGGTGTTGTTGAACGGCGCGGGGAATGTGGCCCGAACGCTGGCGCCGTGGGCGGCCCCGAGCGCGCTGATCTCCGAGGCGTTCACGCTCAGGCGGGTCGGTTTGATGGCCGGGTCGATGTTGAGCCGGTACTCGGCGTCGGTGACATGGCGGAAGACCTGGGCCTGGACCCGGATCCGCCGGTCATTGCCCACGAACTTGCGTGCTGTGACGCTCAGCTCGACGAGATGGCCCACGGTGACCTGGGCGTCGTGCGGGACCGAGAAGTGCTCGATCCTGGCGCGTCCGCCGGCGACGGTTTCATGGGTCGCGGGTCGGCGTTCCAGCTCGCGGTTGTCCACCCGGACCGCGCCGACGGCGAAGACCGTGGGGTCGTCCGGGTCCAGGTTGTCGTCGATCATCCATCGGAGCAGGCACTCGGGCCCCGTGAAGCCGTCCAGGCCGGTGTCGTCGTTGGAGGCGAGGCAGGCGATCGTCACCGTTCCCGGCAGGGCATCGATCCGGTAGGAGATCCGGAAGCTCTGGTAGAGGTAGTCGGGGTGGGCGTCATCGGGCGGCGCGGGTGAGAGCAGGCAGTCGTAACGGTAGGCGGACAACGCTCCGGCGAACAGCGGATCGCGCACCGGGCCGAGTACGTCCTGCATGCCGCGGAGCACGGCGCTGTCCACCTGTTCCGTGGTCTCCCGCACGGTGAGGGAACCGATGGCCAGGGTGACCGCCGCCGCCGACACGAAGGCGCCCCCGATGAGGCTGAGGACGGTGGCGAGAACCTGCTGGTGGGTCAGCAGCGCCGCCGTCACGACGCAGACCAGGCCCACGGTCAGTGCGAGGGTGTTGACCAGCGCGAGCACCTTGCGCAGTTGTCGTTCCTGAGACACGGCCACGCGCCACCCCCGCGGGCGGCGTCAGTGCGCCGCCCCTTCTGCGATGATCCGGACGATCCGCTCGGAGACTGCCCCGATCTCCTGCGCCGTAAGGACGTTATCGGACTGTCCCTCCGTCAGAAAGACCATCGCGATCCGGTTGGCGGGGTGGAGGATGATGCCCGCGTCGTTCACGATGCCGCGCAGGCTGCCGGTCTTGTGTCGGACCGGGACGTCGTCGTCCAGGCGGGACGGAATCCTGTCGTTCCGCAGGTAGTTGACCAGGTAGCGGCGGATCGGTTCCAGGTGAGGTGTGCGGTCGATGTACTCGACCAGCCGCAGCATGTCCTCGGCGGTTGTGGTGTTGGCGCGCCCGAGAGGTCCGAGCTCCCGTTCGGAGAAGCCGACGGGGAAGACCGTGGAGTGCAGGCCGATGGCCTTGATCGTGGCGTCGATCCGTTCCTGGCCCAGGACCGCTCTGACGTGTTCGGCTGCAGGGTTGTCGCTGGTCACGAGGGCGAAGCCGCACAACTCCCGGACGGTGACGGTGGAATCGGGGTCGAGGGCCTGGAGCACGCTCGGATACATCGTTCCCGGAAGGGAGCCGATCCGGACGCGGGACCCGGGGTCGAGTTCGCCGCGCTCGGCGGATTCGAAGAGGGCCACCCCGAGGATCATCTTCGCCAGGCTAGCGGCCGGCAGCACGAGGTCCGCACGGTGGGTGACGGTGAGGCGGGGGTCGTCGAGCGTCCGGACCATGACGCTGCGCACACCCGTGCCGGGGGCCGAGGCGAAGTCTTCGATCTGTGCCGAGATGGCAGAGCGCAATCCCTCGGAATCGACCATCGGGGCCATCTCGTTCCTTCCACGCCGGTTGAGTCGGGCTGACAGCCGTCTACCCGTTTGCGGGTTCCGTACCCCGGAATTCGGCCGGAGACAGCCGAACGCCTGCGGGTTCGGTATCCGCAGGCGTTCGTCGGGCCCGGTCAGTGGGTGGTGGCGGGGACCCGGGCCGGGGGCGGCGCCGGCGCGGCGGGGGGGGCCGGGGGGGGGGCCGGGGGCGGGGCGGGGGGGCGGGCGGGGGGGGGGGGGGCCCCCCG
>NZ_JBEORY010000122.1:0-2799 GCF_040302665.1 Kitasatospora sp. NPDC097691 | reverse complement strand
TCACCCCCGAGCACTTCCTCCCCGTCGGACGCAGCGGCGACGTCCTCGAGCGCATGGTCGCCGCCGTTCGACCCATCGCCGTGTCAGCCGACCAGATCTCGTGGATGAGCGGGGAGCCGGAGTCCGTCCAGGTCTTCGAGCACGACGTCTACACGGTGCTCCTGGCCGCCGACCCCACCGCGATCCCCGTCGCACTGCGGCACGTGCCCGCACACCGGCGGCCGGACCTCGACCCGGACCTCCTGCGCTTCTACGCCGACCACTTCCCCGACCACACCATCGCCGTCTGCTGCTTCGACAACGCCGATGCACAGCGCGCCAAGCCCCTGTTGCTGTGGTACCAGCCGCTCGACCCCGACCGGCTGACGGTGCCCGCGCTGGACAGCCACACCGGAACGGTCCCGGACCTCGACGCCGTCGTCCCCGTGGATCATTGGGTCCTGCTGTCCACCGACCAGGCTCCCTCCGGCTGGGGCGAACCCGTCGACTACCCCGGGAGCATGCGCCACAGCCTGCGCTCCTTCCTTCCCGACGCCGTCGTGGGCCAGTACTACGGCGAAGGAGATGACCTGCCCAACGGAGACTTCACCATCAGCCACAGCGACCTTCTCACCGGCGACCTCGACCGCATCGAGCGCCGTCGGCCGGCTCGCCACTGATCCGGGCGCGGCAGCTCTCCCGGCCCGCAAGCAACGGGCCCGGGCGAGTGTTCAGCCGCTGACTGCGATCATGAACCACATGCTGTCGCTGACGATGAACGACGCCGCTGCCGAGATGCTCGGCGTGCTTGCCGGTCAGGCCGCTCTGACACCGCCCGGCGGCCTTGCCCTCGGACTGCGCGGCCGGCTTGCGCAAGGGATCGCCCGCCGAGGAGAGGTGCTCACCTGGGCCGATTCGACGGGCAACGCCGACGGTGCCCCCTCGTTCTTCGGAGATCTCACCGGTTGGGAGTGCGCTGACAGCTCCTTCCACCTGGAGGACTACGTCCCGGTCGATGTTCGGATCATCGGCGGCGCACCGCAGATCGGGGCGGACGATCAGCGAATCCTGCTGATGCAAGGGATCGCATTCGCGGTGGAGCTCCGACAGCTCATCACCGAGCTGGATCACCCGAGCCCGGTGCGCTGCATCGTCGGCGCCAACGAAACCAACGCGACCTTCAGGTTCCACCAGATCCGCGCGGGCGAGTCGTGGACCAACCCCGACCTCGACAGCTACCGGACGGACAAGGTGGTCGTGATCGACCTCGCGCCGGCCAGCAGCTGAGCTCTCGAGCGACAGGCGCCGCAGTGCGCTCGGCTGACGCGTGTGTGCCCCGCCTCGCGGAGGTGATCGCTTCTGACAGCGGGGCGTGCCGGGCGGCGCGTGACCTGTTCCGCCTGGTCGTGGCCCTGGTGTTCGTCGGCGGGGCTTGCGTCGAACAGGCAGAGGTGGACAGGCGGGCTCCTCGCGGCGGTCATGAGGACGCCGGGATCCGGGCGACGCGCGGATCCCGGCGGTGGTCGGCCGCTACCGGACGCCGATCGACGGGTGATGAGGATCCGGGATTCCGGCTCTGCCCGCAGTTCCGTGCAGAGCCGCTGCGGAGGTTCGCTATCCAGCGGCCACGACCTGGCCGGCCGTGACCTTGGGAGGGTTGGGCAGCAGGGTCGCGAGGTGGTCCCGCACGAAGCCCGCCGCCGTCCGGATCGACTCGTCGGCCCCGGCCTGGTCTTCGAAGACGCTGGTGGAGACCATCACTCCGTCCCCGGCATCAACCCAGTAGTAGGCGACGAATCCGGGAACCCGGCGAAGGAGGGGCACGAATCCCTCGGCCACTCGGCGCCCCGCCTCCGCAGGATCGGTCACCCCTTCGTACTGCCGCATTACCGCGTACACGCTGGTCTCCTCATGGGTCTTGAGGTCATCTCGTGCGAGACGACGTACCCGTCGGCGCGCATCTCTCGCTCGCGATACATCCGGAAGGCACTCCGATAGTCACCGAAACGGACCCCTCGTGGTTCGTCCACGTCATCCGCCGCGGTTACCCGGCCGTTGCGCCCGCGTGTCCCTCGATCGCAGGAGTTTCCCGGCGCGGCGTGCCGCGCACGGCGTTCGGCTCGGCATCGTTGTCGCTGCCGGCGTTCCGGCCCTGGCCCGGGCAGCCGTGCACGGACCGGTCACGGTCACCGCACCCTGGTGCGGGACCGCGGCCGCGCCCGCCCGTGATCCCGCACAGACCGAGGAGTCCCCGATGGCACTGCCCACCATGACCGCTGAGCAGCGCTCGGAAGCGCTGGCCAAGGCCGCCGCGGTACGCAAGGCCCGATCCGAACTCGTGGAGCAGGTCCGCAAGGGGAAGGTGAGCATGGCCGAGATGCTGAAGCGGGCCGACACAGAAGACCTGGTGAAGAAGACCAAGGTCGCGGCAGTGGTCAAGGCGCTCCCCGGAATCGGGCCGGTCACGGCAGCCAAGCTGATGGACGAAGCCGAGATCCCCGTCGACAGGAGGATCGGCGGCCTGAGCAGCAGGCAGAAGGCGGCACTGCTCGAAGCACTCAAGCACTGACCTGCTGCGCGGGCGCTGCTGCCGCCGCCGTTCGGATGGTCTGGGCCGACCCCGCGCCGCTACCGCCCGGCCGTCCCGGCCCTCCTTCTCCGCTCCCCCGCTCCGCTTCTCTTGTGCCAGGCTCCGGATCACTCGGCAGGAAGCGCCGGCTGAATCCCCGTCGCACGGGTAGTACCCGGATCCGCCGGCCACACCGGCCTTCGGCGAAGGCGGCAGCACCGTGGCCACGAGGTACGGCGAGTATCCCTTCG
>NZ_JBEORY010000121.1:0-3233 GCF_040302665.1 Kitasatospora sp. NPDC097691 | reverse complement strand
CAGGGCAGCGTCGTTCGAGCGATCTGTCCGGTTTGATCACGTGAAGCCGACCATGGCGAGCGGGTGGCGAAGGAGCGGGCGTGGTGGCTGAGCTCAGCGGCGATGTGAATCTAGGGGTGGTATGTCCGGATATGGGCAGCTCATATAGGCCCGCGGGATCAGGCTGCGGCGGCCGGTCTTGCATGACCGGCCGCCTGGCCTTGTTGCCAAGGAGGGACGGATGCGAGCATCAGAGCCGTCTGTTCATCGGCACGAAGGCCCGGTCTGCTGTTTCCTACGCACGATGGAGATAGTGCAGCGGTGTCCTGAGCCGTGACGGCCGGTGCGATTTCGGTGACCTGTGGTCGCGCAGTATGTGGCTGAGGAATGGCCTGCGGTCCGCGCGGCCGGGCAGCATGGGGGAAGGCGTATGTCGAGGGCGGTGTTCGGGTTTCCGGTGCTGCGGCCGGGAGATCCAGGGAGTCTTGGGGACTTCCGGCTGGTGGCACGGCTGGGTGAGGGCGGGATGGGGCAGGTGTTCCTCGCGTTCTCTCCGGGCGGGCAGCCGGCGGCGGTGAAGGTGATCCGTGGAGAGTTCGCCGGTGACGCGGAGTTCGGCCGTAGGTTTGCCCGGGAGGTGGCCGCGGCGCAGAGGGTACGCGGCGCGCACCTGGCACCGCTGCTGGACGCCGATCCGGAAGGCGAGCGGCCGTGGCTGGCCACCGGCTATGTGGCCGGCCCCTCCTTGCGGGACCTCGTCACCGCCGGCGGGCCGCTGCCGGCCGGAGAGGTGATGCTGCTGGCCTGGGGCATCGCCCACGCCCTGGCCGACATCCACGCGGCGGACGTGGTGCACCGCGACCTCAAGCCCGGCAACATCATGCTGGACGAGAGCGGACCGAAGGTCATCGACTTCGGCATCGTCAAATCCCTCACCCAGTCCGTCACCTACCGCAGCAGCTCCACCCGGATCGGCACCCCGCTGTACATGTCGCCCGAACAGGCCCTCGGCCGCCCGGTCGGTCCGCCCTCCGACATGTTCGCCCTGGGCTCCACCCTCCACTTCCTGGCCACCGGCCGCGAGGCGTTCGCCGCCGACAACGAATGGGCCGTCGCCCACCGCATCGTCGCCGACCAGCCCGACCTCACCCACCTCGCACCGCCGCTGCACCGGCTGATCGCCGCCTGCCTGGACAAGGACCCTCAGCAGCGTCCGACACCCGAGCAGGTGCGAGCCCTGTGCGAGGCCGAACTCGGCGACGCACTCGGCCCGGGCGCCTGGATGGGCGTCACCGGCGCCCGTGACGCGATCCGGCAACGCACCCACGCCCTGCACACCCTTGTTGTGGGCGAAGCGAGGGCCATCGGGGATGTGGCGCCGGAAGCGCACCCCCGCACCGCAATCGACGCCGGCGGGAAGAACCACCCTCCGGCACACCTCCCCGCGTCGCCGGACGATGGTGCGGGCGCGCCGAAGGCAGCGCCGGCCGGCTCGGACCGCGGGCCCGCCCCCGCCCCCACGAAGAGCGTCGTGACCAAGAGCCAGCAGGACGTGGAGAAGTCGGGTGAGTGGCGGCCACTGATCGCAATGGCCATCTGCGGAGTCCTGGTTGGAGTCTTTGGGTTCTGGGCTCTGGAGACGAACCGTCCACAGGAATTCTGGGTCGCCCTCGTCATCGGGGTGCTCTTCGCCTTCATGGGCCTGGGTGCAGGTATCGCCTGGTACTCCGAGCGCCGTCCCGGCCCGGACGTGATCACAGTCGACTCGCATGGGCTCACGGTCCAGCGTCAGCCGTACTGGCGGCTGCGGAAGGTGATCCCCTTCACGATTCCCTGGGACATCGTCTCCGAGATCGCCGTCATCGGAGGCACCGAGCGAACGAAGAAGGGTGCACTAATCCGTGACAAGCGCGGCCGTCTGAAGGAGGTCAAGCCGGAGACCGAACTGCGCGTGCTGTTCCTCGACGGCCACGAGCCCTCTCCGTCGTGGCTCAAGAACCATCGCGCCGCCGGCCGCGAAGACGGCTGGTGGCGGATCTACGGCCCCTCTATGAAGGACCGCGCTGCGGTCCATGCCTGCGACCTGCGAGACGGGCTCGCCCACTTCGCGGGCAGCCGCTACAACGACCCGAACCGGGCTCCTAACCTGTGAACCGCCCAAGGGACGCGGTCTAGGGCGGCGTTGCTTAGACGGTGTGTCTGGTTGATGCTAGTTCAGCTGGCTGGTGCAACTGGCGTGTTCGCGGATGGGACGAGCGGAGGAAGAAACGGTCTGCGGGTGATCATGAGGTATCGAATCCCCGGCCACCGCAAACGGAAGACCGTGCCTGCCCGCTCATCATCGCCCATCCCGGCCGGCCTGAGCCAACTCGTCACCGCGCCACCGCCCGCTCCCGACGAGCACCCTGGCCTGCTGGAACGCCTGGCCGAGGTGCCCGATCCGCGGCGGTCCTCCGGTCGCCGTCATCCTCTGGCCTTCCTCCTGGCATTGACCGCGTGCGCTGTGCTTGCGGGCGCGAAGTCTCTGGCAGCGATCGCCGAGTGGGTTGCCGACGCGCCACCGGCCGTGCTCACCGCGCTCGGCGGACCGGTGCGTGAACCGACCGGGCCGGTCGCCCCGACCGAGGCCACCCTGCGCCGTCTCCTGCAACGCATCGACGGCGACGCCCTCGACGCCGCGATCAGCAGCTGGCTTGGTGACCGCGACCACGAACCGTCACGACCCGGCCGACCCTCGGACCAGCGTCACCGCCGCGCGCTGGCCGTCGACGGCAAGACCGTCCGCGGCGCCCGCCGCCTGGATGGCACCCAGGTCCACCTCCTCGCCGCCATGACCGCAAGCGGCCAGGTCATCGCCCAGCGCGAGGTCGGCTCGAAAACCAACGAGATCACCGTCTTCAAGCCCCTCCTCGCACCCCTCGACCTCGTCGGTGTTGTGGTCACCTTCGACGCGCTGCACTCGCAGACCGAGCACGCCCGCTTCCTGGTCGAGGACAAGCAGGCCCACTACATCGCCGTGATCAAGGGCAACCACCCCACCCTCCAGCAGCAGCTGAAGCAGCTGCCCTGGCGAGAAGTCCCGCTTCAGGGCAGAACCCGCACAATCGCGCACGGTCGCGACGAGATCCGCCGGATCAAGACCTGCACCATCGCGCGCGGTATCGACTTCCCGCACGCCGTACAGGCTGTCCAGATCGTGCGCCGCCGCCGGATCCTCTCCACAGGCACGGTTACCCTCGAACGCGTCTACGGCG
>NZ_JBEORY010000120.1:0-3526 GCF_040302665.1 Kitasatospora sp. NPDC097691 | reverse complement strand
TGGACCTGGACAAGCTGAACGTCAACGGCGGCGCCATCGCGGTCGGCCACCCCTTCGGCATGACCGGCGCCCGGATCACCACCACGCTGATCAACTCCCTGCAGTGGCACGACAAGCAGTTCGGTCTGGAGACCATGTGCGTCGGCGGCGGCCAGGGCATGGCGATGGTCATCGAGCGTCTCAGCTGACCCTCCGCCGTATCCTCCGAAGGGTCTGGACCACCCATTTGGAGTGACACTGCGTAATTGAGGGCCGGATCACACCGCGAGGTCGATCCGGCCCTCTTTTCGTTCGTTTCCGGCTCGGAAATCGACACTGCGGAGCGGATCAACTGCACTGCGTAGAACGGTGTTACCTAACAATTTGGGGACAAGAGCGAAAGTCCGGGACGAATTAGACATTCGCCACTGCGGTAACACCCCCGGATGCGGCAGTGTGGACACGTAACCCCGTTCCGCTCCTCGCTAGGAGTACGTTCCGTGAGCGCCGTCTACACCATCCTGCTGCTGATCCTGATCACCGTGTCGACCGCCGTGCTGCTCCGTCTCCGCGGAATCTCCCGCCGACTGGACGCCCAGGCAGCGGCCCCGGCCCTGCCCGCACCGGTGGACGAGGCCGCGATACGCCGGGCCGTCGCCGAGGCGCTCGCCGCCGACCGCGAGCGGGAGATCACCGAGGCCCGGGCGTTCTGGGCCGAGCAGGAGGCCCGCGCGGCCGAGGACGCGCCGCTGTTCGACTCCCCCTTCACCGGCGTGTTCTCCGGCACCGACGAGTGGCCGCTCTTCTTCCCCCGCCCCACCGGCCCGCAGGACGCCGCCGACAACGCCGGGACGATGGACCCGGAGTTCGGCGAGGCGCTGCGCTCCGCGCTGGAGGACCTGATCAACGACGGCGGCACCGGCCCGGCCGAGCCCGGCACCGACGGCGGCGCGCCGCTGCGCCCCGGCCACCCGGTGGGCGAGACCGCGAAGGACGCCCGCGCCCGCCGCGAGGCCGACCTGCTGGCCACCGGCCTGGAGGCCGGGCTTCTGGACGCCGAACCGGCCGTCGAGGAGGCGCCGGTCGCCGCGCCCGACCCGCGCCGCCACCCGTCGCACCCCGACTTCGTGCCGAGCCAGGCGCCGTCCCGCGAGTGGACCGACACCCGGCTGGCCACCCTCGCCGAGGAGGGCGTCGCGCTGATCGACGTCCGCCCGGGCCCGCTGGGCACCCTGGACGTGTACGCCTTCGCCGACGGCACCACGCTCTGCGTGGCCCCGGGCGACCGGGAGGCCGCGTACCGGCTGATCGACGCGGTCCGTGCCGGCGAGCACGTCCGACTGCTCGGCGGCTCGCGCTTCTCCGGCTCCTACTCGCTGACCTTCTCCACCGACGAGGACGCCGTCTACGTGCTCGCCGACCGGGTGGTCGCCAGCATCTGACGCCTGCTCACGGGCGCGGAACGCACGCCCGGGCACGGCCCGGGCCCGAAGAGCCGCACGCCGAAGGCCGTCCGGGTCAAGGGGTTACCGACCCGGACGGCCTTCGGCATGTCCGGCCGTACCGAGCCTCAGCCGCAGAGGGCCGCCGTCCCGCGCACCGCCGCCACCGCACCGGCCAGCACCTCGCCCACCGCGGCGGGCCCCTCCGGCAGCGTCACCTGCGCGTCCTCGGGCAGCGCCGCGAGCGCGGCCGCCAGGTCGTGCCCGGCGACGGCCAGTTGGTCGCCCACGGCGAAGGCCCCGGCGTCCGGGAAGTCCCGCTCCGGCCCGCCCTCCGCCGCCAGCGCGAGCGCGGCCAGCCGCCGGGCCAGGTCCAGCGCGGCCGCCGCCCGCGAGGCGTGCCCGGGCACGGCGCCCAGCAGCTTGCTCTGCGGCAGCGAGCGGAAACGATCCGCCAGGGACTCGACGGCTTCGACCAGGGCCCGTACGTCCAGGGGCTGTACGTCATGCATGGCAGCGAGCCTAGGCGAAAAGCCGCCGGGCCCCGGAGCGGGTGGCTCCGGGGCCCGGCGGCAGTGGTTCACGGCGACAGGCGGTGTCAGTCGTCGCCGCGGAGGCTGGCGATCAGACGCAGCATCTCGAAGTAGATCCAGACCAGCGAGAAGGTGAGCCCGAAGGCGGCCCGCCAGGACTCCTCCTGCCGGGCGCCCTGGGCGATGGCCTGCTCGACCTCGTTGAAGTCCAGCGTCAGGTAGAACGCGCCGAGCGCGACGCCGATCAGGCCGATGCCGACGCCCAGCGGGCCCGACCACGTGTTGAGACCCCCACCGAAGGCCCACGCGATGCAGTTGATCAGCAGCAGGCCGGAGAAGCCCAGGCCGATCGCGGCGCCGATCCGGGCGTACCTCGAGCTGACCCGGAGCCGACCGCTCTTGTAGACGTAGAGCGTCGCTCCGAAGACCGCCGCCGTACCCAGCACCGCCTGGATCGCGATGCCCGGCCAGAGGGTGTTGAGGAAGTGGGTGATCGCGCCGAGCGCGAAGCCCTGGAAGGCCGCGTAGGCCAGGACCAGACCGGGGCTGATCTTCTGTCGGAACTGGACGACCAGACCGACGATCATGGCGATCAGCGAGGCGGGGATCGCGAAGCCGACGCTCTTGAACGGCAGCGTGAACCAGGCCACCGCGCCGGCGGCGACCACGGTCAGCAGCGTCATGGCGGTGCGGGCGATCACGTCGTCGAGCGTCATCCGCCCGGTCGCCCCGGGGCCGGCGGACGGCCCGTTGTACATCTCGTAGAGCTGCTCGTCGGTCAGCGGGCCCTGCGCCGAGGGCTGCTGGGCGTACTGGGTACCCGCGTACGGGTTGTGGCCGTACGGGCTCCCGGCCTGCGCGCTCGTTCCGAACCCCGCGTAACCGGAGTCGCGGGTGAAGGATCCCTCCCGCGAGAAGACCGGGTTGCTGCTTCTCATTGCTCATTCCCTCCGTGGCGGCACTGCACCGCCCACGCACAAGGGTAATGGCTTGGCAAAAATTCCGGGATACGCCGCGAGGAGGATCCGGTGAACGACGCCCGGCGGGGGCGCCGTCGGCGCCTCCGCCGGGTCGACCTGTGCCCGGAGCCGGACTCGAACCGGCACGGCCTCGCGGCCAAGCAGTTTTAAGCTGCCCGTGTCTGCGTTCCACCATCCGGGCGTCCTGCGAAACCACCCCTGAGCCTAGTCTCCCGGCTCACCCTTTCGCATGTTCCCAGCCCCGGAAGTTGTCATGTTTCCTTGCCATCTGACGAACAGTTCGGAATTCGGCCACGAAGGATAGCGGTTCCGGCCACCGCCCGGCCGTCGTCCCTCCCTCAGGGTTCCCGTCATACCGCAGGAGGACGGGCCGACCCTCCCGTACGCCCAGCGACGGTCGGCCCAACCGTCCGGCGGAGCGACGCCAGACCATGATCACGTCGCGGAGCATGGAGGTACAAGCCCACGAGCACAAGGAGCTCCCGTGACCACGTCGACCGCAACCGCCGTCCGTACCGGCCTGGCGGCCGCCCGCGCCACCGGCCTGAACAAGGTCTACGGGGAGGGGGAGACCCGCGTCGTCGCCCTCGAC
>NZ_JBEORY010000119.1:0-3756 GCF_040302665.1 Kitasatospora sp. NPDC097691 | reverse complement strand
CTCGGCGGCTGACGCCCCCCGGACAGCGCGAAGGCCTGGTTCCCCCGTACGAGGGGAACCGGGCCTTCGCGCTGTCCGGTGTCGTTCCCGGCGGCCTCAGACGGTCGCGGTCTGCCGGGTCCGGTCGGGCAGCTGCTCGGCGGCGGCCGCGTCCTCGCGGGTGCGCAGGGCGAGCGGGATGCGCAGGGCGGCGATCCAGGTCAGCGTGGCCAGGAACATGTGCAGGCCGACCATCAGCTCGGGGGCGTCGGTGAAGTACTGGACGAAGCCGAGCACGCCCTGGAGCAGCAGGACCGCGAGCAGTTCCCTGGCGCGGGCCTTGGCGGGCCGGGGGGCCTTGACGGCGGCGAGGACGAAGATCGCCGCGATGGCCAGGCCGACCGAGACGAAGGCGAAGTCGGCGTGGAACTGCGCGAGGCGGTCGTAGTCGATCGGGATCCGCGGGACGATCTTGTTGTCCTTGGGCGTGCCAGGGTGGTGGCCCGCGCCCGTCACCAGGGTGCCCGCCGCGACGAGCAGGCCGACCACCGTGACCAGGACGTAGGAGAGCTGGTGGATCGGGCGGGCCACCGCGAGCACGGCCGGGCCGTCGCCCTCCTTGGAGCGCTCCCACATCAGCAGCGCGACCCAGACCAGCGCCATCGCGGCGATCATGTGCAGCGCGACGGTGTACGGGTTGAGGCCGGTCAGCACGGTGATGCCGCCGAGCACGGCGTTGCTCATCACCAGCCAGAACTGCGCCCAGCCGAGCTTGGTCAGGCTGCGCCGCCAGGGTCGGTGGCAGCGGGCGGCCAGGATGGCCCAGCCGACCGCGGCGCTCAGCACGTAGGTGAGCATCCGGTTGGTGAACTCGACGATGCCGTGGAAGCCCATCTCGGCCGTGGGCGTCAGGCTCTCGTCGGTGCAGCGGGGCCAGGTCGTACAGCCGAGGCCGGAGGCGGTGAGCCGGACGGCGCCGCCGGTGACGACGATCACCACGCTCATCACCAGCGCGGCGAACGCGGCGCGCCGGACCATCGCGGCGGAGGGCTGCCAGCGCTCGGCGAGCAGGGAGAAGGGGGTACGCACGGCACCAATCGTAGGCGGCCTTACAGGCGATCTTGGGGCGGGGCGCGGGCCGGGTGCGGCCCGGGTGCGGGCGGTGTGACCGGGAGCGCAAATGCGGACTGTTCGGGCAAGGCGGTCGGTGGTCTTGACCAATTGCCGGTTTGATCGAAAGAGTGCGGATTGGTCCAGACCTTTTTGGGCCGCTCCCACCCCTCCCGCACGCAAGCGGAGATCCAGCACATGCGCATACCCACTTCCGCCGCCGCGCTCGCGGTCGGCGGCTCGCTCGCACTCGCCGGCCTCCTCGCGCCGGCCGCCCAGGCCGTCGGCGCCGACCAGGAGTGCCGCAGCCTCGGGGTCGCCAACCTCTACGGCGAGTTCGTCGAGGGCGACGACCATCACGTTCCCGACGCCGAGGGCGCCGTCGCCGTGGGCGGCGACGCCTACTTCGCCGGAGACGACCCGAAGAACCCGGGGAGCTTCTCGGTCGGCCAGGAACTCACCCCCGAACAGGTCGCGGCACTGCCGGGCGGCGACGCCCTCGTGGTGGCCGGAAACCTGAACGGCCACAACACCCAGGTGATGAAGGGCAACGGCGTCTACGGCGGCACGCTGACCGGCGTCCTGGAAGCCCACCGGGGGAAGGTGGGCAAGGGCGCCTCACCGATCGACTTCAAGGCGGAGTTCGCCGGGCTGCGCGCCGCCTCGACCTCGCTGGCAGCCGTGCCGCAGACCGCCGGCGCCACCGTCCGGGCCGAGGGCGCCAAGCTGACCTTCACCGGCGGGGACGCGACGTACAACAGCTTCACCGTCGACGCGGCGAAGCTGCAGGGCGCCAAGGACGTCTACCTCAAGGTGCCGGCCGGCTCGGTGACGGTGGTCAACGTGACCGGCGGCTCGTACGACATGGCGGCGGCCGGGACGACCGGCTTCCACCTGTGGGACGCCGGCACGTCGGCCTTCGTCCTGGACGACAAGCTGCAGAGTGCTGCGGGCGGGGCGATCCGGGCCAAGCTGCTCTGGAACTTCCCGACCGCGACCAAGGTGGTCAAGAACGGCCAGGCCGCCTGGGCCGGCACGGTGCTCGCGCCGAACGCCGCCTTCGACCTCGGCAGCGGCGGCCCGGTCAACGGTTCGGTGATCGTGGCCTCGCTGACCGGCAAGGGCGGCGCCGAGACGCACCACTACCCCTTCACCGGCTGCCTGCCGGGCACCGTCGTCCCGACGCCGACCGGCACGCCGACCGTGCCGCCGGTGGTTCCGAGCGGCTCGCCGTCGGTGACGCCGGGCGGTTCGGCCTCCCCGGGCGGTTCGGCGAGCCCGTCGGGCAGCCCGTCCGCGTCGACGAGCGGCAAGCCCGGCGCGAGCGCTTCGGCCGGTCCGTCGAGCGGCGGTGCGACGGCCGCTCCGGTGGCCTCCGGCTCGCCGAGCCCGTCCGCCACGGCGGACGGCGGCGGCAACCTGGCGCACACCGGCTCCGGCCCCGTGCTGCCGCTGGCGATCGGCGGTGCCGTGGTGATCGCGGCCGGTGGCGCGATCGTGCTGGCCGTCCGGCGGAGGTCGGCCGGGAAGGCCTGACGGCCCAGGAGGGGCGGTACGTTCGCGGGCCGACCGAAGCGGCGCCCCCGGTGATCGAAGCGGATCTCCGGGGGCGCCGTTCCGTCCGAAAGGTGACAACGTTCAGTCAAGTTTGCCGAATCCGCGGTCAGCGAGGTGACGACTGTGATGGGCTGCTCTTGCACATCGGAGACTGGGCGGACAGACGAAATCCGGTCGTACGGCGGGGTGTGGCGGGATACGGGAGTGCCGGTAGAGTCCCCCGGACAGCCGTAGCGGGCCACCGCGAACCACTCAACACGCCTGCTGCACAAGACCGTTCGGAGGGGAACAGCGTAATGGCGCGACAGCAGCGGCACATCGGGATCGGCGCGGCGGCACTGGCCGGCACGGCGGCGGCCGGTTTCCTACTGCCCCTGGCACTGGCCACCAACGCCTCGGCGCACGTGCCGAGTTGGTCGGTGACCTGCGACAAGATCGTGATCGATCTGATCAACTACAGCCCCAAGGCCGACGTGAAGAACACCGTCAGCCTCACCATCGACGGCGACAAGGTCCTGGACGCCAAGGCCTTCCCCGCCGAGTTCCACGGCACCTTCCCGGTGAAGGACCACACCGCCCCGATCAAGGCGACCCTGGTGGTCACCACCTCGGAGAACCCGAACGAGAAGGGGTGGAACATCAACGAGACCAAGACGATCGAGCCGTGCCACACGCCGACTCCGACCCCCACCCCCACCAAGACCCCCACTCCCACGCCGACGCCCACCGTGACGCCGACCGTGACCCCGACCCCCGTGCCGACACCCACCGTGACGCCGACCGCGACCCCGTCGGCCACACCCACCCCGAGCAAGACCCCCGCCCCGGCGCCCACCACCAGCGCGCCGGTGCTCGCCCAGACCGGTAGCAGCGACGCGACCCCGATGATCGCGGCGGCCGGCGGCGGCGTGCTGCTGGTCGGCGGCGCGCTCGTGCTGCTCGCCCGCAAGCGCCGCGGCGGCAGCCAGGGCTGACGCACCGCGAGCCGAACGCGCGACGCCCCCCGGCCTCAGGCGGCCGGGGGAAAACCACACTGTGAGGTTGAGAACGTGCGACGCACCATGCTGAAGTCGAAGATCCACCGCGCCACCGTGACCCAGGCCGAACTGC
>NZ_JBEORY010000118.1:0-4046 GCF_040302665.1 Kitasatospora sp. NPDC097691 | reverse complement strand
TCCGCGGAGACCACCACGGTGTGGGACACCCCGGGGGTGTTGTCCACGAAATTGGTGATCAGCCAGTTCAGGTTCTGTGCGGCCTGGCTCATCTGAGTCAACTCAACGCTCCTGGTGGTTCGAGCCGCCGAAGAGATCGGTGCTGCGGTTCTGTCCGTTGCCGGACTGGTCTACCTGATCGGGGTCGATCCGGAAGCTTCCGGTGTTGCCGGCACTGCGGCCCTGCTCCACACCGCGGCGCAGGTTGGTGAGGCGGCCACGGACCTCCTCGGGGCTGCGGGAGACCTGCGGCCCTTCCTGCGGGGTGGGCTTGGCGTTGCCGGGGACCAGGTTCTGCTTGGGCACGCGCCGCGGCAGACCGGCCTGGGTGGTTCCGGCGGAGGAGGGCTCGCGCAGTTGCTCGGCCCGCTGCCAGTCGCCGTCGTTCGGCGACTGCCAGGCGGTGCTGGCGGTCGGGCCGGTCGGGCCGTAACCGCCGAGCGAGGACACGTCGTGGCCGCGCGACTCGTTGGCGGACGAGCTGTCCTTGGCGCCGGCGAACCAGTTCGGGCTGTCGCCGGACGGGAGGGCGCCGGGGGGCGCGCTGCCGGGGCCACCGCCCGCCAGCTGCTCGCCGGGGCGGCGCTGCGGCAGCCCGGACGCCAGGGTGGCGGAAGGCCCGGCGGCGGGCAGCGCGGGCGGCTCCGGGGCGTACGGGTGGCCGGCCGGGGCCTCCTGGGCCTGGCGGCCGTACGGGTCGGCGTAGCCGTCCTGCTGGTAGCCCTGCTGCTCGTAGCCGTACTGGTCGTCGGCGTACTGCTCGTCGGCGTAGCCCTGCTGGTCGTAGCCCTGCTGCGGGTACTGGTCGTAGCCGTCCTGCTGGTAGCCCTGCTGGTCGTAGCCGTACTGGTCGTCGGCGTAGGCGCCCTGCTGCTGGTAACCCTGCGGGGCGTACTGGTCGTAGCCCTGCTGGTAGTCCTCCTCGACCTCGGCGTCCACCACCGGCGCGTCGGGGGCGCTCTCCAGGGCCGCGCGGCGGACCTGGTCGAGGCGCTGCGAGCGCTGGACGGACTCCAGGGCCGGGCTGAAGCCGCTGGACCCGGAGTTGCCGATGCCGGTGAGGTGGTCGTCGAAGCCGAGCTCGGCGGCGCTGCGGGTGGGGGCGTCGGCCGCCCACGGGGAGGTCGGCTCCTGGTCGGCGAAGATCCGGGAGACGGTGAACTGCTCCTCGGGCTCCGGCGCGGCGCCGCCCTGGGTGACGAACGGCGGGAGCATGACCAGCGAGGTCGTGCCGGCCGACTCGCCGGACGGGCGGAGCTGGACGCGGATGTCGTGCCGCTGGGACAGCCGGCCGACCACGAAGAGGCCCATGCGGCGGGAGATGGTGGCGTCGACCGTGGGCGGCTCGGCCAGCTTCTCGTTGATCTCCGCGAAGTCCTCGGCGGTGAGGCCGATGCCCTTGTCGTGGATCTCGACCAGCACCCGGCCGTCCGGCAGGCGGGTCGCGTTGACCAGCACCCGGGTCTGCGGGCTGGAGAACGACGTGGCGTTCTCCAGCAGCTCGGCGAGCAGGTGGACGAGGTCGGTCACGGCGGCGCCGACGACGTCGACCTCCGGGATGCCGGCGAGCTCGACGCGCTCGTACTGCTCCACCTCGGACGCGGCGGCGCGGAGCACGTCGACCAGCGGGACCGGGGTGTTCCAGCGGCGGCCGGCCTCCTCGCCCGCGAGGACGAGCAGGTTCTCACCGTTGCGGCGCATACGGGTCGCGAGGTGGTCCAGCTTGAAGAGGTTCTCCAGCTGGTCCGGGTCGGCCTCGTTGTTCTCCAGGTCGGTGATCAGCGCCAGCTGGCGCTGGATCAGGCCCTGGCTGCGGCGCGACAGGTTGGTGAAGATCGCGTTGACGTTCCCTCGGAGCAGGGCCTGCTCGGCGGCGAGCGCCACGGCCTGCTGGTGGACCTGGTCGAAGGCCCGGGCGACTTCGCCGATCTCGTCCTTGCCGTGCAGCGGGATCGGGGCCACCGAGGTGTCGACCCGGTCGGGGTCGGTCTTGGAGAGCTTCTCGACCAGGTCCGGCAGGCGGTGGTCGGCGATCTCCAGGGCGGCGCTGCGCAGGGTGCGCATGCCGAGGATCATCGAGCGGGCGACGTAGCCGGTGAGCAGGCCGGCCAGGATCAGTGCCGCGACGACGATGACCGTGTTGAGGATGGCGTCGTAGAGCGCGTTGTCCTTGAGGTTGCGGGAGTCGGTGAGGACGTCGTCCAGCAGCGCGACTTCGGTGTTCCGCAGGGCCTGGATGTGGGTGTTGGCGGCCTGGTTCCAGTTGTCCGGGGTCAGACCGGCGTTCTTCGCCTCGGCGAACGCGGCGTCGGCGGTGGCCTTGCCCTTCAGCTGGCCCTCGGCGGCGGCCTGGCTGTACGCGGCGGCCAGGGCCAGCAGGCCCTGCATGGTGGGCGCGTGGCCGTTCGGCATCTTGTACGCCGAGTGCTCCTGGGCGGTGGCCAGGGCGACCTGCGCGTCCGCGTACTTCTTGGCGTCCTCGGGGGCGCTACCGGTGTTGAACTCGTTGAGGGAGACCTGCTCCAGCTTCTCCGCGACGACGATCTGCTGGGTCGCGTCGGCGTTCTCGTACCGGGTGGTGCCGTTCTGCGCGATGCCGACCAGCAGGCTCAGCATCAGCGAGCGCTGGGTCGAGGCGGAGGCCTTGGCCAGCGACATCGCGTAGATCGCGCGGCCCTTGCTGGTGGCGTTGGAGGAACCCAGGCCGACGGAGTTGTCGTAGGCCAGCAGCGGGGCGAACATCGCCGAGTAGGCGCTCGCGGTCGCGCTGAGGAACAGCTCGGGGTTGTACGCGTTGGCCCGCAGGTGCGGCAGGTCGACGAGCAGGGCCTGGAAGGCCTCGTGGCGACGGGGCAGCTCACCGGACTTGTCGGAGGCCTCGTAGGCGGCGTTGTACGCCTTCAGCGCGGCGTCGGTGTCGGCGCGGCGCTTGGTGACCTCGTTGTTCGGGTCCTGCTTGGTGATCAGGGGTATGAGCGTCTTGTCGCG
Organism: Kitasatospora sp. NPDC097691; assembly: GCF_040302665.1. Lineage (NCBI taxonomy): Bacteria > Bacillati > Actinomycetota > Actinomycetes > Kitasatosporales > Streptomycetaceae > Kitasatospora > Kitasatospora sp. NPDC097691. The sequence goes on along the minus strand of NZ_JBEORY010000118.1, from coordinate 1,019 downwards.
CTCGTTCTCCAGCGCCTCGGCGAGCTCGGTCGCGGCCTTGGCCAGCTCGGCGGTCTTCTCGGCGCGGGACGCCTTGATGTAGCCGTCGACCGAGGTGTTCACTCGCAGACCGCCGAAGACGAGACTGATGATCACGGGGATCAGCAGGATCGCGATCAGGCGGGTCGGCACGCGCCAGTTGCGCGGACGGAGGAAGTCGTACCGCCCGGCCTCGCCCTCGCCGCCCGGCGCGCCGCCGCTGCCGGGCGGCGAGGCGATGCTCGGGGGAGTCGGGGCCGGTGCGGCCTGGGTGCGTTCCTCGGTGGGAGTGAACGCGGAGAATCCGGCCGGATCCGCGGCGGTACGGTTCGGCTCGCTCTGGCGGGGCTCCGAGCGCCGCTGCGGGGCGGGTTGCTGCTTACGCCTCACTCGACAACTACCTCTCGGCCGACTGCCGGCCATGGATCAATCCAGCGCTACCCCCGGGCCCTGACCCGTCGCCGGACTGGCCGGCGGGAGAGAATCAGGGGTAGCTGGAATTTCAGCACGTGCAGGGATGGGGGACAAACAGCCGCCGTCCGGCACCCGCGTCTGCGCAATTCGGACAATCTCCGACATGACGGAGCAAAACCGTGGTCATCTGGCGCTGAGTGACGCTGATTCGCCACGCTGCGTCATTGTTGATCACAAAATGCCTACCGAACTGTTATCCGCTGCTTATACACGGGTCTTGCGCGGGCCCCCGGGAGGACACCGGCCGGTAAGCGTGGCTGCCCCGTCGGCCCGTTGCGGTGACGGGCCGACGGGGCAGCCCGTGCGCCGGGCTCCGGGTCCGGGGACCGGGAGCCCGGCGCGTCCGACTCAGCGGAGCCGGGCGAGCAGGGCGTGTTCGACGAGGGTGATGAGGGCGCTCTTGGCGCTGTCGCGGCGGCGGGCGTCGAGGGCGATGACGGGGGTGTCGGCGCCGAGTTGGAGTGCCTCGCGGACTTCGTCGGCGGTGTGGGGCTGGTGTCCGTCGAAGCCGTTGAGGGCGACGACGA
>NZ_JBEORY010000117.1:0-4144 GCF_040302665.1 Kitasatospora sp. NPDC097691 | reverse complement strand
CACGCCCTCCCGGTCCGTGGTGTGGTCGTCCGCGAAACGACGGTCACCCGTCGCGTCCGGCACGTACTTCACACAGACAACGATCCTCAAGCTCACGGCCTTGTCTCCTGTACTGGTCTCGTCCGGCAGCTGCGGCTGTGCAAGCGGGCGCGAACACAGAACGCACCCGCTCCGGGCAGCGGATTCCCGTGCCGGTCCGGAACTTCCTGGCAGCATACTCGCCGGTAGCCCAGTGGTCACTACTGGCCAGTAGCTTACGCCGGGCACCAACGCCCGCCGCCTGCGCCCATCCTGCCCCAGGCGGGGGCCGACTCCACCTGACGGGGCGGACCAAACCGCGACCGGATTCCGCCGCGACGGGGCACCGCAGCACGGGGTGACGCCCCGACGGGGATCCTCAGACCGCCTGGCCGAGCGCCGCGATCACGTCCGCCTTGCGCGGCTGCCCCGCCGCCCGACGCACCACCCGGCCGTCCGCGTCCAGCACCAGGACGGTCGGCGTCCGCCGGATCTCCAGACGGCGGGCCAACTCCAACCGCGCCTCGGTGTCCACCTCGACGTGCTCGACCCCCTCGACCATCCCCGCGACCTCGGCGAGCACCCGCCGGGTGGCCCGGCAGGGCTGGCAGAAGACCGTCGAGAACTGCACCAGCGTCGCCCGCGAGCCGAGCGGCCCGCCCAGCTCGGCCTCCGACAGCCGTACCGTCCCGTCCTTGGAGCCCACCCTCATCCTTCCGTCGTGCCAGGCCCGTAGCAGCCCGAACGTGGTCGCCACCGCCAGCACGACAACGCACACCACCAGCCCGGTCATCCCCCCAGTCTGCGCCAGCCCCACCGGGCCCCGAAAGACGGTCGACCGCCAGGGGCGGGCCGCGTACGATCGGCCGGTGGACTCCGAGCGCTCCTCACCGCCGTTGCCGACCACCCGCCGCGTCACCGCCCCGGGGCGAGCCATCGACCTCCGCAGTCGCTGACGCCCCCGTCGCCACCGTCCGCCGCTGCCGCCCGTCGCGACCCTTCCGGAGCCCCCGTGCAGACCGACCCCCGCGGTCCCCGTTTCTCCGCCGCGCTCACCTCGGCCGTCCTGATCGTCGTCCTCCTCACCGGCAGCAGCATCCTCCTCGCCGGTCAGGCGCTCGTCTTCGCTCTCGGCGCCTTCGGCGGCTTACGCCTCTCCCCGTACGACTGGATCTTCCGGATCCTCGTCCTGCCCCGACTGGCCCCGCCGTCCGAGACCGAGGACGAGCGGCCGCTGCGCTTCGGCCAGGGGATCCTGATGGTGTTCGCCACGATCGGCGCCCTCGGCTACGTGACCGGGGTGACCTGGCTCGGCCTGCTGGCCACCTCGGTCGGCCTCGCCGCCGCCTTCCTCAACGCCGCCTTCGGCTACTGCGTCGGCTGCGAGCTCTACCCGGTCGTCCGGCGCGCCCAGGGCCGCCTCACCGCCGGGGCCTGACCGGGCCGCCACCAGCACGGCCCGCCCCCTTCGGCCGCCTCCCACGACAGCCCGGCCCGGGAGCGGAAGAGTTCCCGTTCGAACTCATCACGGAGATCACACCGGGAAATTCGGCTTGCCCGCACGCCTCAGGTGACAGCAGGCACTCGTTCGGGGGATCATCTCCGTGTATCACCCGTGACCGCCGCGGCGTGCCGTGCTCCGGTCGGCACCGGCCGCGCAACGTCGCGGGCCCCCGCCGAACCGGGCTCCGGCCCGTGGAAGTCAGGACTGACCGTGGCAGAGTTCGTGTACCCGCCGGTGATCGGCGCCGCACTCACCGCCTTCCGCGCGCTCGACGTGCGGATCAAGATCGTGGGCGCCGAACACATCCCCGCCAGGGGGGGAGCGGTACTGGTCAGCAATCACATCAGCTACCTGGACTTTCTCTTCGCCGGCCTCGGCGCCTACCGCGGCGGCAAGCGCCAAACCCGCTTCATGGCCAAGGACGACGTCTTCAAGCACCGGATCTCCGGCCCGCTGATGCGCGGCATGAAGCACATCCCGGTGGACCGCACCGACGGCCAGCCCGCGTACGAGGCCGCCGTGCGCGCCCTCAAGGCCGGCGAGGTGGTCGGGGTCTTCCCCGAGGCGACGATCAGCCGCTCGTTCATGCTGAAGAAGTTCAAGACCGGCGCCGCCCGGATGGCCGCCGACTCCGGCGCCCCGCTGCTGCCCGTCGTCCTCTGGGGCACCCAGCAGCTCTGGACCAAGGGCCGCCCGAAGACCCTGACCAAGCGCCACGTCCCGGTGACGATCATGATCGGCGAACCGATTCACCTCGGGCCGGACGACAAGCCCGTCATGGTCACCAGAAGACTCCGCGCCGCCATGAGCGAGATGCTCGACCAGGCCCAGCGCGAGTACCCCGGCAAGCCCTCGGGCCCGGACGACACCTGGTGGCTGCCCGCCCAGCTCGGCGGAACGGCTCCCACCCTGGAGGTCGCCGAGGCCGAGGACGAGGCGGAGGCCCTCGCCAAGGCCGAGCGCCGCGCCGCCCGGGGCTGACCCTCCCCCCTCCCGCTGCTCCGTCCCACTGCTTTAGTCCCGCTACTCGGCCGCGCCACTCGGCGCGATTACTCCATGCGGTTACTCCACGCGGCCGAACGAACGCGATCCGTCGCGTGTCGCCCGGCGAGCGACGCCCTCCGTCTGACACAGTGACAGCTCCTTTCAGGGGCCTTCGTCCTGAATCGGCGACGGGGGCACACGTCGAGCGGTCGGCAAGGGTCGCAGAGGTCGGAGGCTGAGATGGCACGGATCACCAGCACAAGGCAGTCACCCACGAACAGGGCCCGCACCCGCGCAAGCGCAGGTGCGGGCCTTCTGCTTCTGGGCGCCCTGCTCACCGGCTGCGGGGCCGAGCCCGGGGAGATCCCCCTCTCGGAGATCCGGCCGGAGTCCCCCTCCGCCACCCCCGAGCCGACGCCCGCCGCGACCCCCGGCGTGGTCGACGCGGCAGCGGGAGCACCCGCCGCGTCCAGCGCGCACAACGGACTGATCGTCAGCCGGGCCTACACCGACGCTTCTCGCAGCACCAGCGCCATCGTCACGCTCGCCCCCGACGGCAGCGGCCAGCACCAGATCACCCAGCCGCCGGACCACGCCCGCGACGACCGACCCGACTGGTCCCCCGACGGCGCCACCATCGCCTTCGACCGCACCGACCCGCAGAGCGGCGCCGCCCGGCTCTGGACGGTCGCCACCTCCGGAGAGAGCGCCCACCAGATCAGCCAGCTCTGCGACAGCTCCAGCGGCGGCACCGACTGCGCCAACGAGGACGAACGCGCCCCCGCCTTCTCGCCCGACGGCAAGCAGCTCGCCTTCAGCCGCTCCTGGGGCGCCCAGGACCCGGCCGACAAGACCCGTTCCCAGTACTCGGACCTCTACCTGATGAGCCCCGAAGGCACCGACGTCCAGCGGCTCACCTTCCTCACCAACGACAAGCCCTACTCCGGCTCGGTCAGCAACCCCAGCTGGTCCCCCGACGGCAAGCAGCTCACCTTCGAGTACCGCACCAGCGCCACCGGACAGCCCGCCAACAGCCGCGCCATCTACGTCGTGAGCGCGGACGGCACCGGCCTCCGCCAGCTCACCCCCTGGGAACTGCGCGCCGGCGACCGCGCCGACTGGTCCCCCGATGGCACCCGGATCCTCTTCACCACCTACCCGGCCGGCCCCGACAACGCCCCCGGCGGCGGCATCTACACCATCCACCCCGACGGCACCGCCATCGGCGCCCTCACCCCCGCCCCCTCGGACGCCTTCTACGGAGCCGCCGCCTACGCGCCCGACGGTCAGTCCATCGTCTTCACCCAGGCCCCCGCGGGTGCCGGCGCCGACCTCTACAGCATGCGGCCGGACGGCAGCGCCGTCGCTCGCCTCACCACCAGCACCGACAAGTGGCTCAACCGTCCGGCCTGGGGCACCGCTGCGGTTCCCGCCGCACCGTCTGCTGCGGCCACGGCGGCGGCCGAGCCTGCGGCCCAGGCCCAGGGAGAGCCGACGGAGGAAGCGCAGTCCGACGACGAGTGAGCCGACGGCCGAGAAAGGCCCGGAAACGCGAAGAACCCCCATCCGGAATCCGGATGGGGGTTCTTCACAATGATTGTTCGGCGGCGTCCTACTCTCCCACAGGGTCCCCCCTGC
>NZ_JBEORY010000116.1:0-4174 GCF_040302665.1 Kitasatospora sp. NPDC097691 | reverse complement strand
TGGTGGAGATGGCGAGTGTGGCGCTGCTGCCGGCGGTGACGCTGCCGGGGGTGACGGTGGCGGTGACGCCGGCCGGGGCGCCGCTGACCGAGACGACTTCCCACTCCGCTGGGCGGGTTGAGGTGTTTTCGGCCAACTCGGGCGGGCCGCGCGGCTGTCCGGACCCGGTGACCGGGCGCGGAACCGACCGGTGGCGCTGGTTCCGGTCAGCCCGAACAGTCGTGCCGTTGTGTGCACGACACGTCACGCTTAGTGTCGGTGATCGCCGTGCGTGGGGAAGCGCGCGGCTCCCACCCGACTTGAGGAGTCACTCCGTGGCCGACACCTTCGTGCCCGTGGACCCGACCGCGTACGTCGTGCAGCAGAACCAGGCCGCCGCCGCCAAGCAACCCCCCGGCGGCTCCCGTGACTTCGAGTGCGCCCAGCGGGGCCTGATGGCCGTCCCGAACGAGCCCCTCGTCCACCTCCCCGACAGCGGGAACGTGGTCTGGGACTTCACCGCCTTCGACTTCCTGGAGATGGACACCCCGGAGTCGGTGGCGCCGGGAGTGTGGCGCCACGGACAACTGGACGCCCCCTCCGGGCTGTTCCACGTGACTGACGGCCTCTACCAGGTGCGCGGCTACGACCTCGCCAACCTGACCGTCGTCGAAGGCCCCGACGCCCTGGTGGTGATCGACCCGCTCGGCTCGTACGAGACGGCCCGCGCCGCGCTGACGCTGTTCCGCAGCACCACCGGGAACAGCAAGCCGGTGCGCGCCGTCGTCCACACCCAGAGCGGGGTGGACCACTTCGGCGGCGTGCGCGGGCTGTTCGACGGCGCCGTGCCCGCCGACCTGAAGGTCTACGCGCCCGACGGGTTCCTCGCCGACGCGGTGCTGCGCCAGGTCACCCAGGGCGCGCACAACGCCAAGCTGGCCGACTACGCCTACGGCACCCGCCTCGACGCGAGCCCGCGCGGCCTGGTCGACTCCGACCTCGGCCGCACCGTCTCCCTCGGCGGGGCCGGTTTCCTCGCCCCCACCGACACCGTCGGCGGCGTGCTGTCGCCCTCGACCCCGAAGGACGCGTGGCCGTCCTGGACCGGCGTCGCCTGGCAGGACGGCCTGTACGCGGTCGAGGTGGCCGGGGTGCAGCTGGTCCTGCAGCCGGCCGGCGGGCACGCCTCCCCCGCCGAGATGAACGTCTACCTGCCCGCGTCCAAGGCCGTGTACCTGGCCGGCGCCGGGCTGCTGGGCGCCCCGGGCAAGGCCCGCGCCGACCTGCTGAACGCCACCACCACCGCCTTCGGCACCACGGCCCGGATCGGCTTCGGCGCGTACGGGTGGCCGGTGTGGGAGGCGCTGACGGACGAGGGCACGCCGGCGGGGGACGTGTCCGCGTGGCTGGCCGCCCGGCGCACCGCCGCCACCGCCGTCCCCGACGCGGGCCCGGTCGCCCCGCTGCTCGCCACCCCCGGCTACCTGGACACCCCCTCCCGCACCGTGCGCGAGGTGTGGGCCAAGCTCAACGGCACCGCCCTCGGCGCCCCGCAGCTCGCCGCCACCGCCAAGGCGGGGTTGCTGCTGCCGGGCAGCGCGGGCAAGCAGGTGGACGCCGCGCAGCGCGCCTACGACGACACGGTGCCGGACTACGCGAAGGCCGTCCTGCTGCTCGACCCGGTGATCTCCGCCGCCGCCATCCCGCTGGCCGTCCCGGCCGCCACCGAGAAGCAGGCCCGCGCCCTGCAGTCCAGGGCGCTCACCCAGCTCGGCTACCTCGCCCCGCACGCCCGCCTGCGCAACGCGCTGCTGACCGCCGCCCACGACGTGCTCGACCCGGGCTCGGCGGTCACCCGCTTCACCCAGACCGTCGGCGACCTGGCCGCGTACGCCAACCCGCTCGCGTAGCGGACACCGCGCCTGCGGGGGCTGCCGGGCGGATCGGGGGCAGGGCGGGAGTGGGAAGTCGGCCGGGCCGACTTCCTGCTCCCGCCCTGCCGGCGCTGCCGTTTCACTACCCCTACCGCCGCCGGCGCCCACGGCCGGCCGAGAAACCCGCCAGGACCACGAGTTCGCCGTGGTAGCGGCGGTAGGCCGTCTCGACGGGTACCGTCCGCGCGGCGCCGCACGCGTCGCAGGACTCGTCGCTCACTGCGCGCCGCCGTTCGCCTCGGCGTCCGGGGCCTGCGCCGTCTGCGTCGTCTGCGTCGCCTTCGCCGCCTGCGCCTGGGCCCGGGCCAGCTCGGCGCGGGCGCGCAGCAGCAGGCACTGGGCGTAGGCGTCGGCGACCTTCAGGGCGGCGGGAGCAGTACCGAGCAGCAGCAGGGTCACGGGGTCCGTCCTGGCGGCGCACCTTCCGGTGTGTCCCGCCCTCGGCGGATCCCGGTCGGGGTGCCTGCGGCGGCTACGGGGAAGTGGCGCGCGCCGGCCGGGGCGTGTACCGCCCGGTCCGTGATTCCTGCCGGCGGCCCCTGCGGAGTGAACCGGGTCGCGGGGAGGAGCCGTTCCCCGGATCGGGGGCCCTCGGGGCGCCCCCGCCGCTTCACCGCCTGCGGGGCCGTCGGCCCTCCGCCCGACCGACGGGAACCACAAGTCCGTGCGCGAAGTCATGACCGATGTGAACTCCGATGCCCTGCAGAACGATCCGACTCCGTCCGTGACTCCTCCCCGGATCAACCGCCGGCGGCTGCTGTTGAGCGCCGCCGGGGGCCTCGGCGCGCTCGCCGTCGCCGGCGGGACCGGCTGGTGGGCGCGCCGGGGCGAGGTGCGCGGCCCGCGACTGTGGAGCTCGCCCGAGCTGGGCGGGCGGGTCGTGCTGACCGCCGGGGCGCAGCAGGGGCTGTTCGCCTCGGGGTACGACGGCAGGGTGCGCGCGCTGGATCCGGCTACCGGTGCGGTGCGCTGGAGCCGGGTGGTGGAGGCGGCGCCCGTGGACGGCCTGGGCCCGTGGCAGTTGGCGAATGCGGGCGGGTGGCCGCTGGCGGTGGGGGACGGTGTGGTGTGCGTGGTCTCCACGGCGGGTGTGCAGGTCCTGGACGCGGCGTCGGGTGAGCCGCGGTGGGAGGTGGCGGCCCCGGACTGGGACGAGTTCCCGTGGCAGCAGGAGCCGGTGGTCGGCGGGGGCCGGGTGTACGCGGCCCACGGGACGTCGCTGCGCTGCTACGACGCGGCGGGCGGGGGGCTGTGCTGGAGCAGCGATCCGGGCGCCTCGGGGGTGCTGGCGCTGGCCGGGGAGACGGTGTTCGCGGCCGGGCGGTACGGCGGGCTGCTCGCGTTCGATGCGCGCAGCGGGGAGCGGCGGTGGGTGCAGGAGGCCGTCGACCGCACCGACAGCCCTCCCGCCGTCGGGCAGGGTGTCGTCCACGTCCTGCACAACGGTGCGACCGTGGGTTCGGCGACCGTCTTCGCGCTGGACGCCGCCACCGGGCGGGTGCTGTGGCAGCGTGGGCGGCTGCCGGTGTCGGGGCCGTTGTCGGTCGCGGACGGGGCGGTGTGCCTGCTGAGCGGGACCCGGCTGACGGTGCTGGACGCGGGCACGGGCGACACGCGGTGGACGGCGCAGGTGCCCTCGGGTCTGGGGCGCGGGATGGGTTCGGCGACCGCCGCGGACGGCGCGGTGTACGTGGGGACGAACGACGACCGGCTGTTCGCGTTCGACCTGGTGACGGGCCGGGCGCGGTGGCGGGACGAGCCGCAGCGGCTCCGGGAGGACACGGAGTACACCCGGGTGTTCCTGGCGGCGGACGGTTCGGCGGTCTTCCGGGGCAGCCGGACGGGCCTGCACGCGCTGGGGGCGCTGCCGTCGGCCTGACGGGCCGTGGTGTCGCGGCCCGGGGCGCCACGGAGAGCCGCTGGTCACGGGGGTGGCCGGGGTCCGGGCGGGGTCGGCGCCCTTGCTAGGATCCGCCGCTCCGGGCAGTGGATCAAGGAGAGCAGAGGCGCACGGTGGACCAGGAGCGCATGGAGCTGGCGTACGCGCCGACGGACGAGGACTTCCGCGAGGCGATCGCCGCCCACGCCCGGCACACCACCGTGGGCCGGGTCGTGCGGGTGGCGGTGTGGGTGCCGGCCGCCTTCGCCGCGCTGGGCTGCGCGGCGCCGCGAGGCGGGGGACTGGCGCCCGCCGATCGTGAAGACCGTCGCGGCCCGCGGCGAGGGCGTGGACGAGGTCGTCGAGGCGCTGGAGAAGCACC
>NZ_JBEORY010000115.1:0-4431 GCF_040302665.1 Kitasatospora sp. NPDC097691 | reverse complement strand
CTTGGCGAGGGTGGTCAGGTCGGTGACGTGCAGCGGGACGCCCTGCTTGTCGGTGACGTTGGTGAACACCGCCGTGGCGGCCACCACCGAGGTGTCCGAGTTGCCCTTGGCCACGATCAGCTCGGGGCTCCTGGCGTCCGGGACGAAGGCGCCGACCAGGTCGCGGTCGCGCAGCTGCTGCTCGGCGGCGGCCCGGTCGTCGACGGTGCGGACGTCGAGCGCGTCCCCGGCCTTCTGCTGGATGGCCTGCGCCAGGCCGTGCGCCTGCTCCGTGGTGCCGACGACGGCGACCTTGAGGTGGTGCGGCTCGGGCTGGTGGAAGGCGCTCTGGTAGGCGAGCGCCATGCCGAGGCACATCAGCAGCGGGGTGATCAGATGGACGGCGAGGTGCTTGAGCGAGTGCCCCAGGGTGGGCGCCGCGGCGGGGTTCTGGGGTGTGCTCATGGCGTTCGTACCGTTCTCCGGTGGTGTCTCGTACGGGCAAGAGGGTGGCAAATGCAACCAAAGCAAAGCAAGTGGCAAATGCAACCATCTATGGATGTAGCTTACAACCATCCGACATCGAACGGAAGCCGGCCCCGAGGACCGGCTCCCGCCGCCCGCGATCAGCCCAGCTCGAACACGCCGTAGGAGAAACCGTCCGCCCTCAGCTCCCCGTCCGCCACCCGCACACCCTGCGCCTGCAGCGGCCGGACACCCCCCGGCGCCACACCCTGCGCCTGCAGCGGCCGGACACCCCCCGGCGCCACACCCTGCACCGGCCCCGGCACCACGTCCGACAGCCGTACGGTTCCCGGCTCCCGGCGCGGGTTGACCGCCACCAGGTACCGCCCGGCCCGGGTGTACACCAGCGGGTACCCGGCCTGCCGGACCTCCACCCCGCCGGCCGAGCCCAGCCCCGGGTGCGCCCGGCGCAGCGCGATCAGCCGCCGGACGGTGTGCAGCAGCGAGGTCGGGTCGGCGCGCTGGGACAGCACATCCGGGCGGTGCGGGTCCGGGTCCACCGGCAGGTACAGCCGCTCCGGCGGCGCGGCGGAGAAGCCCGCCGTGGGGCCGGGCGTCCACTGCATCGGGGTGCGCGAGCCGGCCCGGTTGAAGCGCGGCCCGAGCACGCTGCCCTCGGTGTCGGGCAGGCCCGGCAGGTAGCGCATGCCGATCTCGTCGCCGTAGTAGACGGCCGGGAGGGTGGGCCAGGTGAGCAGGAAGGCGAAGGCGGGCACGAGCTCCTCGGCGCTGCGGGGGCCGGCGGCCAGCCGCGAGAAGTCGTGGTTGGCGGTCGGCAGCACGATGTGCCCGTTGCCCTCGGTGAGTTCGGCGGCGGAGCGCCAGGCGTCCAGGAAGGGCTGCGGGGTGCCCCGGCCCTCGGCCTCGAAGTAGCAGGCCTCCTGCTGCCAGAACTCCTCGACCGTACCGCCGTTGTTGTTCCACAGGGAGCGCAGCGGCAGGCCGTGGTCCTCGCCGCCGAAGTGCAGGAAGAAGTCCGCGTGGAACCCGGCCGCGACGGCGGCGGCGGGCTCGCCCCACTCCGCGAGGAGCGCGGCCTGGGGGTGGGCGCGATCCAGCCAGTCCCGCAGCTCGGTCCAGAGTTTGGCGGTCTCGGCCTTGCCCGGATCGTCCTTGACCAGCGAGTACGCCATGTCCACCCGGAAGCCGGACACGCCGAGGCCGAGCCAGTGCGCCATGATGTCGCGCAGCGCCGCCCGGTTGGCCCGCGGCCCCTCGGCGTCCACCGGCTGACGCCAGGGCTCGGCAGAACTGCTGCGCGCGTAGCCGAAGTTGAGGGCGGGCTGGCAGTCGAAGAAGTTCGGCCGGTACCAGCCCGGGCGGCTGCCGGGCGAGGCCACGAAGCCGTCCACCGGCCGGTCGGACCAGATGTAGCGGTGATCGGACGCGTCCTCGGCGGCGGCCAGGAACCAGGGGTGGCGGTCGGAGGTGTGCCCGGCGACCAGGTCCAGCAGGATCCGGATGCCGCGGCGGCGGGCGGCCTCGACCAGCGCGGCCAGGTCCTCGGTGCTGCCGTAGCGCGGGGCCGGGGTGAGGTAGTCGGTGATGTCGTAGCCGGCGTCGCGGAACGGCGAGGCGAAGCAGGGGTTGAGCCACACGGTGTCGACCCCGAGCCAGGCGAGGTGGTCGAGGTGCTCCGCGATGCCCGCGAAGTCGCCGATGCCGTCGCCGTCGGAGTCGGCGAAGGTCTGCGGGTAGATCTGGTAGAGGACGGCGTCGGCGAGCCAGTCGGGGCCGGGGCGGGTCGAGGTCATGGGTGGGTTCCTCCTACCGGGTCCGGGGCCCGGGGTGCACCGGGCGGGGCTGAACCGGGCCGGACTCGGCCGGGGGCCGAACCGGGTGCCACCGATTCTCGTCCGTTCCCGGCCGTCCCGACAGCCCGCCTCGCCCCGCCACCGCCGTTTCCCGGCCCTACGCCTCCCCGCCTGCCTCCGCTTCGACTCGCCGCCCGCCTCCGCTACGCCTCGCCACCTGTCTCCGCCACGCGTACCGGCACTCCTCCGCTACGCCTCCCCGCGGGCGTCGCCGCACGCCTCCGTGAACGCCCGGGCCCGCCGGGTGATCTCCGCCCAGTCCCCCGCTGCGACCGCCTCCGGCGGCACCACGTCCGTCCCCGCGCACACCGCGAGCGCACCCTGCCCCAGGAACTCGGCGGCGTTGCCCGCGTTCACCCCGCCGGAGGCCACCAGCGGCACGCCCGGGTACGGTCCGCGCAGGTCCTTGAAGTAGCCGGGTCCGAACGCCCGGGCCGGGAAGATCTTGACGGCGGCGGCACCCAGGTCCACCGCCCGGGCCACCTCGGTCGGGGTGAGCGCCCCGAGCACCACCGGCACCCCGGCGCCCTTCGCCGCCTCCGCGACCTCGGGCCGGCAGCCGGGCGTGACCAGGAAGGAGGCGCCGACCGCGACCCCGCGCTCGGCCTGCTCGGCGGTCAGTACGGTGCCGACGCCGACCCGGTGTCCGGCCTCGGCAGCGTGTCGCAGATGGTTCGTCACATCCGGTGTGGTGTAGGTGAATTCGGTCCATCTGATGCCTCCGGCGGCGAGTGCGGCGCACAGCGCGGAGGCGTCCGGGATGCTCGGTGCGCGGACCACCGCGATCACCCGGTCGGCATGCAGGGCGGCAAGGGATGTCATGCGGCTCGGGTTCCTCGGTCGGTGCGGCGCAGGGCGAGCCCGGGGCGGGCGCCGGTGGTGCGACCCTGCCGGACGACGGCGGTGCCGTTGGCGTACACGTACTCGATGCCCTCGGCGGGCCGCCTGGGGTGCTCGAAGGTCGCGGTGTCCCGGACCCGTTCGGGGTCGAGGAGCACCAGGTCGGCGTGGTGGCCGGGGGCGATCCGGCCACGCCGGTGCAGGCCCAGCCGGGCGGCGGGCCGGCCGGTCATCCGGGCGACCGCCTCCTCCAGCGTCAGCACGCCCGACTCCCGGCTGTAGTGGCCGAGGTAGCGCGGGAAGGTGCCCCAGGCCCGCGGGTGCGGCCGGGCGCCGACCAGCAGTCCGTCGCTGCCGACGGTGTGCGCGCGGTGGCGCATGATCGCCCGGACGTTCTCCTCGTGCCCGACGTGCTGGAGGATCGTGGTGGCCAACTCGTCCCGGCGCAGCAGGTCGAGGAACACCTCGGTGCCGGTGCGCCGCTCCTCGGCGGCGATCTCGGCGACGGTCCGGCCGACGGCCGGGGCCAGCTCCGCCGACCGGACGCCGGAGATCTGGATCGTCGCCCAGTCGGTGACCACGCCGTGGCACCCGTCGCTGCCCTTCTCCTCCACCTCGTACCGGATCCGGGCGCACTGCGCCGGGTCGACCAGCCTGGCCAGCGTCGCCTCCGGTCCGCCCTCGGTGGCCCAACTCGGCAGCAGAGCGGCCAGGGTGGTGGAGCCGGGAAGGTACGGGTAACTGTCCAGGGTGAGGTCGACGCCGTCGGCGAGCGCCCGGTCGACCAGCTCCAACAGCTCTCCGGCCCGGCCCCGGTTGACGCCGAAGTTCATCGTGGCGTGGGTCAGGTGCAGCCCGCAGCCGCTCCGCCGGGAGATCTCCACCATCTCCGCGTAGCCCTCCAACGCCCCCTCGCCGTAGGAGCGTTGGTGCGGAGCGTGGAAGCCGCCGTAGGCCGCGACGATGGTGCACAGCTCGACCAGTTCGGCGGTGTCCGCGTACGACCCGGGGGTGTAGCTGAGGCCGCTGGACATGCCGACCGCGCCGTCCAGCAGGCTCTTCGCCAACACCTGTCGCATCCGGTCGAGTTCGGCCGGGGTGGGCGGGCGGTCGGCCCAGCCCATGACGAGGGTGCGCAGCGTGCCGTGCGGGACGAGGTAACAGGCGTTGACGGCGACGCCGGTCCGGTCGATCCGGTCCAGGTAGCCGGCGACGTCGTGCCAGTCCCAGTCGAAGTCGGCCGGATCGCCGTTCCAGCCTGCGAGTTGGCTGC
>NZ_JBEORY010000114.1:0-4689 GCF_040302665.1 Kitasatospora sp. NPDC097691 | reverse complement strand
CGACCCTGCGGATCCTCGACCAGAGCGGACAACACCCCCACGAAACGCTCCGCCAACACCTCCGCCGTCCCCCGGTCGAACACATCCGTGCTGAAGTCCAGGACGCCTCCGCCTTCCGACAGGCGGAAGGAGAGGTCGAACTTCGCGGAGCCGGCCTCCACCGACTCGCCCGTCACGGCCAGACCGGGCAGGGACGCGACGGCGGAGGCCGCTCCCTGATCCGTGTTGTTGAGGACGAGCATGGTCTGGAAGAGGGGGTGCCGGGCGAGCGAGCGCTCCGGGTTGACCGCCTCGACCAGCCGCTCGAACGGCAGGTCCTGGTGCGCGTACGCCTCCAGGTCAGCCGCCCGCACCCGCTCGATCAGCTCCGCGAACGTCGGGTCACCCGACACGTCCGTCCGCAGCACCAACGTGTTGACGAAGAACCCGACCAGATCGTCCAGCGCATCGTCGGTGCGACCCGCGATCGGCGTCCCCAGCGGAATGTCCTCCCCCGCACCCAGCCGGCTCAACAGCGCAGCCAGCGCCGCCTGCAGCACCATGAACACACTCGCCCGCTGCTCACGCGCCACCGCAGACAGGCGCTCGTGCAGGCCGTCGGGGAACGCGAAGGTCACCCGGTCGCCCCGGTAGGAGGCGGTGGCCGGCCGCGGCCGGTCGAACGGCAGCGCCAGCTCCTCCGGCAGATCAGCCAGCGCCTGCTGCCAGTAGGCGAGTTGACGCGAAAGCTCGCTGTCCGGATCGGCCTCGGAACCGAGCAGCTCGCGCTGCCACAGGCTGTAGTCGGCGTACTGCACCGGCAGCGCCTGCCACGCCGGAACCTCCCCGGCGACGCGCGCCGCATAGGCGTCGGCCAGGTCGCGGGCCAGCGGCCCCATCGACCAGGCGTCGCCCGCGATGTGGTGGACGACCGCCAGCAGGACGTGCTCCTCCTCGCCCTGCTCGAACAGCCAGGCCCGCAGCGGCAGATCACGGGTCAGGTCGAACGGCGTCCTGGTCGCGTGCTTCAGCTCCTCTTCGAGGTCGTCGGCGGCAACCGTGACCTCCCGGAGTCCGGTCTCGGCGGCGCGCGCGGCATCGAGGACGATCTGGTACGGACCCTCGGCGTCCTCGGCGAAGACGGTCCGCAGGCTCTCGTGACGGGCGACCACGTCGGCCAGCGCGTCACGGAGCGCCTCGACGTCCAGGGAACCGGAAAGCCGCAGCGCCACGGGAAGGTTGTAGGTGGCGCTCGGTCCCTCGAACTGGTGCAGGAACCAGAGCCGCTGCTGCGCCAGCGAGAGCGGCAGACGGTCCGGACGCTCGGCAACAGCCCGCAGCGGGAGACGACCGACGGCCGACTCGTCGAGTGCGGTGGCGAGTTCGGCGACGGTGGAGGCCTCGAAGACCTGCCGTACGGCGAGTTCCACGTCCAGGACGGACCGGATCCGGCTGACCAGCCGGGTGGCGAGCAGGGAGTGCCCGCCGAGCTGGAAGAAGTCGTCGTCGATCGAGACGGACTCCACCCCCAGGGTCTCCGCGAACAGCCCGCACAGGATCTCCTCGCGCGGGGAGCGCGGCGAACGACCGACCGAGTCCGCACCGTACTCCGGCGCCGGCAGCGCACGACGGTCCAGCTTGCCGTTGGGCGTCAGCGGGAACGCGTCGAGGACGACGAACGCCGACGGCACCATGTACTCCGGCAGCCGCCCGGCCGCCAGCGCCCGCAGCTCCGCCGCCACCGGACCGCCCTCCCCGGAAGGCACCACATACGCCACCAGGCGCTTGTCCCCCGGCCGGTCCTCCCGGACCAGCACCGCCGCCTGCGCCACCTGCTCGTGCACGGCCAGCACCGACTCGATCTCACCCAGCTCGATCCGGAAACCACGCAACTTCACCTGGTCATCGACCCGCGACAGGTACTCCAGCTCCCCGTCCCGCGTCCACCGCACCAGGTCACCCGTGCGATACATCCGCGAACCCGAGGAACCGAACGGATCCGCAACGAAACGCCCCGCCGTCAGCTCCGGCCGACGCCAGTACCCCCGCACCACACCCTCACCCGCGATGTACAACTCACCCGGCACACCCGCCGGAACCGGACGCAGACCACCGTCCAGCACATACACCCGCGTGTTCGCGATCGGACGCCCGATCCTCGGCGAACCCGCCGAACCGCCCGCCACATCCCACACCGTCGACCACACCGTGGTCTCCGTCGGCCCGTACATGTTCGCCACCGACACCGCACGAGCGGCCAACTCCACCGCCAGATCCGACGGCAGAGCCTCACCACCCACCAGCACCCGCAACCGCTCCACCACCGAAGCGTCCTGCGCCAACACCGCACGCCACAGACTCGGCGTCGCCTGCATCACCGACGCACCCGAAGACCGCACCAGCGCACACAACGCCACCGGATCCCGCACCACGTCCCGAGCAGCCACCACCACCGCCGCGCCACTCACCAACGGCACGAACAACTCCAGCCCCGCGATGTCGAAACCGACCGTCGTCACCGCCAACAGCCGATCCCCCACCCCCAGACCGAACCGACCCGCCATCGACACCACGAAGTTCACCAACGCACCCTGCGGAACCACCACACCCTTCGGCAGCCCCGTCGACCCCGACGTGTAGATCACATACGCCGACGCCGAACCCATCGGCACCGAGGACACGGCCGGCAGCACACCGCCGTCGATCGGCGCGGCAAGCGCCTCGACCGTCTCCGGAGCATCCAGAAGCAGGTAGTCGACCGCCAACTCGGGCAGCTCGGAGAGCAGTTCGCTCGTGGTCAGCACCAGCACCGGGTCCGCGTCGGCCAGCATGAACGCCAGCCGGTCCACCGGATACTCCGTGTCCAGCGGCAGATACGCCGCCCCCGCCTTCCACACCGCCAACAGCGCCACCACCAGGTCCACCGACCTCGGCAACGCCACCGCAACGAACCGCTCCGCGACCACGCCACGGGCCACCAACAGCCCCGCCAACCGCTCCGCACGCGCATCCAACTCCGCATAGGAGAGCGATACTTCGCCGGAAACCACTGCCACCGCATCCGGCGACACCGCCACCCGCTCCGCGAACAACTCCACCACCGAACGACCCGGCACCTCACACGCCGTCTCGTTCCACCCCTCCACCACCAAACCCACCTCGACCTCATCCAGCAGGTCGATGGAACCGATGGTCCCCGCGGGCGCGGCCACTGCCGCGGCCGTCAGTCGGAGCAGCCGGTCGACGAAGGCCTGCGCCGTCACCTGGTCGAAGAGGTCCGTGGCGAACTCCAGTACGCCGGCCAGGCCGTTCGCGTGGCCCTGCCCGTCGAACTGCTCGGTGAAGCCGAAGGCCAGGTCGAACTTGGCGGCCGAGGTGTCGACCGACCGGCGCTCGACCGTGAGGCCGGGCAGTCCGTCGAGCGAGTCCAGGGCGCCCTGGTAGTCGGTGTTGTTGAAGGTCAGCAGCACCTGGAACAGCGGGTGCCGGGCGAGCGAACGCTCCGGGTTGACCGCCTCGACCAGCCGCTCGAACGGCAGGTCCTGGTGCGCGTAGGCACGGAGACTGGTCTCCCGGACCCGGCCCACCAGCTCGTTGAACGAGGGGTTGCCCGAGGTGTCGGTGCGCAGGACGAGGGTGTTGATGAACACGCCGATGAGCTGGTCGAGGGCGTCGTCGGTCCGGCCCGCGATCGGCGTGCCGATCGGCACGTCCTCCCCCGCACCGAGCCGCGTCAGCAGAGCGGCCAGCGCCGCCTGGAGCACCATGAACGGACTCGACTGCGTCTCCCGCGCCAGCGCGACGACCCGCGCGTACAAGGCGCCCGGCACCTCGAACGGAATCCGCTCACCCCGGTACGAAGCCACCGCCGGCCGCGGCCGGTCGAACGGCAACTCCAACTGGTCCGGCAGACCCGCCAGAGCCCCCTCCCAGTAGGCGAGTTGACGCGATATCTCACTACCAGGCTCGTCCTCCGAACCCAGCGTCTCCCGCTGCCACAGGCTGTAGTCCGCGTACTGGACGGGCAGCTCCTGCCACGCCGGCGCCTCCCCCGCGACACGCGCCGCG
Source organism: Kitasatospora sp. NPDC097691 (assembly GCF_040302665.1). NCBI lineage: Bacteria > Bacillati > Actinomycetota > Actinomycetes > Kitasatosporales > Streptomycetaceae > Kitasatospora > Kitasatospora sp. NPDC097691. The sequence continues at coordinate 642 of NZ_JBEORY010000114.1, read as the reverse complement.
TAGGCCGCCGTCAGGTCCCGCGCCAGCGGACCGCGCGACCACGCATCGCTCACGATGTGGTGGGTCAGGACGAGCAGGACGTGGTCCGTGTCCGAGAGGGCGAGGAGTGTCGCCCGGAACGGGATCTCGTGGGCGAGGTCGAAGGGGTGGGCCGAGGCCTCGGCGAGGCGCTCCGCCAGTTGTTCCTCGTCCGTCTCCACGACGTCCAGCGGCAGCTCGACCCGGTCGGCGGGAAGGATGACCTGCCCCGCGCCCTCGGCGTCCTCGACGAAGAGGGTGCGCAGGCTCTCGTGGCGGGCGACGACGTCGGCCAGGGCCAGCCGCAGCGCCTCCCGGTCCAGCGAACCGCGCAGCCGCAGCGCCACCGGCGCGTTGTACGTCGCGTTGGGGCCGTCGAACTGGTGGAGGAACCACAGCCGCTGCTGCGCGTACGACAGCGGGATCCGCTCCGGACGCGGAACGACCGCGACGACGGCACCCCGGGTGACGCCCTCGGTGGCGTCCAGGGCGGAGGCGAGGCCGGCGACCGTCGGCGTCTCGAAGAGCTGGCGGATCGGGAGTTCCACATCGAGGACGGTGCGGATGCGGCTGACCAGGCGGGTCGCGAGCAGGGAGTGACCGCCGAAACGGAAGAAGTCGTCA
>NZ_JBEORY010000113.1:0-5089 GCF_040302665.1 Kitasatospora sp. NPDC097691 | reverse complement strand
GCCCACCCCGAGCCCGTCGGGCTCGGCACGGTCTTCGACTGGGTCGCCGGCTACGGCTACCCGCTCCGCAAGGTCTCCTACGGCGACTGGCTGAGCGCCCTGCAGGAGTCGGCCGCGCACTCCTGGGACAACGCCCTCTTCCCGTTCCTGCCGCTGTTCGCCGCCCCCGGCGACGGCGCGGCCCCCGGTTCCGCCCCCGGCGGCCTGGGGGCGGCCGTCCCCGGCTCCGCCCGGTCGGCCTACCGGGAGTCCGGCACCGACTGCCCGCCGATCGACGAGCGGTTGCTGCACACGTACCTCACCGAGCTGGTCCGCAGCGGCTACCTGCAGGACCCCCGCCCGGCCCCGGACGACACCCCCCTGGAGAACGCATGACCACCGCGACCACCGCGAAGGAGCGGCGCGCGGCCCCGCCCCCGTTCCCCGGCGAGCGGGTCGGCCCGTTCCTGAAGTCCCACCTCGCCCGGTCCAAGGGCTGGATCGCGGCCCACCTCACCGGCTCGGTGGTGTGGCACCTGCTGGCCGCGGCGGTCCCGGTCGTGATCGGCACCGCCTTCGACGCCCTGCTCGGCACCACCCCGGACCGGGGGCGGTTCGACAGCATGGTGCTGGTGCTGCTGGCCCTGGTCGCGGTGCGCGGCATCGCCGGGTTCGTCGCCACCTACTCGCTGGAGGCGTACGCCTGCGGCCTGGAGCGCGACGTGCGGTCCACGCTGTTCTCCGCGCTGCTCCAGAAGGGCCAGCAGTTCTTCAACCGGCACCGGGTGGGCGACCTCTCGGCCCGGGTCACCGGTGACGCGCAGGCCGTCAACCTGATGCTGTCGCCCGGCCTGGACCTCACCCTGGACATGCTGCTCGGGCTGGTCGTGCCGATCGTGTTCATCGGCCTGATCGACGCCCGGCTGCTGCTGGTGCCGCTGGTGTTCCTGGTGCTGTTCGCCGTGGCGCTGGCCGAGTACGGCCGCCGGCTCGACCCGGCGGCCGGGGCCACCCGGGCCCGCTTCGGCGAGCTCAGCGCCCACGTCTCGCAGACCATCGCGGGGATCGAGACCGTCGACGCCACCGGACGCCGGGCCGCCGAGCAGCGCCGGTTCATGGAGAAGGCGACCGCCTACCGGGACGCCTCGGTGCGCCAGGCCAAGGAGCAGGCCCTGTACCTGCCCACCCTGCTGCTGGTGGCCGCGCTGGCGGCCGCCCTGCTGCACGGCGCGTACCTGGTCTCCGACGGTTCGCTGACGGTCGGTCAGTTCGTCGGCTTCCTCGGGCTGATGGGGGCCCTGCGGGCGCCCACCCAGCTGGCCTCGTTCAGCATCGGCCTGATCTTCCTCGGGATCGCCGGCGCCCGGCGGATCCTGGAGGTCATCACCGACCGGGCCGGCTCCGAGGAGGACGCCGACGCCGGCCACCGCGCGCAGATCGAGGGCACGGTGGTCTTCGACCGGGTCTCGTTCGGGCACGGCGACAAGCCGGTCCTGGAGGACGTCTCCTTCACGGTGGAGCCGGGCATGACGGTGGCCCTGGTCGGGCCGACCGGCAGCGGCAAGTCCACCCTGCTGCAGCTGCTGAACCGGACGTACGCGCCGGACTCCGGCGAGGTGCTGGTCGACGGCGTGGCCACCACCGGCTGGGACGCCCAGACGCTGCGCTCGCAGATCTCGGTGATCGAGCAGGACGTGGTGCTGTTCTCCCGGTCCATCGCGGACAACCTGGCCTTCGGCGCGGACCGGGAGCTCACCCGGGCCGAACTGGAGGAGGCCGCGCGGGCCGCGCACGCCCACGAGTTCATCGCCGGCACCGAGCACGGCTACGACACCATGGTCGGCGAGCGCGGTGCCACCCTGTCCGGCGGCCAGCGCCAGCGCATCGCCATCGCCCGCGCCCTGCTGGCCGACCCGCGGATCCTGGTCCTGGACGACTCCACCAGCGCCGTGGACAGCGCCACCGAGGAGCGGATCCAGCAGGCCGTCCGACGGGCCGCGGCGGGCCGCACCACCTTCATGGTCACCCCCCGGCTGTCCCGGATCCGCAGCGCCGACCTGGTCCTGGTGCTGGACAAGGGCCGGATCGTCGGCCGCGGCCGCCACGAGGAACTGCTGGAGAGCTGCGAGCTGTACCACCGGATCTTCGCGCCGCACCTGCAGGAGACGGCCGGCCGGTCCGGAGAGGGAGTCCACTGATGGCAGACATACTCGACGGGATCACCGCCGACAGCTACGACCGGTCCTACGGTGACCGCGAACTGCTGCGCCGGATCCGGCCGCTGTTCGCCGCCAAGGGCAGCACGGTGGTGCTGATCGCGCTGGCCGTGGTCGGCGCGGCGGTCGCCGGGGCCGCGTTCCCCCTGCTGGTGGCCGACATCGTGGACAACGCCGCCCGCGAGAGCGTCGGCGACGCGGTGCTGCCGCTGACCGGGGCCGCGCTCGGCACCGGTCTGGTCGCCTGGCTGCTGACCTTCTTCCAGCAGCGGTCCGTCGGCGTCCTGGTCGGCGACGTCGTCCTGGAGATGCGCCGCCGCGCGTTCGAGGCGGTGCTCCGCCAGGACATGGCCTTCCACGACGACCAGGCCTCCGGGTCGGTGGCCAGCCGGATCACCGCCGACACCCAGGCGTTCGCCACCCTCGCCACGCTCACCCTCGGGCTGGTCGGCCAGGTCCTGATGATCGGACTGGTGCTGGTCGCCATGTTCGTCATCAACGTCCCGCTGGCCCTGGTCACCGCGGCGACCGCCGCGCTGATCGTGCTGGTCAGCCTGGGCTTCCGGTGGGTGTCGCGGCGCGCGTCCCGCCAGCAGCAGCGCTCCCTCGCGCAGATCAACGCCTACGTGCAGGAGACCCTGCGCGGCATCGCGGTGGCCCGCAACTTCCAGCGGGAGGAGTCCACCCACGCCGGACTGGTCGAGGTCAACCAGCGCTGGTTCCGGGCGACCGTCAAGCTGAACCGGCTGTTCAGCGGGATCTTCCCGCTGCTGCTGACGCTCACCGGCCTGGGCACCGTCGGCGTGGTGGTGCTCGGCGGGAACCTGCTGACCGACGGCTCCGTCACGGCGGGCGAGTGGTCCCTGTTCCTGGAAGCCCTGATGCTGTTCTGGTTCCCGCTGACCAGCATCGCCTCCTTCTGGAACCAGTTCCAGCAGGGTTTGGCCGCCTCCGAGCGGATCTTCGCCCTGGTGGACCTGGAGCCCGCCGTGCAGCAGAGCGACGCGCGTCCGGTGCCCCGGCTGGACGGCACCGTCGAGTTCCGCGGGGTCGACTTCGGCTACCGCGCCGACAAGCCCGTCCTGACCGGGCTCGACCTGAAGATCGACAGCGGTGAGACGGTCGCCCTGGTCGGGCACACCGGCGCCGGCAAGTCCAGCATCATCCGGCTGATCACCCGGGCCTACGAGTTCGGCGACGGTGAACTGCTCGTCGACGGCCAGGACATCCGCACCCTGGACCTGGACGCCTACAAGAGCCACCTCGGCATCGTCCCGCAGGCGCCGTTCCTGTTCACCGGCACCGTCGGGGAGAACATCGGCTTCGGCCGGGCCGGCGCCACCCCGGAGGAGATCCTGGCCGCCGCCCGCTCGGTGGCCGGCGGCGACTGGCTCGACGTCCTCCCCGAGGGCATCGACACCCCGGTCAACGAAGGCGGCGGCACCCTCTCCGCGGGCCAGCGGCAACTGATCGTGCTGGCCCGGGTGATGCTCGGCAACCCGTCGATGCTGATCCTCGACGAGGCCACGGCGAGCGTGGACCCGCTGACCGAGGCCCAGGTGCAGGAGGGGCTGGACGCGGTCTCTGCGGGCCGGACCACCGTCGTGGTCGCGCACCGCCTGCCCACCGTCCGCAAGGCCGACCGGATCCTCGTCGTCGACGGCGGCCGGATCGTCGAACAGGGCACCCACGACGCCCTGTTGGCGGCCTGCGGTCGGTACGCGGAGCTGTACGACCACTACTTCCGCCACCAGGCGCTCGACTTCCAGGCCGCCGAGGAGGACACCGATGCAGTCCGCAGCTGACACCCCGCGCACCCTGGGCGGCCTGCTGGCCGCCGCCGCACACCGGTGGCCCGGCCGCACCGCCGTCGAACTGCGGGACACCGCGCTGGACTTCGCCACCCTGCACCGGCAGACGGAGCGGGCCGCCGCCCGGCTCGCCGCGGTCGGGGCGGGCGCCGGACGCACCGCCGTCCTGCTCTTCGACAACACCCCGGACTGCGTCATCGCCTTCCTCGCCGCCGCGCGCACCGGCGTCCGGCTGGTGCCCGCCGAGCCCGGCGCCGCGCCGGCCCAGCTCGCCGGGCTGGCGTCCGGCGCCGCCGACGCGGTGCTGATCGGCCGGGCCGAGCGGCTGGCCGCGGTGGCCGCCGCCGGCGGCTGGCCGGGCCCGGTCGTGGAGACCGACGGACTGCCGCAGGCCGAGGAGACGGACCGGCCGGCCCCGGCCGAGCCGGACGGCGACGCCCCCTTCCTGCACCAGTTCAGCTCCGGCTCCACCGGCGAGCCCAAGGCGGCCGTGCACACCCAGCACAACCTGGTGCAGGGCGGCCTGATCTACCGGGCCTCCTTCGGCTACGGCCCCGAGGACACCGTGCTGACGGCCGTGCCGCTGCTGCACTCCTTCGGGATGGTCGCCGGCCTGGTCACCACGCTGCTGACCGGCGCCCGACTGGTGCTGCTCGGCCGCTTCACCCCCGGCCGGCTCAACGGCGAACTGGAGCGCACCGGCGCCACCGTGCTCGTCGCCACCCCGCTGGCCTGCGACCTGCTGGCCCGCTCCGCCGGCGCGACCGCCCCCGGCGGCCCGCTCCCGCTGCGGCTGTGCCTGTCCTCCGGGGCGGCCCTGCACCCGGTCACCGCGGACCGGTTCGCCGAGCGCTTCGGCGTCCGGGTCAGCGAGGTCTACGGCTGCACCGAGGCCGGGATCATCGCCTGCCGGCGGCCGGAGCCCGGCACCGCGCCGGGCCCGGACGGGGCGCCGGCCACCGGCGACGGGGTCGGCCGGCCGGTCCCCGGCGTGCAGCTGCGGCTGGTCGACGACGCCGACCGGAACGTCGCCCCCGGCGCGGAGGGACTGCTCCTGGTCCGCACCCCCGCCATGTTCCTGGG
>NZ_JBEORY010000112.1:0-6553 GCF_040302665.1 Kitasatospora sp. NPDC097691 | reverse complement strand
CCTCCTTTCTAAGGAGCAAATATGCCGGTTGCAGGCGAATGTCCTGCACGGTTGCTCATGGGTGGCCCTCGTCCCGGCCGGGACGAGGGGCGCCGACGTTCACGGTCACTGCTCCACGGTCACTGCTTCACCCACTCCACCAGCTCGATCAGGACCCCGTTCGGGTCGGCGACCTGGAACAGCTTCTCGCCCCACGGCTCCTCGCGCAGTGCCAGCGTGATCACGACCCCCTCCTCCTTCAGCCGGCGTTCCTCGGCGGTGATGTCCTCGACGACGAACGCCAGGATCACGCCGTCCGCCGTCCGGTGGCGCTGGTCCTCGGGCAGCACCTCCAGCCCGCGCCGCAGGTAGACGACGTTGACCCCGCCGCCGGGGTGCGCGAGCGAGACGAAGCCGTCGGCCGCCATCTCCTCGGCGTAGCCGAAGTGCCGCTGGAGGAAGGCGGCGGAGGCGGTGACGTCCTCGACGGTCAGGGAGACCGCGGTCTTGGTGATCTGCAAGGAGAACAACCCTCTCGTCGGACAGCCGGGACAACCGGCCAGTTATCCCGTACGCAGTACACTATACATAGTACGGAGAATGGCGCCAGGGGTTGCCGCCGGAACGCCTGAGGGAGGCTCCCGGGCGGGAGCCTCCCTCAGGCGTTCGGTGCGGGGAGCGTCAGTAGACGCAGGGGATGCCGCCGTCGGACTGGGCGTCGACCCCGGGGCCCTGCATCGGGAGGTTGGCGGTCGGGTCGGCCGGCGCACCGGCCGGGGCGGCGGGCTTGTCGGCGCCGGTGAAGCCGGTGCCGAGGGTCACCACGACGCGGTCCGCGCCGACGGAGGCGGACTCGGTGGCGGTCACGCCGTAGCGGGCGGCGATCTGGTCGGCCGCGTCCTTGGCGCCCTTGCCGTAGGTGACGGTGGTGGTCTTCGGCCTGGTGGCCGCCGGGCCGGTCCGGCCCTCCTTGAAGCCCATCGCGACCAGGGCCTTGGACTCGGCCGTCGAGGTGACCCCGGTGGCGGACGAGGCGTTGAAGACGTCCACGGTGACGGCCTTCGCGGCGGTCGGCGTCGGCGTAGGGGTGTCGGTGGGGGTCGCCGGGGTGGGAGCGGCGGAGGCGCCCGCGGCGTCGGCCGGCGCGGCGGCGTCGGCGTAGCCGAACAGCTGCTTGACCACCTTCTGGATCTTCGACGGGGTGACCAGGTTGACGTCCTGGCCGTTGCGGGTGCCGAAGCCGTCGAAGGTCAGGGTGTTGAACTCGACGTTGCCGCCAGTCAGCGCCGGGGCCTGTTGGGCGAAGTCGAGGATGTTCCACTCGTTGTCGATGACGAGGTCCTTCTGCACCACGCCCATCAGCTGCTGCAGCTTGCCGAGGTCGCCGATGACGCCCTTCTGCTTCAGGTTGTGCACGACGGCGGAGATGAAGGCCTGCTGGCGGTGGGTGCGGGCGAAGTCGCCGGAGTTGCCGTCGGGGCCGTCGAGGTTGTGGCGCTGGCGGACGAAGGAGAGGGCCTGGGCGGCGTTGAGGGTGTTGATGCCCTTCTTGAAGTCGGCGCCGGAGCCCTGGCCCTCCATGGCCGGGTCCTTGGTGTCGTGGGTGAGGCAGACCTGGATCGGCTCGACCGCCTTGGCGATGTCGTAGAAGCCCATCAGGTTGACCTCGGCGATGTGGTCGATCGGCTGGTCGAGGAACTTCTGCACGGTGCGGATGGTGGCCGCGCGCCCTATGTCGCGGCCGGCCTTCTCCAGGTCGGCGCCCTTGAGGCCCTTGGCCCGCAGGCCCGGGTCCGCCTTGTCCTTGGCGGCGCCGTAGGCCTCCTTGACCTTGGCCATGCCCAGCTGGGACCCGTCGGCGTTGTAGGTCATGACGTAGTCGTCGCGCGGTATGGAGACCGCCTGCACCTTGCCGCCGTTCGCGGGGATGTGCAGCAGGATCAGGGAGTTGGTGTTGTAGCCGCCGATGTCGGAGCTGTGACCGGCGTGCAGTTCGTCCTGGACGAACTGCGGCGGGAGGTCCGAGCCGTCCATGTTCTTGCGGCTGTCCAGGCCGATCAGCAGCAGGTTGACCGAGTTGTCCAGGTGCTTGGGGGCGTCCTTCTTCGTGTCGGCGATGACGTTGGAGGTGGTCATCCCGTCCGTGAGCTGCTTGTACTCGTACCAGACCACCCCGCTGGCGGCGAACACCGCCAGCCCGACGGTGCAGGCGACCACCCGGCCCGCGACCAGCAGCGGGGAGGACCTGCGGGCTCCGGCACCCCGGCGGGCGGCCGCCCGCCCGCCGTTCCCAGCCCCGGTGGTGCCCTCGGTGTGCTCGGCGTCGTCAGCCACGGTGCCTCCTCCGGTCCCGGACCAGCCGGACCACGATCACCAGCAGGGCCGCCGCCGCGGCCTCGGCCATCACGGGAAAGCCGTGCACCACCCACTTGGCGGCGCCGGTGGCCAGGCCCTTGCCCTGGTAGCTCTCCCGGTGGGCCGCGAGCTCGGCGGCGGCCGTCGCACCCAGGACGACCAGCGGCGAGCCCGCCAGGACCCACCACCAGCCGTTGCGGCTGCTCAGCGCCGCAGCCGCTGCCGTCCCGAGTACCGCGCTCACCGCGAAGACCAGGCCCATGCCGGGGCCGGACAGCTCGTCGACCGCGGCGCCGGCCAGGGGCAGTCCGAGGGCCACGGCCACGGGCAGGGCGGCTCCGCCCGCCAGGGGACGCGCGGACGCCCCGGGTCTGCTCGCCGCCCGCCGCCGCGCACCCTGGTCGGATGACCGTCCTCGTTGCCCCGCCACGCATTCACCCCCGGTGTTCCCGTGTGCCGTGCGCCACGGTGGCGCCCGCGCCGGTCGTCGATCACTTTTCCGGGCGTCCGGAACTCCGTTCGTGGCGCTGCCAATTCTGGACGCATGCGCCGGCCGGTCGGTTCCCGTGTGCGGCCGGTCGGTTCCCGTGCGCGGCCGGGCCGCCGGTGAGCGGGGCAGACGCTTCCGCATTGCCTCTACACGGGTGTAGAGATCGTAGGCAGCATAGATGACGTGCGTCCGGTGGCAAGTGCTCCGGATCGGCCGCAGCCCTGTTCGCGGCTCGGTCCGCGTTCGGTTCAGGGCCCGGTCCGTGGCTCGGTTTGTGGCCCGGCCCGTGGCGCGTCGGATAAACTACACCGGGTAGTTTCTTGACGGGTCGGCCACCGGGCCGACGGATGAGGAGTGGGCCGTGGCGACCACGGGTGGAGTTGCGGGGCGTCCGGAGAAGCGCAAGGCGATCACGCAGGCCGCGATGGTGGTGTTCGGGCGCGAGGGGTACGTGCGGGCCAGCATGGACGCGATCGCGGCCGAGGCCGGGGTGTCCAAGCGCACGGTCTACAACCACTTCGCCGACAAGGAAACCCTCTTCCTGTCGGTGGCGCTGCAGAACTCGGCGGAACTGACCGAGAAGATCCGGGAGTTGATGGCGAAGTACCTCGACCGGGTGGTCGACCTGCGCCAGGACCTGGTCGACTTCGCGGTCGAGCGGGCGCGCGCGGTGCTGTCCGCCGGGGAGCACGGGGCACTCGGCCGGGCGATCCGCGCCGAGGTGGCCAACATCCCGGTGGACGTCCTGGAGGCCTGGCTGGAGGCCGGGCCGATCGCCTCGATGCGCGACCTCGCGGCCCACTTCGAGGCGCTGGCGGAACGCGGGCTGCTGGTGGTCGAGGACGCCGGCCTGGCTGCCGAGCAGTACACGCTGCTGACCTTCCACGGCATCGCCGAGCGCTCCTTCTGGGGCGCCCTCCCGGTGGCGGACGAGGAGGTCGTGCGGATCGCCACGGTCGGCGTCGACGCCTTCCTGCGGATCCACGGCGGGCCGGCGACCCGGGTCTGAAGCCCGGTGGACCGAGTCCCGGCGGACCGGGTCCGGCCGGGGTCGGACCCCCGGGCGGGGGTGGCGCACCGCCGCCCCCGCCCGGAGTCCGTACCGGTCACTTCCAGTTGACGCCCTTGCCGAGGGTGTACGGGTCGCCCCAGTACTCGGCGCCCGCCACCTTCGACGCCTCCGGGGACATCGCCACCGCGCAGGAGGTGGCCGACTGGCCGTTGGTGAAGCCCTTGGGCAGCGAGTCGCTCTTGCACTTGGGGAAGGCGCCGATGATCATCAGCTCCTGCGCCTCGGTGCCGTCCGCCAGCAGGCCCTTCATGTGGTTGACGCTGGTGAAGGACAGGTCGGTGCTGCCGGCGTTGGTGACCTTGTAGTGGATGTAGTACGGCACCAGGCCCTTGGCCTTGTCGCCCAGGTTGAGCGAGGTGAGGTCGGCCGGGTCGCCCTTCTCGATCGAGGTGACCGCGAGCGCGATGGTGCCCTTGGTGCTGCCCGAGCTGAACGGGATCGTGACGGCGTCGCCGATCTTGACCGTGGTGCCGGGCGCCGGGGTGGAGCCGGCCGGCGCGGGCGCGGCGGCCGAGCCGGACGCCGCGCCGCCCGCCGGGGCGGAGGTCGGGGCGGCCGGGGTGATGGCGCCGCCGCTCGGCGACGGGGCACCGGTGGCGGAGGCGGACGCGGACGACGCGGCCGGCGCGGACGGTGCCGCCGGCGGGGTCGTCGCGGTGTCGGACGACGACGCGTCGTCGTTGCAGGCGGTCATGGTGAGTGCGCCGACCGCCGCCAGCGCGGCCAGGGCCAGCGCACGGCGATTGCTGCGGATGGGCTTCATGTGACGTTCCCCCGTCATCGCGGACCGCCGGTGGGCGGTCCTCCTGAAGGACGTTCATAGCGCAGTGCGGGGGCGGGGTGCCATCGCTTTGGCGTCGTCTTGACTGGTCCGTGACGACTCTCTCGCGGGTCCGTGACAAGGGATATCGAGCCGTGATCAGGGGACGGGAGCGCGGGTGGTGCCCGGGGTCGATCATGTTCGTGCGAATCTGTTCGTCATGGTTCCGCAGATGATCGATCAGGCCCGTCGGCTGGTGGCCGAACGCTTCCCGGACGCACTCGCCGCACTGCTGGCCGGCTCCGCGGCGACCGGGAACGCCACCGCCACCAGCGACCTCGACCTCGCGCTCCTGGTCGCGGACGGCGGCGAGACGTACCGGGAGACGGTCCGTCACGAGGGCCGCGTCGTCGAGCTCTTCGTCCACACCGGGACCGGCCTCACCGAACTCTTCGCCGTCGACGCCGCCTCCCGCCGGGCCGTCCTCCAGAGCATGTACGCCACCGGCGTCCTGCTGACCGACCCGGACGGCCACGGCGCCCGCGCCTGCGAGCGCGCCCGGGCCGACCTGCGCCAGGGCCCGCCCGCGCTCGGCCCCGAGACCGTGGAGACCAGGCGGTACGGCCTGACCGACCTCCTCGACGATCTGACGGACGCCGGGGACGGCGCGGAGCGCCTGGCGATCGGCGGCGAGGTGCTGGCCGCCGCCGCCGACTTGCTCTGCGACGCGCGCCGGGCCTGGACCGGCGCCGGCAAGTGGCTGCCGCGCCGCCTCCGCGAGGCCGACCCGGTCCTCGGCCCGGCCCTGGTCGACGCCCACCTGAGGCTGTGCCGGGACGGGGACCCGCAGCCGCTCGCCCGGGCGGCCCGGCAGGTCCTCGACCTGGCCGGCGGCCCGCTCGCGGAGGGCTACCGCCGCACCTGGCAGGGCACCATCGAGCGCACCGTCTAGCACCCGCCGCCGGCAGGCGCCGGTGACCGGCGGCCGCTCACGCGGTGCCGAGCACCAGCTCGTTGTAGGTCGCGACGGTGGTGAAGCCGAGCCGCTCGTAGAGCCGGATCGCCGGGGCGTTGTCGGTGCGGACGTTGAGGCCCAGGTGGTCGGTGGTCGCGGCCAGGTGCCGGCACAGGGCCGTGACGCAGGCCCGGGCCAGGCCGCGGCCGCGGGCGTCGGGGTGGGTGGTCACATTGCCGAGGACGGCGACCCGCTGGACGGGGGAGTGGACGTGCACTCCCGCGACGGCCAGCAGCCGGCCGTCCCGGCGGACACCGACGTAGTCGCCCCCGGACAGCATCCGCGGGTCGAACCAGGCCTCCGGGTAGGACTCGGCCAGCAGGGCGCGTACGGCGGGGAGGTCGTCCGTGGTCAACGGCTCGGCGCCGTGGTCGACGTCGGCGTCCGGCAGCCCGTCCGTGAGGAGCATCCGGAGCAGCGGCGTCCGGCGCTCGACCGCGTAGTCGGGCGCGAGGGCCCGCTCGGCGCCGTCCGGCAGCCCGGCCGTGAAGCGGCGGGGCAGGAACGGCCGCAGGTCGCCCAGCAGGGCCTCCAGCGGCGGGACGGCGGTGGGCCGGGCGAAGGCGAGCAGGACCGGGGTGTCGCCGCCGCTGAAGAGCAGGGCGACCGGGCCGTGCTCGGCGGAGGCGGTGTACCAGGTGGTGTTGTGCCAGGTGGGTTCGTCCAGGTCGCCGAGCTCGAAGAGGTGCAGCGCCGGATCGGTGCGGAAGCGGGCGGCGAGCGCGGCACGGTCGTGCAGGCTGATGAGGGGCACGCGGTCGAGGATAGGCCCGGCCCGCGCGCCCGCCCCAGGCCCGGGTCCGTCCGTCGGCTGGTTCTTGTCGGCGGCCTGTTGCACGTTGTCGGCCTGCTTCTGCAGGTCCGTCACGGCCTTGGCGACGT
>NZ_JBEORY010000111.1:0-7371 GCF_040302665.1 Kitasatospora sp. NPDC097691 | reverse complement strand
TCGGTGTCCGTCGCGAACGGGAAGGAGCGCTTGTTCGACCGGGTGAGCACGTACTCGCGCCCGCACGGTGTCCCGCCGCGGCCTGCTCAGCGACCCGTTCAGGCGGCCGGCAGGGCGTCCAGGGCGGAGCGCAGGCGGCGCAGCGTCTCGGGACGGCCCAGCAGCTCCATGGACTCGAACAGCGGCGGCGACACCCGGCGGCCGGTGACGGCCACCCGCAGCGGCGTGAAGGCGAACTTGGGCTTGATGCCCAGCCCGTCCACCAGCGCCTCGCGCAGGGCCGCCTGGATCGGCTCGGGGGTGAAGTCCGCGAGCTCCTCCAGCGCCTTGATGCTGGCCTCCAGCACCGGGCGGGCGTCCGCGGTCAGCACCTTGGCGGCGTCGTCCGGGTCGACGGCGAACTTCTCCGGCGCCACGAACAGGAAGCCGGCCATGTTCACGATCTCGCTCAGCACGACCATCCGCTCCTGGGTGAGCGGCGCCACCTTGGCGAGCACGTCCAGCTGCTCGGCGGTCGGCTCGGCCGGCAGCAGGTCGGCGGCCTGGAGGAACGGCACCAGTCGGGCGGCGAAGTCCTCCGGGGCCAGCTTGCGGACGTGCTCGGCGTTGATCGCCTCGCACTTCTTCAGGTCGAAGCGGGCCGGGTTGGCGTTCACCTTGGCGATGTCGAAGGCGGCGACCATCTCGTCGATGCCGAAGATGTCCCGGTCCTCGGCCAGCGACCAGCCCAGCAGGGACAGGTAGTTGAGCAGGCCCTCCGGGATGAAGCCGCGCTCGCGGTACAGGTTGAGCGAGGACTGCGGGTCGCGCTTGGAGAGCTTCTTGTTGCCCTCGCCCATCACGTACGGCAGGTGGCCGAAGCGCGGGGTGGTGCCGTTGCCGACGCCGATCTCGGCGAGCGCGGCATAGAGCGCGACCTGCCGCGGGGTGGAGGACAGCAGGTCCTCGCCGCGCAGCACGTGGGTGATGCCCATCAGGGCGTCGTCCACCGGGTTGACCAGGGTGTACAGCGGGGCGCCGTTGGCCCGGACGATGCCGTAGTCCGGCACGTTCTCCGGCTCGAAGGTGAGCGTGCCGCGCACCAGGTCGTCGAAGGAGATGGTCTTGTCGGGCATCCGGAAGCGCAGGATCGGCTCGCGCTTCTCCAGCTTGTAGACCGCGACCTGGTCGTCGGTCAGCTCCCGGCAGTGGCCGTCGTAGCCGGAGGGCTTGCCGGCCGCGCGGGCGGCCTCGCGGCGGGCGTCCAGCTCCTCGGTGCTGCAGTAGCAGTGGTAGGCGTGGCCGGCCTCGTGCAGGCGGCGGGCGACGTCGGCGTAGATGTCCATCCGCTGCGACTGGCGGTACGGCTCGTGCGGGCCGCCGACCTCCGGGCCCTCGTCCCAGTCGAAGCCCAGCCAGCGCATCGCGTCGAGCAGCTGGCCGTACGACTCCTCGGAGTCGCGGGCGGAGTCGGTGTCCTCGATCCGGAAGACCATCGTGCCGCCGTTGTGGCGGGCGTAGGCCCAGTTGAAGAGGGCGGTGCGGACCAGGCCCACGTGGGGGTTGCCGGTCGGGGACGGACAGAAGCGAACCCGGACGGCCGGGTCAGTGTTAGCCACGCTTGATCACCTTGTTGGTGAGAGTGCCGATGCCTTCGATGGAGACGGCGACCTCGTCGCCGACGTTGAGGGGGCCCACCCCTGCGGGCGTGCCGGTGAGGATGACGTCGCCGGGCAGCAGTGTCATGGCCTCGGAGATGTGGACGATCAGCTCGGCGACCGAGCGGACCATCAGGGAGGTGCGGCCGGTCTGGCGGAGCTCGCCGTTGACCGTGCAGGTGACGGCGAGGTCGCCCGGGTCGAGGTCGGTCTCGATCCACGGACCCAGCGGGCAGGAGGTGTCGAAGCCCTTGGCCCGGGCCCACTGGCCCTCGCGCTGCTGGACGTCCCGGGCGGTCACGTCGTTGGCGCAGGTGTAGCCGAGGATCACCTCGGGCACCCGGTCCAGCGGCACCTCGCGGCACATCCGGCCGATCACCACGGCGAGTTCGGCCTCGTGGTGGACGTCCGAGGAGAACGGCGGGTACGCGATGTTCTCGGTCGGGCCGATCACCGAGGTGGACGGCTTGAAGAAGGTCAGGGGGACGTCCGGGACGTCGTGGCCCAGCTCCTGCGCGTGCGCCGCGTAGTTGCGGCCGACCGCCACGATCTTGTTCGGGAGCATCGGGCTGAGCAGCCGGACGTCCTGGAAGCGGTAGCTCTCGCCGGTGGGCTGGGGCTGGCCGAACGGGTGGCCGGCCAGCGCGTGGACGACCAGCGAGTCGGGCTGGGAAGGGTCGCCCTCCACCACGCCGAAGGAGACGCTGCCGGCGGCAGGGCTCCCTTCCCGGACGGAAAACCTGGCAATGCGCACGGCTGGGCTACCCCTCGCTTCGTCGGCCGCCCGGGGCGCGCCCGGGCGCTGGTGGGCGCCCCGCCCGCAGTGGGCGCGGCCCCGTCAATCGGCCTCCAGGCTATCGCGTGGGGCCCCGGCCGACCGCTTTGCCCCTGTTCAGCGTGGTTGGGGCGGAAGTGCCCCGGGCACCTTGCCCGAGCCGGATGGGAACGGCGAAGGGCGCCGCCGCCACGAGGCTCGTGGCGGCGGCGCCCTCGGGGAACGCGCCGGGGTCAGTCCGCCACGACGACGACCGGGGCGACCATCAGCTGGGTGCGGCGCGGGTTGGCGGTGCTGTCCGGCAGCTCGGTGCCGTAGGTCAGGACGTCCTCGGGCTTGCGGGCACCCGGGATCTTGCTGAAGTCCTCGACCGAGGCCAGCGTCGTCCGGCGCGGGTTCGCCGTCGGGCGGCAGGAGAGCGTGGACTTGTTGGCCTTCTTCGCCTGGGACATCGAGAGCACCTCGTGGTCGTGGCCGGGCGGATCCGCGCGGATCGGCACCGGCCTGAGTGATTCCGATTGATTCGGAGGGGTTCTGGGCAGGCTGATCGGGGCCGTGCTCCGGAGCAGCCAGGTTACGAGATCTCTTTCCATAGAGACCGTGACCAAAGCTACACATTAGTCTGTGATTTTGATCACAAAATGCCGATCAAAAGGCAGATAACCGACATATCGCCGCATCGGAATTTTCCGACATTCGACAGATATCGGTCATTCGGGAAGGTCTGTGACTCTTTTCGATCTACGGTCTGGTTGGCATGTATCCGGCGAGTGTCCGAAAAAGGCGGTATTCCGGTCCGGTTACCGCACAGTCAGTGAGATCGCACAAGCGGTCGGTAGCGCCGGGCGCCCGGTTCCTGCGGCCCTTGTTGGGATTCCCCGGCTGTGCTGGAATGCGACGGACCGTGGGTAGGGAGTGGTCCACCCCGGTGACCCGCTCTTCCGGACCGGCCGGGGAGCGGATGGAAACTCGACACCGTCCAGGCCGTGGCGACGCGGCGGGACGCCCGGTCCAGAGGTTGCGACGCCAGTGCAGGGACGTTTCAAAAGGGGTAGCGGCGCCGCGGGTAACCCGGAGTCGCGCGAGCCCGCGGCAGCCCCCCGGCAGGCGGCGGCGCCCGGTGGCCAGGCAGAGCCGATCACACCCGACGCCGTCGGCCGCCCCGAGGGGGACGGCCAGGAACGGACGTCCACCCGGGACAAACTCCGGACCTCGCTGACCCGACGCCGGGCCACCGGTCTGAACCGGCTCGCGATGCGCAACTGGCGCATCCGCAGCAAGCTGATCGCCCTGCTCGCCCTCCCCGTCCTGGTCTCGCTGGTCCTCGGTGGCCTGCGCATCCAGACCTCGATGGAGAACTCGCAGCAACTCGCCCAGATGGCCAACCTGTCCGACCTGGCCAAGAAGGCGACCAACCTCGCGGACGCGCTGCAGACCGAGCGCGACATCAGCGCCGGCCCGATCACGCAGAACCCGAACGCCCAGCTGGACGACGACATCGTCGCCGCCCGCAAGGCCACCGACGACCTGAGCCGCACCTTCACCGCCTCCTCCGACAAGTTCGAGAACCTCGAACTGTCCGGCGGAAAGGCGCTGCTGCTGCAGATCCGCCGCGACCTGAACTCGGTCTCGGACACCCGCGGCGCGCCGTACCAGGTCAACCAGAACATCCAG
Source organism: Kitasatospora sp. NPDC097691 (assembly GCF_040302665.1). Taxonomy (NCBI): domain Bacteria; kingdom Bacillati; phylum Actinomycetota; class Actinomycetes; order Kitasatosporales; family Streptomycetaceae; genus Kitasatospora; species Kitasatospora sp. NPDC097691. The sequence goes on along the minus strand of NZ_JBEORY010000111.1, from coordinate 3,285 downwards.
TCGACGATCACCGCCTACGACGTGATCATCCGCGACCTGCTGTCCATCACCCAGGACATCGCGCTCGCCTCGAACAACAAGGACCTGGTCGTCTCGACCCGCGCGCTGCAGCAGTTCTCGCTCGCCAAGAACGCGACCTCGCAGCAGCGGGCCCTGATCAGCGCCGCGCTCGCCAACCCCAAGGGTCCGGACCTCAGCCTCAGCGACGAGTCCTTCGGCATCCGCCTGCGCCTGTCGTACGAGAACGCGATCGCCAGCTTCAACAACATCTACACCGCGCACGACCTGGACAACCTGCGCAGCCAGCTGAGCTACAACGGCGTCGTCGCCGACGCCGACCGCTACGCCGGCACGGTCCTCACCCAGGGCGGCATCCACCAGACCGAGCCGGTCACCTACAAGGACTGGTACGAGAAGGCCAGCGCCAAGATCAACGCCGAGAAGCGGATCGAGGCCAAGCTGATCGAGAACCTCGACGGCAAGGCCCAGGACCTGCAGTCCCAGGCCGACACGGACGCCCTGATCATCGGTGTCGCGGTCGCCCTGGTGCTGCTCGTCGCCCTCGGTGGCGCCGGTCTGATCGCCCGCTCGATGGTGCGCTCGCTGACCCGTCTGCAGGCCGCGGCCGAGGACGTCGCCGAGCGCCGGCTGCCCGAGCTGGTCAAGACGCTCTCCGAGAGCGACCCGCACGACGTCGACACCACGGTCGAACCGGTCGCCGTCGACTCCGCCGACGAGATCGGCCACGTGGCGCACGCCTTCGACATGGTGCACAGCGAGGCCGTCCGCCTCGCCGCCGAGCAGGCCCTCCTGCGAGGCAACATCAACGCGATGTTCACCAACCTCTCGCGCCGCAGCCAGGGCCTCATCCAGCGCCAGCTGTCGCTCATCTCCGAGCTGGAGAGCCGCGAGGCGGACCCGGACCAGCTGGCCAACCTCTTCAAGCTGGACCACCTCGCGACCCGTATGCGCCGCAACGGCGAAAACCTCCTCGTCCTCGCCGGTGAGGACCCGGGCCGCCGCTGGACCAGGCCCGTTCCGCTCGTCGACGTGCTCCGCGCCGCCGCCTCCGAGGTGGAGCAGTACGAGCGCATCGAGCTCGCCGCGGTGCCGTCGGCCGAGGTCGCCGGCCGCGTCGTCAACGACCTCGTCCACCTGCTCGCGGAGCTGCTGGAGAACGCCACCTCGTTCTCCAGCCCGCAGACCCGCGTCCGGGTCACCGGCCACGCGCTGCCGGACGGCCGCGTGCTGGTCGAGATCCACGACACCGGCATCGGCCTGAGCCCCGACGACCTCTCCGAGATCAACGAGCGCCTCGCCAACCCGCCGACGGTGGACGTCTCGGTCTCCCGCCGCATGGGCCTCTTCGTGGTCGGTCGCCTCTCGCTGCGCCACGGCATCCGCATCCAGCTCCGCCCCAGCGACTCCGGCGGCACCACCGCGCTGGTCATGCTCCCGGTGGACGTCACCAACTCCGGCGAGCGCCGCGGCGCCGGCCGCCCCGGCCCCGCCCAGGCCAAGCAGCAGCGCGGGGTCGCCCCGACGCCGCGACAGCAGCGCCAGATGCCGCCCGGCCGTCAGGGCGGTCCGGCCGCGCTCGGCCAGGGCCCGGCCGGCGGTGCCCCGCAGGGCGGCCGCCCCCAGCTCGGCCAGGGCGGTCCGGCCGCCCCGGCGGGCCCGGGCGCTCAGGCCGGTCCCGGTGGACAGGCCGGTCCGGGTGGACAGGCCGGTCCGGGTGCGCCCGGCGGCCGCCCGGGCGCTCTGCCGACCCGCCAGGTCGGCAAGGCGCTGCGCGAGAACCCGGTTGTGCCGAACCAGGGTCAGGGTCAGGGCAAGGGCCGCCAGGGCCAGCAGCCCGCGCAGCCCAAGCAGGCACCGCAGGCACCGCAGGCACAGCAGCAGCAGCCGCAGCAGCAGTCGCCCCAGGGCGGCCTGCCGCAGCGCGCCCCGGGCCGCCAGGGTCCGCCGCAGGCCGGCCCGAACGGCCTGCCCCGTCGCGGCCGCCAGCAGCAGCCCGGCCAGCAGCCCGGCCAGCCGCAGCCCGGTCAGGAACGGCCGCGCCCCGGCGGCGAGTTCGACGGCGCTCCCGGTCCCCGGACCGGCGAGCAGCCCCAGCACGGCCGCCCCGGCGGCCCCGGTGCTCCGCAGCAGGGCGCCCGTCCGGGCAACCGTCCGCAGGACGGCCTGCCGCAGCGCGCCCCCGGCCGTCAGGGCCCGGGCGCCCCGGGTGGCCCCGGCGCCCCGGGCGCTCAGGGTGCCCCCGGCCGGCCCGGTGCCCAGGGCCCGCGCCGTCCGCAGCGCCCCGGCCCGGACGCGCCGCAGCGCGACCGCCAGCCGCAGCTGCCGCCGCAGCAGCAGCAGCAGCAGGCCATGCAGCAGCCCCAGCCGCTGCCGTCGGCCGAGCCGGCGCCGGTGGAGAGCACCCAGCAGTTCGCCCGCCCGCGCTTCGAGGCCAGCCAGATCGACCCGCGCGACCCGCTGGGCCTCGGCCTGGTCGAGCCGGTGCTGCCGAACGTGCCGAACCCGGCGCGTCCGGAGCCGATGCGCCAGGAGCAGGCCCCGCAGCAGCCGCAGCTGCCGCACCAGGAGCCGATGGCGCTGCCGACCGGCCCGTCCGCGGCCGCCGGCCAGCAGCCCTGGCAGCCGCAGGCCGACGCCCAGCAGCAGGCCCCGCAGCAGGAACGGCCGCAGTCCTACCGGCCGCGCCGTCCCGGCACCTCCGCGCCGGGGTTCCAGGAGCAGGGCCAGGCCCAGCAGGCGCCGCAGCAGCAGGCCCCGCACCAGCAGGCGCCGCAGCAGCAGCCCCAGCAGCCGCAGCCGGGTGCCGACGACGCGCCCTGGCGCCCGTCCGCGAACGACGAGCGCTGGCGCCGCGCCGAGCAGGTCCGCGAGCCCTCGACCAACGGTGTCACCATGTCGGGCCTGCCCCGACGGACCCCGCAGGCCAACCTGGTCTCCGGCACCGCCGAGGCCTCGCCGCTGACCGGTCCCCAGGTCTCCCGGGCCCCCGAGGAGGTCCGCGGCCGACTGACCAACCTGCGCCGCGGCATCCAGCAGGGCCGCCGGGCCGGGGCCGAACAGACCGCCAACCAGCCGGGCTTCCAGCATGGTGCCCAGCAGCCCGGATTCGATAGTTTCGGTGGCCGCAGCGACGGCAACGGCGCAGATCACCAGGAGCGTTGAGTTGAACCAGATGAGCCAGGCCGCACAGAACCTGAACTGGCTGATCACCAATTTCGTGGACAACACCCCCGGGGTGTCCCACACCGTGGTGGTCTCCGCGGA
>NZ_JBEORY010000110.1:0-7748 GCF_040302665.1 Kitasatospora sp. NPDC097691 | reverse complement strand
GGACGAGGCCGTACGCGCCGGAGCTCTTGTTGGTCGCGGTGTAGTCCCAGCCGCTCTCGCGCTTCACGATCTGGCTGAAGCACTGGAACTGGGGGCCGCGCCCGGGTGAGAATCCCGCCGACCCGGACACCCCCTCCGACGACGCCCTGCGGCTGCTGCTCTCCTGGGCGGCCTCACGGTGAGCCCCGCCCGACCATGGCTGCGCGGCCCCGTCCTCCTCGGCGCCGTAGCCGACGCGATCGACCGAACCGAGGAACCCGCTCTCCTCGGACAACTCGTCACCGTCCATGACATCGTGGAGACTCTGCCGTACCGTCCGTCCACGTGACCCTCGACCAGGCGTACGTCAACCAGATCTTCCTCCCGGCCACTTACGCCGAGGGGGTTCCGTACGAGCTGTTCCGTGAGCTGCGGGCCGAGGCGCCGGTGTGCCGGGTGGAGGAGCCGGCGGTGGGGGAGTGGCCGGCCGGGCCCGGCTACTGGGCGGTGCTGCGGCACGCCGATGTGAAGCACGTGCTGCGTACGCCGGAGGTGTTCTCCTCGCACCTCGGGGCGACCCAGATCCGCGACCCCGACACGCCGGCCGATCTCGCCTTCGCCCGCACGATGATGCTCAACCAGGACCCGCCGGACCACTCCCGGCTGCGCCGGGCCGTCGCGGCCGCGTTCACCCCGCGCGCGCTGCACGAGCTGACCGCCGCCATCGAGGATCGCGCGGCCGAACTCGTCGCCGGCATCCGCCCCGTGGGCGAAGCCGACTTCGTGCCGCTCGCCGCCGATCTGCCCGTGTGGACGCTCGCCCGGATCCTCGGCGTGCCGGAGCAGGACCGTCAGTTGCTGGTCGACTGGTCGAACCGGGTGATCGGCTACCAGGACCCCGACCACGCCCGCTCCAGCACCGCGGACCCCTCCCGGCTCACCGACCTGGGCCGTGCCGCGCTCGCCCACCGCCCGGCCGTCCTCACCACCCCCGACGGCCGCCCGGTCAACCCGCGTTCCCGCGCGGCCCTCGCCGACATGTTCGCCTACGCGCACGCGCTCGCCGAGCAGCCGCCGCCCGGCAGCATCGTGGCCCGCATGCGGGAGACCGGGCTGAGTGCCGCCGAGTTCGAGACGATGTTCTTCCTCTTCGGTGTCGCCGGCAACGAGACCCTGCGCAACGGCCTGCCGGGTGGGCTGTACTCCCTGCTCACCCACGTCGACCAGTACCGCCTGCTGTGCCGTCGGCCGGATCTCGTCGCTTCGGCGGTGGACGAGCTGCTGCGATTCTGGCCGCCCGTACTGGAGTTCCGACGAACCGCCGCGCGGGACGTCGTACTCGGCGGGCAGCCGATCCGCGGTGGTGACAAGGTGGTGGTGTACCACGCCTCCGCCAACCGCGACGAGTCGGTGTTCGCCGATCCGGATCGCCTGGACATCACCCGCACGCCGAACGACCACGTCAGTTTCGGTTTCGGCCCGCACTTCTGCGTCGGAGCGCAACTGGCGAGGATCCAGATGTCGGCACTGCTGCGGCGAGTCATCGCCGAGCTGCCCGACCTGGAGCTCACGTCGGGTGTGCCGCCGACGCGGCTCGTGTCCAATTTCCAGAACGGACTGAAGGGCTTGGGCATCCGCTGGCGGTAGGGCAGCCCTTCGGCAGCCCCTCGCGGCTCCGGTCACGACTCCCACCGGATCGCGAGCAGCGCCGCGTCGTCCGTCAGGCCGGTGGTGTCGACCCAGTCCCGCACGTCGGCCAGCAGGGCGTCCAGCAGGTCGGCGGGGCTCCCCGCGGGCAGCCCCGGCAGCCGCTCCTCCAACGGGTAGAAGACGCCGTCGGCGCCCCTGGCCTCGGTCACCCCGTCGGTGTGCAGGAGCAGCAGGTCCCCCGGCCGGGCCTCGAACCGGCCCGCCGGGTACCCGCCGCCGGTCAGCCCAAGCAGCCCGAGCGGAGGCGCGGCCGCCGGCGGCGCCAGTGCGCCCACCCGGCCGGCCCGGCGCAGCAGCGGGGGCGGGTGGCCGCAGTTCACCAGCGCGACCGGCTCCGGCCCAGGCGGCACCGACAGCAGCAGCGCGGTGGCGAAGCGCCCCTCGCCCGGGCGGTCGGCCAGTGCGCCGTCCAGCCGTTCGGCCAGCCGCCCGAGGTCGGCTTCGGTGCGGGCCGCCTCACGGAACGCCCCGAGCACGTCCGCCGCCGTCTCGACGGCCGGCAGGCCGTGCCCCTGCACGTCCGCCAGCAGGATCCGCACGCCGTACCCGGTCTGCACGACGGCGTAGAGGTCCCCGCCGATCCGCGCCTCGGCGGCCGCGGCGACGTAGCGCACGGAGATCCGGAGCGGACCGATCCGCTCCGGCGGTGGGCGCAGCAGGGCGCGCTGCGCCGCCTCCGCCACCGTGCGGACCTGGAAGAGCTCCCGTTCCCGAGCCGCCACCAGCACCACGTTGGCCGCGCTGGCCAGGGTCGCGGCGAGCACGGTGACCAGCGCGGTGACGTGCACCTCGGTCGGCAGATCGGTGTTGGTGGTCTCCAGCAGGCCGACGGCCACCACGGCCAGACCTCCGGCCGCCAGCGGCACCCGGGCGCTGCGGGTGGTCGCCCCGGCCAGCACCGGCGCCACCGCCAGCACGGGCGACAGCGTCGTCCCGGGCCCGCTCACCAGGTCCACCACCACGGCGGCGACCAGCAGCAGGAATGCGCAGAACAGCAGCAGCCGGGTGCGCCGCGGCAGGTGCAGCGGCGGCATCCCGTCCGGTCCGTCGGCACGCACGTGTCCTCCAGGCTGGGAAGCGCCCCACCCTCCACTCTCTCCGGGCTCCCGGCGGGCGGCACCTCGGGCCGGTGGGTCGCCGGGTGGCCCACCCCGATCCTGCTGCAGCTCCACGGCACCACGGAGAGCCGGGACGAGGCCCCGCCGGCTGCTCGGGGCTCTCGGTCCGACGGTCTCAAGTCCCTTCCGGCCCGCTGGAACCGGCGCTCCATCAGTTGCGCGACGCACTCCACCGCAGGAACAGCAGCGCCACCGCCGCGATCCCCGCGCCGAGCCCGTACACCACGGCGGCGCCCGACCCCAGGGTCGCGCCGCCGAGCACCGTGCCGAGCCCGATCCCGGCGTAGATGGCCGAGGAGTTGAGCGAGACGACCAGCGGTGTCTCCTGCGGGGCGACCTCGATCAGCCGGTGCTGTTGCGGCGGCGTCTGGCACCAGCCGGCGGCGCCCCACAGCAGCACCAGCAGTGCGACCAGTGGCACCACGGTGCTGCGGGCCGCCGCGAGCCAGGCCAGCGCCCCGAGCGCGGCCGCCATGGCGCCGTACCCGGCGGTCAGGACCACGGTGGACCCCCAGCGGTCGGTGGCCCACCCGGCGGCGAGGTTGCCGGCGACGGCTCCGAGGCCGTACAGGACGAGCATCCAGGGCACCGAGCCCTCGGACACCCCGACGGCGTCCAGCACCGGCACGCTGTAGGCGTACGCCGTGTAACTCGCCCCCATGCCGAGGACGGTGAGCGGCAGGACGGTGAGTACTGCCGGGCGGCGCAGCACGGCGAGCCGGGTGCGCAGCGGCACCCGGGCGTTTCCCGGCACCTGCGGCATGATCACCCGCAGCGCGGCGGCCACGAGCAGGCAGAGCCCCGCGACCAGTCCCAGCGCGGTGCGCCAGCCGAGCCAGTGGCTCGCGGCGTTGCCGAGCGGCACGCCGATCGCGGTGGCGATCGTCAGGCCCCCGATCACCACCGCGAGGGCGCGGGCCCGCAGTTCGGGGCGGACCAGGGAGGCGCTGACCGCCCCGGCGTTGGGGGTGTAGGCGGCGGCGCCGGCCGCCGCGAGGACGCGACCGGCCAGCAGGACGGCCAGGCCCGGGGCGAGTGCGGAGGCGAGGTTGGCCACGCCGAGCACGGTCAGTGCCCGGACCAGCAGGGTCCGGCGCGGCAGGCGGGCCAGCAGGGTCGCCAGGACCGGGGACAGGACGGCGTAGGCGGCGGCGAAGACGGTGATCGACTGGCCTGCCGTCGCCGGTGACACGTGCAGGTCGTCGGCCATGGACGGCAGGAACCCGGCCACCACGAAGGCGTCGGTCCCGACGGCGAAGGTGCCCAGTGCCAGGACGAGGGTGGCGGACAGCCCGCCGGCGGCCCGGGGCGGGGCTTGGGAAATCAGGACATCGGACATCCAGGTTCACCTCAGAAGTCGACGAACGGCCTGCGGCGTCGCGAAAGCGACCCGCGGCGGGAGTGGGAGGGAGGAGGAGGCTTCGGGTGGGGGGGAGGGCTTCAGCCCGTCAGTCGCGCGTAGTGCCGTCTGGTGCGGTCGGCGGCCCCGGCGGGCGCCGCCGCCATCAGGTCGGCCACCGTCTGTCCGGCGAGCTCGCGCCGCCAGGCCAGCTCGGCCTTGCGCATCGCGGTGGCCACCCCGCACGGGTGCCGGAAGTCGTCGCCGGCGGCGGCCGCCCCCTCCGTGCGCTGCCGGATCTCGGTGCAGCGGAAGAGGTCGTCGGGCCCTTCGATCGCGGAGACCACGTCCATCAGGGTGATCTGCTCCGGCGGACGGCCCAGTCGGAAGCCGCCCCGGGCGCCCGGCGTGGAGCTGAGGATGCCTGCCCGGACCAGTGCCTGTAGGCGCTTGGTCAGGTAGGCGGGCGGGAGGTCGAACCAGGCCGCCAGTCGTGCGGTCGGCACCGGCTGCTCGTCCGCGAGCCAGGCCAGTGTGAGGCAGCAGTGCAGGCCCCACTCGACTCCTTCGCCCATGCGCATAACCAGGACACTACACGTCCTGGTTGTCGGCGGGAAGCGGATAACGGGACCCCGGGGTCGCCGGAACGATCAGCCCGCGCAGGTCGGGCAGAGGCCCCGGTAGGTGACCTCGGCCTGCGAGACGGTGAATCCGAAGCGCTGCTCCGTCGGGAGGTCGGACAGCGGGTTGCCGAGGGGGTGGACGTCGCGGATGGCGCCGCAGCCGGTGCAGATCAGGTGCTGGTGCGGACGGTGCGCGTTGGGGTCGTAGCGCTTGGCGCGCCCGTCGGTGGAGACCTCGATGACCTCGCCGAGCGTGACCAGCTCACCGAGGGTGTTGTAGACCGTCGCCCGGGAGATCTCCGGGAGGCGCTCCGCCGCGCGGGCGTGCACCTCGTCCGCGGTCAGGTGCACGTGCTCGCCGTCCAGGACCTCGGCCACGACACGCCGCTGGGAGGTGAGGCGCCAGCCGCGCCCGCGCAGTCGCTCCAGCAGGTCACTCATATCGGTTCACCTATTCAGGTCAAGGGGAAGACCGGAGTTTACCAATACACATCCTGGGTCATCCGGATCCCGATCGGATATGGGTTTGGTGTCTTTCTTGACTTGGATTCCGTCCATCGTAGGATCGGCTCCGGCGCTAGCCTAGGTACCAGCAGTAGATGCCGTAGGTAGCACAGAAGACACCGTGATCCGCCTTGTGAGGGAAGGATTCCCATGTCTGACATCCACGATGCAACCGGCGAAGAGGCGAAGGCGGAAGGCTGCCCGGTGAACCACGGGCGCGCCGCGCACCCCACCCAGGGCGGTGGCAACCGCCAGTGGTGGCCGGAGCGGCTCAATCTGAAGATCCTCGCCAAGAACCCCGCCGTGGCCAATCCGCTCGGAGCGGAATTCGACTACCCGGCGGCCTTCGAGGCGCTCGACCTCCCGGCCGTCAAGCGGGACATCCACGAGGTGCTCACCACCTCCCAGGACTGCTGGCCGGCCGACTACGGCAACTACGGCCCGTTCATGATCCGCATGGCCTGGCACAGCGCCGGAACGTACCGGATCAGCGACGGCCGCGGCGGTGCCGGCGGCGGCCAGCAGCGCTTCGCCCCGCTGAACAGCTGGCCCGACAACGCGAGCCTGGACAAGGCCCGCCGCCTGCTGTGGCCGGTGAAGAAGAAGTACGGCCGCAGCCTGTCCTGGGCCGACCTGATGATCCTGGCCGGCAACGTCGCGCTGGAGGGCATGGGCTTCCGGACCTTCGGCTTCGGCGGCGGCCGGGTGGACGAGTGGGAGCCCGACGAGGACGTCTACTGGGGCCCGGAGACCACCTGGCTGGGCGACGAGCGCTACACCGGGGACCGCGAGCTGGAGAACCCGCTGGCCGCCGTCCAGATGGGCCTGATCTACGTCAACCCCGAGGGCCCCAACGGCAACCCGGACCCGATCGCCGCCGCCCGCGACATCCGCGAGACCTTCTACCGGATGGCGATGAACGACGAGGAGACCGTCGCGCTGATCGCCGGCGGACACACCTTCGGCAAGACCCACGGCGCCGGCCCGGCGGACAACGTCGGCCTGGACCCCGAGGACGCCCCGATCGAGCAGCAGGGCCTCGGCTGGAAGAGCGCCTTCGGCACCGGCGTCGGCGCGGACGCGATCACCAGTGGCCTGGAGGGCGCCTGGACGCCCACCCCGATCACCTGGGACAACAGCTTCTTCGAGACGCTGTTCGGCTACGAGTGGGAGCTCACCAAGAGCCCGGCCGGCGCCCACCAGTGGAAGCCGAAGGACGGCGCGGGCGAGGGCACCGTCCCGGACGCCCACGACCCGGCCAAGCGCCACGTCCCGATCATGCTCACCACCGACCTGTCGCTGCGCTTCGACCCGGTCTACGAGCCGATCTCCCGGCGCTTCCTGGAGGACCCGGAGGCGTTCGCCGACGCCTTCGCCCGCGCCTGGTACAAGCTGACCCACCGCGACATGGGCCCGGTCGTCCGCTACCGCGGCCCGGAGGTCGCGACCGAGCAGCTGCTCTGGCAGGACCCGCTGCCGACCGTCGACTACCAGCAGGTCGGGGCGGCCGACGTGGCCGACCTCAAGCGGCGGATCAACGCCACCGGCCTGTCGGTGGCCGAACTGGTCTCCACCGCCTGGGCGGCGGCCTCCTCCTTCCGCTCCAGCGACAAGCGCGGCGGCGCCAACGGCGGCCGGATCCGGCTGCAGCCGCAGATCGGCTGGGAGGTCAACGAGCCCGACCGGCTGGCCGCGGTGCTGCGCACCCTGGAGGGCGTGCAGCGGGACTTCAACGCGCAGGGCGGCGGCAAGCAGGTCTCGCTGGCCGACCTGGTGGTGCTGGCCGGCGGCGTCGGCGTCGAGCAGGCGGCCAAGGCGGCCGGCCTCGCCGTCGAGGTGCCGTTCGCGCCCGGCCGGGTGGACGCGCCGCAGGAGCTGACCGACACCGAGTCCTTCGCCGCGCTGGAGCCGAAGGCCGACGGCTTCCGCAACTGGGTCGGCAAGGGCAACCGCCTGCCGGCCGAGTACCTGCTGCTCGACAAGGCGAACCTGCTCGGCCTGAGCGCGCCGGAGCTGACCGTGCTGGTCGGCGGCCTGCGGGTGCTGGGCACCAACCACGGGCAGTCCGCGCACGGCGTGCTCACCGGGACCCCCGGCGTGCTGACGAACGACTTCTTCGTCAACCTGCTGGACCTGGGCACCCGCTGGACGGCCACCTCGGAGGACTCGCACACCTTCGAGGCCCGGGACGCCTCCGGCAAGGTCACCTGGACCGGCACCCGGGCCGACCTGGTCTTCGGCTCGAACGCCGAACTGCGGGCCGTCGCCGAGGTGTACGCGAGCGACGACGCCAAGGAGAAGTTCGTGACGGACTTCGTCGCGGCCTGGGTCAAGGTCATGAACGCGGACCGCTTCGACCTCGTCTGATCCCCGACGGCGGCTTCGTGCAGGACTGAGCGCCCCGGCCTGTGTCCGCCGGCTCTGCCGGGCCGGTGCGGCCGAGCGACTCGGCGGGCAGCGGGCAGCGGGCGGCGG
>NZ_JBEORY010000109.1:0-8258 GCF_040302665.1 Kitasatospora sp. NPDC097691 | reverse complement strand
TCGGACCGCCTTCCAGCGGACCCTCCGGGCTTCGTTCTTTCGTGTTTCCAGCTTACCAGATGTTTTCCGCTCCGTTTCCGGGGCTTCGTTCATCCGACTAGCTGGTGTCTTCCGGGGCTTGACGCCCTGTCCGACGTTCCAAACTCTAGCCGATCCGTACTCCGAAAAGCGAATCGGCCGCAATCCGATAAAACGACACACCAAATACATGCCAAGTCGCGACGCGGAAATGCGAACGCAACCCAGCCCGAACCTGGGAAGTGGTGTTTCAGAGGATTGGCCGCCCCGGGACCGTCCGCGCTGACGCGTGTCCGGTGCTCCCTGCCGAGCGACTAGAGAACACTACTCCTCCTTCGCGCTCAGGCCAAACGCCCCTGCCAGGCCCCATCCCGAACCCCACCCCGCGCCCTGTCCCGAGGCGGCCGGATCCGCGCTCGGCATCCCGCCGACGCCCGCAGACGGCCCCCGGCACCCCGCCGGAGCGCCGGCCGCTCGCGCCTCAACGCGGCGTTCATCGTTTGTCTATCGCCTCCCGCCAGGATCGTCACCGCAGGGTGCCCGACACGATGGCGGGCACCCCCGTTCGAGAGAGGTAGCGGGGACATGAAGGCGACGAAGACACTGCAGCGGCTGGCGATCGGGGCGGCGACCAGCGGGCTGGCGCTGGCCGGGGTGCTGGTGGGAGCAGGAAACGCGACCGCGGCGATCGGCGACTACCAATCGGTGCAGATGCCGGAGCCGGGGGTCCTCTACAAGGGCAACCAGCTCGGCGCCGGCGACACCCGGCTGGTCATGCAGGACGACGGGAACCTCGTCATGTACGTCACCGACCCTTCCGGCGCGGTCACGGCCCCGTGGTCCAGCCACACCGTCGGCTGTGGCGACAGGACGATCATGCAGGGCGACGGGAACCTCGTCGTCTACGACCGGTCCAGCAGGCGCTGCTGGGCCAACGACGTGTACAAGACCGGGCCCGGCACGGCCTCCCTCGAAGTGCACAGCGGCGGCGGGCTCCACATCAACATGGGCGCCGGCAGCACCAACTACTACATGAACCAGCTCACCCTGCGGCTGGGCTCCTCGGACCCGTACTAAAGGTCCTCACCCCCGTTCGGCGAGCCACCTCACCAGGTCGGCCACCGACCACCACGGCCGGGCCGCGAGCCGTGTCGCCGCCGTCCGCAGCAGGACGGGCAGGTGGCCGCAGAGGCCGGCCAGCTCCACCGCTGCGACCGGCTCCCGGCTGATCCGCTCCACGCCCACGATCCGCGCCAGCAGCTCGTGGGCGTCGTGCGGTTCCAGCGGTCCGACCGCCAGTCGGACCGCCTCGGCGGGCAGCACCTCGGGGTCCGCCCCCGTCACCACGGCCGCGCACCCCGGTACGGCGGGCAGCAACGGTGTGGGGTCGGCCGCACCGTCGAGCACCACCAGCACCCGCCGCCCGGCGAGCGCCGCCCGGTACTGCGCGGTCAGCTCGCCGACCGCGGCACAGCCTGCGGGCCGCTCCCCCAGGGCCCGCAGGAAGGCCGCGAGGATCGTGCCGGGGTCTCCCCCGCCCGCGTACAACTGCCCGTCCGGGAAGGCGCCCTGGACGGCGTGCGCGACGTGCACGGCCAGCGCCGACGTCCCGCAGCCCGCCGGGCCCGACAGCGCCACCACCGGCGAACCGCCGGCCGCCCGGAGGACCTCCTGGGCCTGCCGCACCAGCCCGGCCCGGCCGACCAGATCGGGGATGTCCGGCGGGAGCTGGCCGGGCCTCGGCAGCCGCCGCAGCGACATCGGGGCCTCCCCGCGCCGGATCCGCTCGGCCAGCTCGACCACCACTGGCGCCGGTTCGAGCCCCAGCTCCCGGTCCAACCGCTCCCGCAACGCCTCGTGCACGGCCAGCGCCTCCGCCGTGCGGCCGCAGCGGTGCAGCGCCAGCAGGCGCAGCCGGTGCACCTCCTCGTCCTGCGGGTGCGCGGCCGCCAGCCCGGCCAGCGGCTCCACCACGTCGGCGTGCCGCCCGAGGGCCACGTCCAGGTCGAACAACGTCTTCACCAGGGCGAAGCGGCCGGCCGCCAGCCGTTCCCGCGTCCGCTCGGCGAACGCCCCGGGCACGCCGTCCAACGCGCGGTCGCCCTCCCACGTCGCGAGCGCCGCCACCAGCAACTCCCGCGCCCGAGCCGGATCCTCGTGACGCAGCGCAACGGCCTCCGTCGTCGCGCCCTCGAAGCGGAAGAGGTCCACCGCCTCCCGCGGCACCGCCAGCCGATACCCGCCCGCAGCCGCCACCAGCAGTTCGGGAGCGCCGAACGCCCGCCGCAACCGGTGCGCATGGGTGCCGATCTGCCCCACCGGATCCTTCGGCCAGCAGGTGTCGTCCTCACCCCACAGGCCCTCCACCAGCCGGTCCGTCGGCACCAGCTGCCCGGGGGCGAGCAACAACGCGGCCAGCACGGCCCGCTGCTGCGGCCGGCCGAGGTCCACCTCGCGGCCGTCGCACGTGGCACGCAACGGCCCCAGCACGCGGAAATCGAGCCGCACAGCCCACCCCTCGAAGCTCGGAATCCGGTGCACAATCTGTGACAGAGCATAGGCCGCCGGGGTATGGGGGCGCCGCTGTCCGGACGGAAGTGGCGGAATCACGGCGCAGGGACGACTCTCGGGACGGGACATGGACGACATGGGGGGATCCGGACTGCGGTTCGGACTGCTGGGGCCGCTCCGGGCCTGGTACGGGGATCAGGAACTCGACCTGGGCAGACCGCAGCAGCGGGCCGTGCTCGCCGTCCTGCTGGCCGCCGCCGGGCGGACCGTGGCGGTCCCGGTCCTGGTCGAGGGGGTGTGGGGCGGGGTGGCCGAGCCCGCCGACCCCCGCAAGGCCGTCCAGCTCGCCGTCTCCCGGCTGCGCAGCGCGTTCCGGCCGTACAGCGGCGACGCCCCGGACCGGCTGCCCCTCGTCAGGGTCGGCGACGGCTATGCGCTGCGGGTACCCGCGGCCGAGGTGGACGCGGCCGCCTGGGAGGAGCTGCTGGCCGAGGCCGAACGGCTGCGGGCGGCGGACGCACCGCCGCAGGAGGTCCGCGACGTACTGCGGCGCGCCCAACGACTGTGGGTCGGCGAGCCGCTCGCCGGACTGCCCGGGCCGCACGCCGCCGCCGTCCGGGCCCGGCTCGCCGAGCAACGGATCTCGGCCAAGGAGACCCGCCTGGAGCTGGACGCCGAACTCGGCGACCGCACCGACCTCACGGCGGAGGCCGAGGCACTCGCCCTGGAGCACCCCGGGCGCCCCCGACTCACCGCCGTCCTGATGCGCGCCCTCTACCAGTCGGGCCGCAGGGCCGAAGCCCTCGCCGTGTACGAGGACGCCCGCCCATCACTACCGCCGGACGCACCGGGCCCGGCCGAGGTCCAGCTGCGCATCCTGCGCGAGGACGCCACCCTGCTGCCCGCCGGGGCCGCCTCCGAACCCGCCACCGACACCTGGCAGGCGCCCAACCAGCTGCCCTGCGACCTGCCCGACTTCACCGGACGCGTCGAGGAGGCGGAGACCCTCGCGGACCAGCTCTCCGCGGCCGGCGGACGCGCCGTCGTGGTCTCCGCCCTGGACGGCATGGGCGGCGTCGGCAAGACCACGCTCGCCGTGCACGTCGCCCGGAACGTCCGCGCGCAGTTCCCCGACGGGCAGCTCTTCGCCGACCTGCGCGGCGAGGACCGCACCCCGCCCGACCCCGGAAAGGTCCTCGCCGGATTCCTGCGCGTCCTGGGCGTCGACCCCGCGGACGTCCCGCCGGACACCGGCGAACGCAGCGCGCTCTACCGCTCGGCGCTGGCCGGGCGACGCGTCCTGGTCGTCCTCGACAACGTCGCCGAATCCGGCCACGTCGAACCGCTGCTGCCCGGCTCGGCCGGCTGCGCCGTCCTCGTCACCAGCCGCCACCGGCTGGCCGGCCTCGCCGGGGCACACCAGTTGCGCCTGGACACCCTGTCGGCGGAGCAGGCCCTGGAACTGCTCACCCGCATCGTCGGCGCCGAACGCGTCGCCGCCGAACCCGCGGCCGCCGAGGAGGTCGTCCGGGCCTGCGGGCTGCTCCCGCTCGCCGTCCGCATCGCCGCCTCCCGGCTCGCCACCGACCCCGCGCTCACCCTCGCGGCGCTCGCCGAAGGCCTGCGCCACGAACACCGGCTGAGCCAACTCAGCGACGGCGAACGAACCGTGGAAGCCACCTTCGCGCTGTCCTACCACCGTCTGACGCCCGAACTCGCCCGCGCCTTCCGCCTGCTGTCGCTGCCCGACGCCCCCGACCTCCCACTGCCCTGCGCTGCCGCCCTGCTCGGCCGCGGCGAGGACGAGGCCGACCGGCTCCTCGAAGAACTCGTCGACCTGAACCTGCTGCACTCCTCCCGGTTCGGCCGCTACGGCTTCCACGACCTCGTCCGCGCCTACGCCCGCGGCCGGCTCGCCGCCGAGGAGAGCGCCGCCGAACGCACCGCCGCCACCGACCGGCTGCTCGACTTCTGCCTCGCCACCGCCCGCAACGCCGACCTCGCCGCCCGCAAGGCCGAGCCCGCCGAACTCAGCCTGCTCGGCGCACCCGTGGCCGCTCCCGGCCGGCCCATCGCCGACGGCCCGGAAGCCGTGCAGTGGATGCGCGACCAGGCCGAGGTGCACGCCGCCGTCATCGCGCTCGGCTGCGCCGACCCGGCCCTGCCGCTCGACCGGGCCGCCGAACTCGCCGACCGGATGGGTGCCGTGCTCCCGGAACGCACCCAGACCACCGTCATCGTCGACCTCGCCGAAACCATCGCCCTGCGGGCGGCCGCCCGGAGCGAGCACGGGCCGCTCGCGCTCGCCCGCTACCTGCGCGGCAGCATGCTCTGGCACATCAACCGCTACGCCGAGTCCGAGGAGGAGATCCGCCGGGCCGTCGCCCTGTCGGACGGGGACGAGCGGACCGAACGCGTGCTCGCCAAGGCGCTGGTCACCCTCGGCAGCAACGCCCGGACGCACGGCCGCTACGCGGAGGCCGCCGAACACGCCGGCCGCGCCGCCGACCTGTTCCACCGCCTCGGCGCCCAGCGCGCCGAGGGCAGCGCGCTCGGCGAGTTCGCGTTCAGCGCCGCCCAGACCGGCCGCCTCGACGAAGCCAGGGACGCCGCCGAGCGCAGCGCCCGGCTGATGAGCGCCTCCGGGCCGGTCTCCGCCGCGATCGGCCGCTACTACCTCGCCCGGGTGCTGCGGCTGTGCGGCGACCCGGAGGCGGCACTCGACCACGCCGTCGGTGCCCGCGAGGAGTTCACCGCCCTCCAGGTCACCGTCTTCGCGGCCGCGGCCGGCGACCTCGCCGCCCGCATCCACGCCGAGGCCGGCCGCTGGCTGCTCGCCGTCGACTCCGCCGAAGCCGTCCTGCCGCTCGCCCGCCGCACCAGCGCCGCGCTGGAGGCCGGCCTGCTCCGCACCCTCGGCACCGCGCTCACCGGCCTCGGCCGCCCGCGCCAGGCCCGGGCCTGCCTGGCGGACTCCCTGGAGGTCTACGAGCGACTGGGACTGACGGAGGAGGCCGCGCAGGTCAGCGGGCTGCTGACGCAGTAGACGCGGCATCAACGCCGGTTCGTGCTACGCGCGTTGACCGGCCGTCTACCGCAATCCAGGAACGTCTTCCTCGTCAGGCCCCGGGCCACCGCGATGCGGCCCGGGGCGACACCACAGACGAGAGGCGCAACCCATGCCCACCCTCCCGCAGCACGGCCAGACCCTCACCCTGAGGTCCGCCAACGGAACCGTCGCCGACGTCCGTTCCAGCCAGACCGCCGCCGGCACCGCCGTCCAGTCCTGGGGACCCAACGGCACCGCCGCGCAGGGCTGGACCTTCTGGGCCAAGGAGAACGGCAGCTTCCTCCTGGAGACCCAGCTGACCACCGGGCGGCACGTCGGCGGCCAGGCCATGGTCATGGACTACAACTACTCCATCGGCCAGGCCTGGCTGTTCAACGAGCACAACCAGCCCAACCAGCACTGGTGCTTCGAGCCCATCGACAACGACTGGGTCCGCATCCGCACCACCCGCGCCGACGAGGGCGCCCTGTTCCTCACCGCCGCCGCCCCCGGCTCCCCGCTCACCCTGGGCAAGCAGGACGACGGCAACCCGGCGCAGCACTGGCAGCTCGTCCCGGCCGGTGCGGGCGGCGTGGGCGGCGGCAGCCAGCAGCAGCCCCAGCCCCAGCCGCAGCCCGGCGGTGGCGGCGGTGGCGGTGACTTCCGCACCGAGATGCTGAACGCCGTCAACGCCGAACGCGGCCGCGTCGGCGCCCCGGCGCTGCGCCTGGACGACCGCCTCAGCGCCGCCGCCCAGCGGCACGCCAACGACATGGCCTCGCACGACCTCACCCAGCACGACGGCACCGACGGCAGCTCCCCCTGGGACCGCATCCGCGACGCCGGCTTCGTCTCGCGCGCCTCCGCCGAGAACGTCACCCCCGGCAACAGCGTGCCGGAGGCCATGCAGATGTGGATGAACAGCCCGCACCACCGGGACAACATCCTCAACGCCGCCTACAACAGCATCGGCATCGGCTACGCGCCCCGCCAGCGCGGCAACTGGGGCCGCTACGTGCAGACCTTCGGCCAGGCCTGAGCCCCCGCCCCCTTCCCGAACCTTTCAGCAGCAAGGAGTCCAACACCCATGTCCTCGAACGCGGCGGACCTGATCCGCGTCGCCCGAGACGAGGTCGGCTACCACGAGGGGCGCAGCGGCGGACACTGGAACAACGTCCAGAAGTTCTCGCCCGCCGTCTCCGGCCTGGAGTGGTCCCAGGGCGAGGCCTGGTGCGCCACCTTCGTCGCCTGGTGCGCCCAGGAGTCCGGCAACTCCGGCCTCTTCCCGGTGAGCGCCTCCTGCGCGGAGGGCGTCGCCTGGTTCAAGGAGCGCGGCCGCTTCACCGATTACCCGGTGATCGGCGGCCAGGTCTTCTTCGGGCCCGGCGGCGGCAGCCACACCGGCATCTGCATCGGCTACACCAGCTCCACCATCACCACCGTCGAGGGGAACACCAACGACGGCGGCAGCTCCGAGGGCGACGGCGTCTACATGAAGACCCGCGAACGCCGCTCGGACTGGGTCCACGGCTACGGCATCCCGGACTTCGCCGGCGGCGTCGTCCTCGCCGACCCCGGGTGGAAGGACCGGCCCGGGGCGATCTACTTCGGGCAGGAGGCCTCCGCGGACGACAGTCCGACCGGCGGCGTCCCGGCCGGCGGCACCGCCCCGGTTGCCGACGTCGGCGGCGGCGACGAGCCCTTCCCCGGCGCCGACTTCTTCCACGACGGCCAGAACAGCGAGGTCATCACGCGGATGGGCGAGCGCCTCGCCGCCGAGGGCTGCTCCGCCTACGCCGAGGGCCCCGGCCCCGAGTGGTCCGACGCCGACCGTGAGTCCTTCCGCAACTGGCAGCACAAGCTCGGCGACTCCGGCGACGACGCCGACGGCATCCCCGGGCCCCGGCAGTGGGCCGCCCTCCGGGTCCCGCGCGGCTGACGCCGGGACCGCCCACCGAACCGGACCACCGTCCACCTCACCAGAAGGAGAACACCCGTGAACACCACCACCCGTACCCGCAGAGTCCTCGCCTCGCTCGGCGCCGTCGCGGCCGTCGCGGGGGCGGTCGTGGCCGGCGCGCCGGCCGCGCAGGCCGCACCGACGGCCGGCTGCGAGCTCTCACCCGCCCTGCACAGCCCCGACAAGGTCTACAACGGCGCCACCGGCGTCCTCGACCTGCCGGGCAACAACGAGGCCAACGGCACGCGGATCGGCGTCTACTCGGCCAACGACTGGTCCGACGCCCAGCGTTGGATGGTCTGGGGCTACTGCGACGGCACCACCGCCATCTCGCACGGCGGCTCGGGCAAGGCCGTCGACCTCGACACGGGCTCGGGAGCCGTCCGGCTCTGGGACACCCCGGGCGGCTGGGACGGGCTCAACCGTCCGTTCGAGTACGGGATGCCGGACAGCCAGAAGTGGCGGCTGACCGACGAGAACCAGGGCTGGTACCTGATCCGTAGCGCGGTCAACGGGCAGTGCCTCAAGGGCAACGGGACGGCGCAGTACACCTCGATGGTGTCCTGCGACCGCAACGACCCGGCGCAGCGCTGGATGCTCTGACCCACCGGGGGCCCGGGTCCGATGTTCTCGCTGACCAGGACGATCTCGCGGACGCCCTGCCCGGCCAGCCACTGGGCCTCGTGCAGCACGTCGGAGGGGCGGCGGGAGATGAACGAG
>NZ_JBEORY010000108.1:0-9538 GCF_040302665.1 Kitasatospora sp. NPDC097691 | reverse complement strand
GGAGGTGCCGCTGCACGAGCCGGACGGCGCCGACGCCGAGGACGGCGTGCCGCTGGGGCGGGCGCCCTTCGGCGTTGTCCGCCGGTCCTACGCCGAGGCCGGCGGGTAGAGCTGCGGCGGGATCCGCTCGGCGGCGGCACGGTCCAGCAGCATCAGGGTGCGGCTGCGACCGTACGCGCCGGAGGCGGGCGCCTGGATCTCGCCGGGGCCGGACAGGGCCAGCGCGACCGCGCCCGCCTTGTCCTCGCCGGCGGCCAGCAGCCAGACCTCGCGGGCCGCCCGGATGGCCGGGAGGGTCAGCGAGATCCGGGTCGGCGGGGGCTTGGGGGCCCCGCGCACGCCGATCACGGTCAGCTCGGTCTCCCGCACGCCCGGGTGCTCGGGGAAGAGCGAGGCGACGTGGGTGTCCGGGCCGACGCCGAGCAGCAGCACGTCGAAGGCGGGGACGCCGAGCCGGTCGCCCGGCCCGGCCGCCTTCGCCAGCTCCTCCGCGTAGCGGGCGGCGGCGGCCTCCACGTCCGAGCCGTCCGGCCCGTCCGAGGCGGGCATCTCGTGCACCCGCGCCGGGTCGAGCGGGACGGCGTCCAGCAGCTCGGCCCGGGCCTGGACGGCGTTGCGGTCCGGGTCGGCGGCGGACACGAACCGCTCGTCACCCCACCAGAGGTCCAGCCGGCCCCAGTCGACCGCGTCGCGCGCCGGGGAGGCGGCGATCGCGGCCAGCAGGGCGTTGCCGTTGCGACCGCCGGTGAGCACCACCGAGGCGGCGCCGCGGGCGGCCTGGGCGTCCACGATCCGGGTGATCAGCCGGGCCGCGGCCGCCTGGGCCATCAGCTCCTTGTCCCGGTGGACGACCAGCTGCGGGGTCGCGTTGGTCATGCGCTTTCCTTGGTGGTGCGCTTGCCGGCGGCCTTCTTCGCGGGCTTCCGGTCCGACGCCTCGGCGGTGATCCGCTCCGGGTTGGCCACGACCTCCTCGGCGGCGTCCTCGGCGACCTCCCGGGCGACCCGCTCGGCCGCCGCGGTCTCGGCGTTGGACGGCTCGTGCAGCCGCTCGACGGGCGTGCGTACGGCCGTCGCGTAGATGTCGTCCGGGTCCAGGCGGCGCAGTTCCTCGGCGATCAGCTCCGAGGTCTCGCGCCGCTTGAGCGCCACCTGGCGGTCCGGCGAGCCGGGCATGGAGAGCGTGCCCATCAGGCCGTCCGGGCGGTCCAGGGTGATGTCCCCGTCCTTGGTGCGCAGGTGCACCGCGGTGATGCCGGGGCCGCCGGTGACGACCCGCTCGACCGGCACGTGCAGCCGGTTGGTCAGCCACAGGCCGAGCAGCTCGACGCTGGGGTTGTAGGACTCGCCCTCGACCGCCGCGGAGACGATCGCGGACGGCCGCTGGTCCAGCGCGGCGGCCAGCATGGAGCGCCAGCCGGTGATGCGGGTCCAGGCCAGGTCGGTGTCACCCGGGGTGTAGCTCTGGGCCCGCTGGGCGAGCTGGCCGACCGGGGACTCGGCGGTGACGGCGTCGGTGATCCGGCGCTGGGCGATCGAGCCCAGCGGGTCCTGGGCCGGGTGCAGCGGCGCGTTGTCCGGCCACCAGACCACGACCGGGGCGTCCGGCAGCAGCAGCGGCAGGACGACCGACTGGGCGTGCGCGGCGAGTTCGCCGTGCATGCGCAGGACGACCGTCTCGCCGGAGCCGGCGTCCGAGCCGACCAGGATCTCGGCGTCCAGCCGGGTCTCGGCGCGGGCCCGCGGCGAGCGGCCCGCGCGCTTGATCACCGCGAGGGTGCGCGAGGGGTGCTCGCGGGAGGCGTCGTTGGCGGCCTTGAGGGCGTCGTAGGCGCTGCCCTCGTCGGTCACGATCACCAGGGTGAGCACCATGCCGGCGGCGGTGGAGCCGCTGGCCCGGCGCGCCTCCATGAGGGCGGCGTTGATCTTGCTCGACGTCGTGTTGGTGAGGTCGATCTTCATGGCCGGCGCCAGCTCCTGCCGTCTCGTGCGAGCATCTCGTCCGCCTCGACGGGGCCCCAGGTCCCCGCCGCGTACTGGGCGGGCTTGCCGTGGGTGTCCCAGTACTTCTCGATCGGGTCGAGGATCTGCCAGGAGAGCTCGACCTCCTGGTGGCGCGGGAACAGGTTGGCGTCGCCGAGCAGCACGTCGAGGATGAGCCGCTCGTACGCCTCCGGGCTGGACTCGGTGAAGGACTCGCCGTAGGCGAAGTCCATCGTGACGTCGCGGACCTCGAAGGAGGTGCCCGGCACCTTGGAGCCGAACCGCACCGTCACGCCCTCGTCCGGCTGGACCCGGATGACCAGGGCGTTCTGCCCCAGTTCCTCGGTCGCGTAGGAGTCGAAGGGCAGGTACGGGGCGCGCTGGAAGACGACCGCGATCTCGGTGACCCGGCGGCCCAGGCGCTTGCCGGTGCGCAGGTAGAACGGGACGCCCGCCCAGCGGCGGTTGTTGATCTCCAGCTTGATGGCCGCGTAGGTGTCGGTCTTGGAGTCCGGGTTGATGCCGTCCTCGTCCAGGTAGCCGACGACCTCCTCGCCGCCCTGCCAGCCGGAGGCGTACTGGCCGCGCACGGTGTGCCGGCCGAGGTCGGCCGGGAGCTTGACGGCGCTGAGCACCTTGAGCTTCTCGGCCACCAGCGCCTTCGGGTGGAAGGACGCGGGCTCCTCGATGGCGGTGAGCGCCATCAGCTGGAGCAGGTGGTTCTGGATGACGTCACGGGCGGAGCCGATGCCGTCGTAGTAGCCGGCCCGGCCGCCGATGCCGATGTCCTCGGCCATGGTGATCTGCACGTGGTCGACGTACGACCGGTTCCAGATCGGCTCGAACATCTGGTTGGCGAAGCGCAGCGCCAGGATGTTCTGGACCGTCTCCTTGCCCAGGTAGTGGTCGATCCGGAAGACCTCGTCCCGGGGGAAGACCTCGTGGACGACCTTGTTGAGCTCCTGCGCGCTCTCCAGGTCGTGGCCGAAGGGCTTCTCGATGACGGCGCGCCGCCAGGAGCCCTGCGGCGGGTCGGCCAGGCCGTGCTTCTTGAGCTGCTGGACGACCGTCGGGAAGAACTTCGGCGGGACGGACAGGTAGAAGGCGAAGTTGCCGCCGGTGCCCTGGGCCTTGTCCAGCTCCTCGATGGTCTCGCGCAGCTTGTCGAAGGCGTCGTCGTCGTCGAAGGTGCCGTGGACGAAGCGCATGCCCTTGGCGAGCTGCTGCCAGACCTCCTCCCGGAACGGGGTGCGGGCGTGGTCCCGGACGGCGTCGTGCACCTCCTTGGCGAAGTCCTCGTCGTCCCACTCGCGGCGGGCGAAGCCGACGAGGGAGAAGCCCGGCGGAAGCAGACCGCGGTTGGCCAGGTCGTAGATGGCCGGCATCAGCTTCTTGCGGGACAGGTCGCCGGTGACCCCGAAGATGACCAGACCCGACGGCCCCGCGATGCGCGGGAGCCGTCGGTCCGAGGGGTCACGAAGCGGGTTGACGGGGGTGGGCGGGAGGTCGTCCGCGTCCGAATCCGAAGTCAACTCAGGGAAATCAGTGCTCACTTGATGGGCTCCGCTTTCGTGCGCTGGCTGTGAGCAGGGGTCACTTCTCGTCGGCGAAGGAGGCGAGCGAGGCGGTGACGGTGTCGAGCAGCTCGTTCCAGGACTGCTCGAACTTCTCGACGCCCTCGTCCTCCAGGACCTGGACGACGTCGTCGTAGTCCACGCCGGCCGCGGCGATCGCGTCCAGCACGGCCTTGGCATCGGCGTAGTTGGGGACGATGGTGTTGCCGGTGATCACGCCGTGGTCGCCGGTGGCGTCCAGGGTGGCCTCGGGCATGGTGTTGACGGTGCCCGGGGCGACCAGCTCGGTGACGTACAGGGTGTCCGGCAGGGCCGGGTCCTTGACGCCGGTGGAGGCCCACAGCGGGCGCTGCGGCTTGGCGCCGGCGGCCTCCAGGGCCGTCCAGCGCGCGTTGCCGGCGGCCTTGCCGTCGACGCTGCCGAAGACCTCCTCGTACGCCTGGTAGGCGAGGCGGGCGTTGGCCAGGGCGGCCTTGGAGCGCAGGTCCTTGGCGTCGCCGCCGATCTTGTCCAGGCGCTTGTCGATCTCGGTGTCCACGCGGGAGACGAAGAAGGAGGCGACCGACTCGATCTGGGAGAGGTCCAGGCCCTTGGCCTTGGCGGACTCCAGGCCGGTCAGGTAGGCGTCGATGACGGCCTTGTAGCGCTCCAGCGAGAAGATCAGCGTGACGTTGACGCTGATGCCCTTGCCGATCACCTCGCCGATCGCGGGCAGGCCGGCCTTGGTGGCGGGGATCTTGATGAAGACGTTCGGGCGGTCGACCAGCCACCACAGCTGCTTGGCCTCGGCCACGGTGGGGGCGGTCTCGTGCGCCAGGCGCGGGTCGACCTCGATGGAGACCCGGCCGTCGCGGCCGTTGGAGGCGTCGTAGACCGGGCGCAGCACGTCGGCCGCGTCGCGCACGTCCGAGGTGGTGATCATGCGGATCGCCTCGTCGGTGGTGACCTTGCGGACGGCGAGGTCGCGCAGCTGACCGTCGTAGGAGTCGTCGCCGCTGCCGGCGATCGCCTTCTGGAAGATGGTCGGGTTGGTGGTCACGCCCACCACGTGCTTGTTCTGCACCAGTTCGGCCAGGTTGCCGGAGTTGAGCCGCTTGCGGCTGAGGTCGTCCAGCCAGATCGCAACGCCTTCGTCGCTGAGGCGCTTCAGTGCGTCAGTCATGGTGCTTCAGTCCCTTGCTCTTCTGCTTCGTGGGGTAGTCGGAGGGGGCCGCGTACGCGCGTGCGGGCGGGTACGCGGCCCTGGCGGCTAGCGGTTGACGGCTTCGAGGGAGCGCAGGGCGTTGTGGGCCTCGGCCACCACGCGCTCGGCGGTGATGCCGAACTCCTCGAAGAGCACCTTGTAGTCGGCGGAGGCGCCGAAGTGCTCCAGCGAGACGATCCGGCCGTGGTCGCCGACCAGCTCGCGCCAGCCCTGGGCGATGCCGGCCTCGACCGACACCCGGGCCTTGACCGACGGCGGCAGCACGCTGTCGCGGTAGGCCTGGTCCTGTTCCTGGAACCACTCGAAGGACGGCAGCGAGACCACGCGGGTCGCGATGCCCTCGGCCTCCAGCACCTCGCGGGCCTTGACGGCCAGCTGGACTTCGGAGCCGGTGCCGAGCAGGATCAGCTGCGGGTCGCCGGTGGAGGCCTCGGCCAGGATGTAGCCGCCCTTCGCGGTGCCCTCGGCGGAGCCGAAGACCTCGCGGTCGAAGGTCGGGACGCCCTGGCGGGTGAGGGCCAGGCCGACCGGGCCGGGGTGGCTGGTCTGGCGCTCGACGATGGTGCGCCAGGCGACGGCGGTCTCGTTGGCGTCGGCCGGGCGGACCATGGCCAGGCCCGGGATGGCGCGCAGCGAGGCCATGTGCTCGACCGGCTGGTGGGTCGGGCCGTCCTCGCCGAGGCCGATCGAGTCGTGCGTCCAGACGTAGGTGACCGGCAGCTTCATCAGCGCGGCCAGGCGGACGGCCGGGCGCATGTAGTCGGCGAAGACCAGGAAGGTACCGCCGTACACACGGGTCTTGCCGTGCAGGGCGATGCCGTTCATGGTCGAGCCCATGGCGTGCTCGCGGATGCCGAAGTGGATCGTCCGGCCGTACGGGCTCGCCGACTTCAGCGGGTTGCCCTCCGGGAGGAAGGAGCTGTCCTCGTCGATGGTGGTGAGGTTGGACTCGGCGAGGTCGGCCGAGCCGCCCCACAGCTCCGGGATCACCGCGCCGAGCGCCTTGAGGGTGTCGCCGGAGGCCTTGCGGGTGGCGACGTCCTTTCCGGCCGGGAAGGAGGGGACGGCCTTCTTCCAGCCGTCGGGCAGCTCGCCGGCCTGGATGCGGTCGAAGTCGGCGGCGCGGTCAGCGTTCGCGGCGCGCCAGGCGTCGAAGGACTGCTGCCACTGGTCGCGGGCGGCCTTGCCGCGCTTGATGACCAGGCGGGCGTGCTCGATGACCTGGTCGCTGACCTCGAAGGTCTTCTCCGGGTCGAAGCCCAGGACCTTCTTGGTGGCGGCGATCTCGGCGGCGCCGAGCGCGGAGCCGTGCGCCTTGGCGGTGTTCTGGGCGTCCGGGGCCGGCCAGGCGATGATGGTGCGCATCGCGATGAGCGACGGGCGGGAGGTCTCGGCCTTGGCCGCGGCCAGGGCGTCGGCCAGCGCGGCCACGTCGATGTCGCCGTTGGCCTTCGGGGTCACCCGCTGGACGTGCCAGCCGTACGCCTCGTAGCGCTTGAGGACGTCCTCGGAGAAGGCGGTCTCGGTGTCGCCCTCGATCGAGATGTGGTTGTCGTCGTAGAGGGCGACCAGGTTGCCCAGCTTCTGGTGGCCGGCCAGCGAGGAGGCCTCGGCGGAGATGCCCTCCTCCAGGTCGCCGTCGGAGACGATGGCCCAGATGGTGTGGTCGAAGGGGGACCCGTCGGCCGGGGCCTGCGGGTCGAAGAGACCGCGCTCGTAGCGGGCGGCCATCGCCATGCCGACCGCGTTGGCGATGCCCTGGCCCAGCGGGCCGGTGGTGGTCTCGACGCCGGCCGTGTGGCCGTGCTCCGGGTGACCGGGGGTGCGGCTGCCGGCGACGCGGAAGGCCTTGAGGTCGTCCAGCTCCAGGCCGTAGCCCGAGAGGTACAGCTGGGTGTAGAGCGTCAGGCTGGTGTGCCCGGGGGAGAGGACGAAGCGGTCGCGGCCGACCCAGGTCGGGTCGGTCGGGTCGTGGCGCAGGAAGCGCTGGAAGATCAGGTACGCGGCCGGGGCCAGCGACATGGCCGTCCCGGGGTGCCCGTTGCCGACCTTCTGGACAGCGTCCATGGCGAGGACTCGCGCGGTGTCAACCGTGCGCTCGTCCAGATCGGTCCACTCGAATGCGTTCGTCGGCGCAGTGCTCACCCTGTCTCAGGGCTCCTTCCGTATTGAAGAGTGACCCCGTGAATGGGGACCGGGTCGGCCACGGCGCTGTGGTCCCGACGCTGGGTGGTGCCGGTCACGGAGGGTAGATCCCGCTTCTGCGTGCGAGCCTACCGTCCGGGCCGGGGCTCACCCTCCGTGCTGAGACAACCGGGATTTCCGCATGGTGATTCCCACTAGGCCGGTGTGACTGGTTTTGTCCCAGGCTCTCCCGTTTCGTGACCCCCCGCCGCCGGGGTGGTCAGGACGGGGTAGCGGGGCCCGCCGGGGACGGTTCGTGGCTTCACCCAGTCGGTTCACCCGGGGGTGTGCGGTTCGGCCTCGCCGGGGACCCCGGAGCCGGATGGGATATATGGAGCGTCTATGGTGTCGTGGTACGCGCAGAGCGGACGATTTCGGGACCCTTCGTTCCTGCGGACGCCTGCGAGGATTCATCTTCAGTTGGGGTGTTAGTGACCGCCGTCGAAACCCGTCCCGCCGGGGTCACCGGGGCGACGCCTGCGCACCGGCCGATCGGGGCCCGTGTCGGCGCGTTCGTCGCACTGACCAAGCCCCGGATCATCGAGCTGCTGCTGATGAGCACCGTGCCGGTGATGTTCCTGGCCCAGCAGGGCGTGCCGAACATGCTGCTGGTCCTGAAGGTCGTGATCGGCGGCTACCTCTCGGCGGGCGGCGCCAACGCCCTCAACATGTACATCGACCGCGACATCGACGCGGTGATGTCGCGCACCGAGCGCCGGCCGATCGTCACCGGGATGGTGTCGCCGCGCGAGGCGCTGGTGTTCGGCATCGCGCTCGCGGTCGTGTCCACGCTGCTGCTGGGCTTCGGTGTCAACTGGCTCTCTTCCGCGCTGGCGCTGGGCGCGCTGCTGTTCTACGTGTTCGTCTACACGCTGGGCCTCAAGCGGCGCACCTCGCAGAACATCGTCTGGGGCGGCATCGCCGGCTGCATGCCGGTGCTGGTCGGCTGGTCCTCGGTGACCGACTCGGTGTCCTGGGCGGCCGTGGTGCTGTTCCTGGTGGTGTTCTTCTGGACGCCGCCGCACACCTGGGTGCTGTCGATGAAGGTGCGCGACGACTACCTGCGGGCCGGCGTGCCGATGCTGCCGGTCGTCAAGGGCAACGTGGCGGTCGGCAAGCAGGTCGTCATCTACTCCTGGGTGATGGTCGCCGTCTCGCTGGCCCTCTGGCCGCTCGGGCACATGAGCTGGCTGTACCCGGTCGCCGCGGTGGTGCTGGGCGGGGCCTGGCTGCGCGAGGCGCACGCGCTGTACGCGCGGGCCAAGGCCGGCGTCGTGGGCGCGAAGCTCAAGGAGATGCGGCTGTTCCACTGGTCGATCACCTACCTGTCGCTGCTGATGGTGGTGTGCGCGGTCGACCCGTTCGTGAAGTAGGTCCTGTGAAGCAGGTCCTGTGAAGCAGGTCCTGTAAGGAAGAGCCCCGGTCCGTTCGGACCGGGGCTCTTCCGTTTCCGGTGCGTCAGCGGGACGGCAGCCCGGAGGGGCCGACGTGGCCGTCCAGCCAGTCCCGCAGCGGCCGGGAGGCCTGCAGGAAGGCGGTGATCCGGGTGTACGCGGTGCGGGTGCCCAGCCACTTCGCCGGCTCCCACTCCTGCCAGGCCACCAGGCCCTTGTGGCGCAGCAGCTCGATCCTGGGGTGGTCCTTGGGGTAGCCGCGCGGGGCCGACTTGAGGGAGTCCCGGCCGAACACCTGCGGGCCGTCCTTCTCCACCCGGGCGATCACCCGCTCCAGCTCGGCGCCGGTGACGTCCTCCGCGACGGCGGCGCGGTAGCGCTCCAGCTGGTCCGGGGCGAGCTGGTACATGCCGTTGCCGCAGGCCAGGCCGTCGGCGGAGAGCTGGATGTAGCCGCCGCTCTCCAGGTGCGCGCCGATGTGCGTCTTGTACGGGGACTTGTCGGCGCTGAAGCGGATGTCGCGGTTCGGTCGGAAGACCTTCCCCTGCCCGAACTCCGGCTCCAGGTCGGTCAGCAGCTGCTCCATCGGGGCCCGTACGGCGTCCTCGTACTGCTCCTTGTGGGCCTGCCAGAAGGTCTTCGAGTTGTCGGCCTCCAGGTGCTCGTAGAAGTCGAGCGCCTCGGAGGGCCAGCCTTTGAACGTCACGTCTCCAGTATGTGTCCCGGTGCACAGGGCGCTCCCGTCGCCAGGGCGTCTACCGGTGGGTAGCATGCGGGCATGAGCAGCGCAGAGACCACCACCGCCGCGCCGGACGCCCGCACCGAGCGTCGCGCCAAGCGCATCGCCAAGAACCTGACCAGCTTCGCCCGGCAGCACGGCGGCAGTGCCGACGCGGTCGTCGAGTACGTCGGCGCCGTGGCCACCCGGATCGTCGTGGTCGGCGCGGACGGCGCCTGGGGCGACCAGGTGGCCCCCAGCTACGCCGTCGGCCGCCGGGCCGCGGAGCTGGCCGGGCTGACCCTGCACGACGCCTTCGAGGGCGAGCTGGGCCTCAAGGTCAAGACCGGCCCGTACGAGTGGAAGCGGATGGCCGGCATCCAGCTCGGCGGCTGACGCCCCCCGGACAGGGGGGGGGGGGGGGGTGGCGCCCCCGGCGGGGGGCGGGCGGGGCCGCGGGGGGGGGGGGGGGGCGGGCGCGC
>NZ_JBEORY010000107.1:0-11105 GCF_040302665.1 Kitasatospora sp. NPDC097691 | reverse complement strand
CTCGCCGAACGGGCCGGCAACTGGGCCGTCGCGCTGGAGTGGTACCGGCACTTCCTGACCGCCGCCGCGGCTCCGGCAAGCGCGACGGGGCCCGCCGCCGGCTGCGCGCTCTGCGACCGGCCCGCCACCGGCGCCTGCGCAGGCTGCGGCCGCGAGGCCTGCCCCGAGCACCTGCACGCCCCCGAGGGCACCGGATCCCCCCGCTGCGTCCGTTGCGCCGGCCCCGCGCTGCGCGCCGTTCTGGACTGCGCCCGCCGCGTCGGCGTGCCCGAGCAGGCCGAACCCGTCCTCGCCGCCTGGGCCACGGCGCTCGGCGACAGCGCCGCCGCCGGACCGGTGCGGCTCGACCTCGCCCTGCTGCGCGCCGAACTCGGCCGCCACGACGAGGCACTGGCCGGCCTGCCGGCCGACGCCACCGCCGTCCGCGCCGCCGTCCTGGTCCGCCGGGCCGGCGCCGCCCTCGCCGCCGAACAGCCCGGACGGGCCGCCGGCGACCTCCGCCAGGCCCTCACCCTCGCCCCCGGCCACCCGCAGGCCGCAGGCACCCTCGTCCTCCTCGCCGAGCACGAGGCGCACCAGCACGCCACCGAGGGCCGCCACCGCGAGGCCTGGGCGGCCTACCGCGAGCTGCTGCTCAAGGACCCGGCCCACCCCCGGCTGCTGCACGCCCTCGGCCTGGCCGGCTACCGGCTCGCGACCGCATCGGTGTCTGCGACCACGTCGGCGTCCGCGTCCGAGGCGGCGGCCGACGGGACCGACACCGCCGGGACGATCGGCGAGGAGGTCTGGGCCTGGACGCTTGGCTGCCTGGTCGCCGCCCTCCACCAGCCCGAACTGTGGGCCGAGTCCGCCCGGATCACCGGCCGCACCCCCGAACCGCAGCGGCTCGCCGCCGCCCGCACCGGGCTCATCGACCGCCTCCGCGACGACCTGCGCGCCCTCGACCGGGCCGCCGGCCGCGGCGGCGACGAGATGACCGCCTGGACCCTGCGCCTCGGCATGGAGGCCCACAGCGCCGACGCCTTCGCCCGCGAGGACATCCAGATCACCCTGCCCGGCCGCCCCGCCCGCCGCCTGACGGTCGGCCCCACGCTCGACCGGCTGCTCCGCGCCGAGCCCGAACTCGCCGCCTGGGCCGAGGCGTTCGAGCAGGCCGTGCGGGCCTGGCGGCGGCCCGCCGGCCCCGACGCCCCCGCGCCGACCCGCGCCCTCGGCCTCTTCGGCGAGCTCGGCCCGCAGCGCTACCTGCAGCTGCAGGGCCGGCAGGCCGCCGCCGTCGCCGCCCTGGACGCGGTGCCCCAGCAGCGGCGGGGCGAGGACTGGCAGTCGCTGCTCGGCGAGTCGCTGGTCAGCCAGGCCCGCGAGCACCACCGCAACCAGGACTGGCGGGAGGCCCTGGACTGCCTCACCCGGGCCCGGTCCGTCCCCGGCGCCGAACTGCCCGCCGACGCCGCCGCGATCGCCGCCGAGTCCGGTGTCCGGGCCGCCCGCGCACTGCTCAAGAGCACCGTCGACGACCAGCCGGGAGCGGCCGAGCTCCTGGAGAAGGCGTACGCCCTCGCGCCGGACGACCCCGAGGTGCGCGGCGACCTCGGCGCCACCTACGCCCAGTGGGCCCGCAAGATCAACAACGAGGACAAGGACTACACCCGCGCCCTGGACCTGCTGCAGAAGAGCATGGACCTCGTCCCCGGCGACCCGACCGCCCGACACTTCCTGGAGGCCGCCCTCGGCAACCGGGCCGGCCAGCTCAGCCGCCCCGAGGCCTCCGACGCCGAGCTGGAGGAGGCCGCCGACGCCTGGCGGGCGCTGATCTCCCTCAACCCCGACCCGGACCACAGGCTCGGCCTCGCCTTCGTGCTGCGCCACCTCGCCCGCTCGGCCGCCTTCGCCGACAACCGCGTCGTCGCGGTGCAGCGGATGGCCGAGGCGCTGGACGCGGACCCGGAGTGGGACGGCGACGCCGAGGGCGAGGCCCCGCGCCGGGTCGCGGTGATGCTCGCCAACCACGTGGTCGACAACATGGGCGACAAGCCGTTCACCGCCCAGGCCGCCATGCTGCAGAAGGCCAAGTCGTACGACGACTCGACCGACATCCGCCGCCTGATGGTCAGCGTCTGGCGCGGTGAGGCCATCGGCCACTACGAGGCCCGCCGCTACCAGGAGGCGCTCCGGTTGCTGGAGGAGGCGCTCGGGTTGTCCCGCACCCCGGAGGACGTCGACAAGCTGCGCCGCGAACTCGGCATCGTCTACGGCTCGTACGCCGTCCAGCGGGCCAACGCCCGCCAGCTGCGGGAGGCCCGCGAGCTGGCCCGCCGGGCCGTCGAGCACAACCCGGAGGACCAGGAGCTGCGCGCCATGCAGCGGCGGATCAACTCGCTCTACTGACGGCAACCGCACGGCAGTTGCCGTCGTCCTAGACCGTGCGCCACCGGCGCCGTCCGTCGTGGGTCGCCCGCCGTCCCCGCTGCCGTTCCCCGCTGCCGTCCGTCGTGAGTCGTGAGTCGTGAGTCGTGAGGAGAGACCGCCCGTCATGCCACTGCCTGAACCGTCGCCGTACGAGGTCCTGGGCATCCCGCTCACGGCCGGTGTGCGCGAGATCAACCTCGCCGTCGGACCGGCGATGCGGGCCGGCCGCCACACCCGCCAGCAGATCCAGGAGGCCGCCGCGCTGCTGCGCAACCCGGACCGGCGGCTGGAGTCCGACCTCCAGCAGCCCCTCCCGCCGGAGCCCGTCGACCGGGCCGCCGACCTGCTCGCCCCCGCACTCGCCGAACCGCTGCTGGTGATCGAGCGCCCGCCGCTGCCGCCCGTCCCCGCCCTGCTGACGCTGCACCGCGCCGAGCTGGCCGCCGACTTCGCCGACCCCGCCCCGCCGGGCGCCGACCCGGAACCGCCCGTCCCCGCCCGCTACGCGGCCGACCTGTCCGTGCTGCCGCAGATCGAGGTTCCCGAATGACCGACGCACCGACCGCATTCCCGCTCGACGACCACCGGCGGCTGGAGAT
This sequence comes from Kitasatospora sp. NPDC097691, assembly GCF_040302665.1. Lineage (NCBI taxonomy): Bacteria > Bacillati > Actinomycetota > Actinomycetes > Kitasatosporales > Streptomycetaceae > Kitasatospora > Kitasatospora sp. NPDC097691. The sequence goes on along the minus strand of NZ_JBEORY010000107.1, from coordinate 8,097 downwards.
CCCGCCGGGCGTCGAGGAGGTCGACCTGGAGCGGAAGTTCGTCCAACTGCTCTTCCGGGCTTCCCTGTTGGGGAGCAAGCTGACGGAGCAGCGGCAGGCCGCCCGGGCCGAGCAGCGCGAACTGCTGGGCGTCCTGGTCGAGGTGGACGACGCGCTCGCCGACCTCGGCCTGGACCGCGAGCTGGTGGCGATGGGGCGCGGCGAGGGCATCGAGGCCACCCGGCGGCGGCTGCTCGGCCGGCTCGCCAAGGCCAAGGTCCGCCCGATGCGGCTGGAGGGCATGCCGGCGGACCCGGACCTGACCGAGATCGTCGGCACCGAGGCCCGCCCCGGGGTGGCGCCGGAGACGGTGGTGCGGACGGTGGTCACCGGGTTCTTCTGGGAGGACGAGGTGCTACGGCGGGCCCAAGTGGTGGTCGCCGCAGCGGAGTCGGACCAGGCGCCCGAAGCGGAGGTGCAGCAGCCCGAGAGGGCCGGGGAGCCCGCTGCCGAGACGGTCGGGACAGCCGGATCGGCCGAGGCGACCGAAGTGACCGAGACGGCCGAAGCGACCGAGACGGCCGAAGCCGCCGGAGCGGCTGATCCCGCCGCCGCACAGCCCGCCCGCGCCCAGCCCAAGACGACCCCGCCCCGGGCCCGCCGCAAGGCGATGGCCACGGGCAAGCGGGCCAAGCGCAAGAAGTAGCCAGGACCACGAGGGGCAAGAGGGGAACGACATGTACCGCACACTCGGCATCGACCTGGGCACCACCAACTCCGTGGTCGCCCACCTGCGCCGGGGCGAGCCGGAGATCATCTTCAACCGGCAGAACCAGGAGGCCACGCCCTCCGTCGTCGGCAGCGGCCGCAAGGGCGAGCTGCTGGTGGGCTCCACCGCGCGCAGCCGGATCGCCATCGACGGCGCCAACGTGATCCGCTCGGTGAAGCGCTTCATGGGCCGCAAGTTCAAGGACCCGCAGGTGCAGGCCGCCCTCAAGGAGGTCGACTACAAGGTCACCGCGGGCACCGACGGTGACGTCAACGTCTGGTTCAACGGCCGCTCGTACACCCCGATCGAGATCTCCGCGATCGTCCTGCACCGGCTCAAGGAGGACGCCGAGCAGCGCTTCGGCGAGCCCTTCCCCCGCGCCGTCATCACCGTCCCCGCCTACTTCGGCGAGCGGCAGGTCGCCGCCACCCAGGAGGCGGGCCGGATGGCCGGACTGCACGTGCTGCGGATCATCAACGAGCCGACCGCCGCCGCGCTCGCGTACGGGATCACCTCCGAGGCGGGCGACGAGGGCAAGACCGTACTGGTCTACGACCTCGGCGGCGGCACCTTCGACATCTCCATCCTGCTGCTGGTGCCCGGCTCGGTCTCGGTGCTCGGCATCGAGGGCGACAACCTGCTCGGCGGCGACGACTTCGACCGGGCGATCACCACCGCGCTGCTGGAGGACATCCGCGAGGAGTACGGCTCGGACTACCAGCCCGACCTGCGCGACCGCCCGAAGATCGCCTCCACCGCCGAGACCATCAAGATCGAGCTCTCCAACCAGGAGTCCTCCGAGGTCATCCTGCCCGGCCTCGGCGCCGGACAGCTGGTGCTGGAGACGGAGTTCGAGCGCGCCCGCTTCGAGGAGCTGATCGAGACCCAGATCGAGCGGACCATCGAGCTGACCCACAAGGCCATCATGCAGGCCAACCTGACCGTCGGGGACATCGACGAGGTGGTGCTGGTCGGCGGCTCGACCGCGATCCCGCTGGTCGCCCGGCGGCTCGGCGAGGTGTTCGGCCCCCGCCGGATCCGGCGCGGCGTCAACCCGATGCAGTGCGTGGCACTCGGCGCGGCCGTGCAGTCCGCGCTGGTCGGCGAGGTGGAGTGCCCCGAGTGCCGGGCCCCCGGGGACCTCTCGGCCTCCAACTGCGCCAACTGCGCGACCTCCCTGCTCGGCGGCGACCGGGTCTCCTGCCCGACCTGTCACATCCCGGTCGACTCCGGGGCCGCCGACTGCCCCAAGTGCGGTCAGGAGCTGGGAGGTTCGGCCGGCGGCGGCGCGACCGTGCCGAAGCAGGCCCAGGCCACCACCGTGCTGCGCAGCGACAACTGCCCGCGCTGCGGCACCCCGGCGGCCCCCGGCGTCACCGCCTGCGAACTGTGCGGTGAGGCGCTCAACTCGGCCGCCCCCGGCGGGACCAAGGTGATCTCCACCGCCGCCGAGGACGTCGGCCTGCGCTGCGGCTCCTGCGGCGTGGTCAACCCGCCCGGCAGCGAGGTCTGCACCGGCTGCGGCGAACTGATGCAGGTCACCAACCCCTTCGACATCACGCCGAAGAACCTCGGCATCGAGCTCAACGACGGCCGGCTCGCCGTCATCATCCCCAAGAACACCAGCTACCCGACGAGTTCGCCGGTCAGCCGGGAGTTCGTGGTCTCCGGCAGCGGCCGGCAGCGGCTGGAGGTGGCGGTCTACGAGGGCGAGCACGAGATCGCCCAGCAGAACGAGCTGATCGGCCACCTCACCCTGCGCCTGCCCGAGGGCCTGGGCGGACGCACCCCGGTGGAGGTCTCCTTCGGCCTCGACCGCGACCGCACCATCACCCTGTCCGTACGGATCCAGGGCGGCGCGGAGAAGACCGTCAAGCTGGAGCGGGTCACCCTGGACCCGGAGCTGAAGGTGCAGGTCGAGGAGCAGCAGCGGCAGATCGAGACCTTCACCGACCGCTGGGGCGGGGAGCTGACCGAGGCCGAGATGCGCGAGGCGCAGCGGCTGATGGACGCCCTGGACGACCTGGCGGCCGGCCAGACCCGCGGCCAGTCGGTGGACGAGGCGCTGGAGCGGGCCCAGCGCCAGCTCAAGGCCCAGCGCTGGGTGCGCGGCTCGGAGGCGTACCTGAGCCTGTTCATCCACTACTGCGAGAAGCACCTCGACCCGAGCGACCTGGACCGGCTGCGGTCGGTCTCCGCCGAGCTGCGGCTGCGCCGCGAGGCGGCCGACTGGGAGGGCGCGATGCGCGCGGCTCAGCGGGCGGACGAGCTGTGCGACTCGCTCGGCCACACCATGCGGATGCTCACCATGTGCAACGTCTACGTGACCCAGAACATGGTCTCGCCCGCCCTGGGCCAGCTGATCATGGCGGAGCTGCGCGGCCTGGACGCCGCCGTGGAGGCGCCCAACATGGAGGAGGTCAACAAGCACATGTCGAACCTGCTGGCGCTGTACGCGCAGGCGCAGCGGGAGCTCGGCAGCGAGCCGGCGGCGGAGTCGCTCGGCCCGGTGCGCCCGGAGGAGGCGGGGCCGCGATGAGCGCCGTGGCCGACCCGGAGGTGCTCTGTCCGCTGTGCAAGGTCGCGGCGGATCCGCGGAGCCTGTGCTGCCCCTCCTGCCGCGAGGACGTGTCCGTCCTGTTCCGGCTGCGTTACGCCGGTCGGATCGATTACAACCGGGCGTTGGAGGCGCTGGCGGCCGGCGACGAGGCAACGGCGTGGTTCCGGCTGCGCGGCGCCCTGGAGGCGGAGCCGGGCCTGCATCCGGCCCGGGAGCTGCTGGAATCACTGAGCGTGGCCGGGTCGGCGGGGCTCGTGGGAGTGGGGCGGGAGAGCGACACGCCCTCTGAGTGACCAATTCGGACGCTCCCGACCTGCCGTCGCGTTCCATCGGTGCGAGTGTGATCGTCACACGGAACTTCGCCACCCTCACAAGGAGTGACGCAATGCGTATTCGCACCACCCTCGCCGCCACGGCGCTCGCGGCCGTGGCCGTCCTGGCCGGTGCCGGCACCGCCGCCGCGGGCGACGCCACCGCCAACGGTGTCGCCTACGGCTCGCCGGGCATCCTGTCCGGCAACGTGATCCAGATCCCGATCAACCTCGAAGCCAATGTCTGCGGCAACTCGATCGGGATCATCTCGATCCTGAACCCGGCCATCGGCAACACCTGCATCAACGCGTGACCCGTGCGCTGGGGCCGTCCGTCGAACCTGACGGGCGGCCCCAGCGCCGTGTCCGCACCCCCGTTCGGGGGTGGCGGCGGGGCGCCGGGAACGGGACCATGGTCCCCGTCCTGCCCCGTCGTACCCAGGAGCCCGCACGTGCCGACCACGCCGACCCCGCGCAGCTACGCCTCCGGTACCTCGGACGTCCCGCTGCTCGGCGACACCATCGGGGAGAACCTGGACCGCGCGGTGCGCGCCTTTCCGGACCGCGACGCCCTGGTCGACCGCCCCACCGCGCGCCGCTGGACGTACGCCGAACTCGCCGCCGACGTCGACGCCGTGGCCCTCGGCCTGCTGGAGCTCGGCATCGCCAAGGGCGACCGGGTCGGCATCTGGGCGCCCAACTGCGCCGAGTGGACGCTCACCCAGTACGCCACCGCCAAGCTCGGCGCCGTCCTGGTCACGGTCAACCCCGCCTACCGCGCGCACGAGCTGGAGTACGTGCTGAACCAGGCCGGCATCCGGCTGCTGGTCGCCGCCGAGCGGTTCAAGACCTCCGACTACGCCGCGATGATCGACGAAGTCCGGCCCCGCTGCCCCGAGTTGGAGCGGGTGCTGCTGATCGGCGGTCCGGCCTGGGACGACCTGCTCGCCGCCGGCCGGCGGGCCGACCCGCGGCTGGTCGCGGAATTCGCCGATCGCCAGGGCGAGTTGGCCCCCGACGACCCGATCAACATCCAGTACACCTCGGGGACCACCGGCTTCCCCAAGGGCGCGACCCTGTCGCACCACAACATCCTCAACAACGGGTACTTCGTCGGCGAACTGCTCGACTACACCGAGCAGGACCGGATCTGCATCCCGGTCCCCTTCTACCACTGCTTCGGCATGGTGATGGGAAACCTGGCGGCCACGTCGCACGGCGCCTGCATGGTGATCCCGGCGCCGTCCTTCGAACCCGGCGCCACCCTGGCCGCCGTCGCCGCCGAGCGCTGCACCTCGCTCTACGGCGTGCCGACCATGTTCATCGCCGAACTCGCCGACCCCGACTTCGAGCGCCACGACCTCGGCAGCCTGCGCACCGGCATCATGGCAGGCTCGCCCTGCCCGAGCGAGGTGATGAAGGAGGTCATCGGGCGGATGGGCATGGCCGAGGTCTCCATCTGCTACGGGATGACCGAGACCTCGCCGGTCTCCACCCAGACCCGCGTCGACGACCCGGTCGAGCGCCGGGTCTCCACCGTCGGCCGGGTCGGCCCGCACCTGGAGGTCAAGGTCATCGACCCGGCCACCGGCCGTACCGTCCCGCGCGGCGAGCCCGGTGAGCTGTGCACCCGCGGCTACTCCGTCATGCTCGGCTACTGGAGCGAGCCCGAGCGCACCGCCGAGGCCGTCGACGCCGCGCGCTGGATGCACACCGGGGACCTCGCGGTGATGGACGAGGACGGGTACCTCGCCATCACCGGGCGGATCAAGGACATGGTGATCCGCGGCGGCGAGAACCTCTACCCGCGCGAGATCGAGGAGTTCCTCCACACCCACCCGGACATCCTCGACGTCCAGGTCATCGGCGTCCCCGACCCGAAGTACGGCGAGGAGCTGATGGCCTGGGTCCGGATGCGCGAGGGCGCGGAACCGCTCACCGCGGAGGCCGTGCGGGAGTACTGCGCCGACCGGCTCGCGCACTTCAAGATCCCGCGCTACGTGCACGTGGTCGAGGAGTTCCCGATGACGGTCACCGGGAAGATCCGGAAGGTCGAGATGCGGACGGAGGCGCTGCGGATCCTGGGGCTGTAGGGCGCCCCGGGTCCGGCGGGCTCCGTCGACCGATCCGGTGACGCCGCCGACCCCGGCGCCCGCTGACCGGGCCAGTCCGGGGAGCGGACCCGCACCCCGGGCGGGAGAGTGTGATCATGCCCCTCGACGTCACCGTGGAACGCCTGATCCCCCGTCCGCCCGCCGAGGTCGCCGGCTACGCCATGGACTGGCGCCACGACCACGAGTGGACCCGGGGAATCCGCAGCGCCGCCCTCACCCGGGAGGCCGACACCGGGGGCTTCGGCGTGGGCGCCGAGGTCACCCGGACCGCCCACTTCCTCGGGCGGCGCTTCGAGTACGTGCTGCGGGTGGCGGGCTACGCTCCGCCGCAGGTGCTCGACATGGTCTCGGTCGCGGGGCCGATGCCGATGCACGTCACCTACACCTTCGAGCCCACCCAGGCCGGCACCTTCGCCCGCATCCGGGTCCGCGGCGGCTCCTCGGGCTACCACCGGCTCACCGCGCCGTTGATGTCCCGCCGGGTCCGCACCTCCCTCGCCGAGGACCTGCGCGCGCTCGAAGCCCGCCTCGCCGGCTGACCGCCGCACCGTTCCCCCGACCGCCGCACCGACCCCGGCCCCCGACCGCCGCCCCGTCCGGCGCGGCCGCTCCCTACCCCCGGCGTTCGCTTCGCTCCGGTATCGTGCGCCGTCGTCCGGGCCCGACGGGAAGAGGTGCAGGTCAATGAGTGGGTCGGTGTCGGCTGCCGGGCCGGGGGAGTTGCGGCGGCACCTGGGCGTGTTCGACGCCGTGGTGATCGGGCTGGGGTCGATGATCGGCGCGGGCGTCTTCGCCGCGCTGGCGCCCGCCGCGGCCGCCGCCGGCTCCGGGCTGCTGATCGGACTGGCGTTGGCCGGCGTGGTGGCGTACTGCAACGCGACCTCCTCCGCCCGGCTCGCCGCCCGCTACCCGCAGTCCGGCGGCACCTACGTCTACGGCCGGGAGCGGCTCGGCGAGTTCTGGGGGTACCTCGCCGGGTGGGGCTTCGTCATCGGCAAGACCGCCTCCTGCGCGGCGATGGCGCTCACCGTCGGCTCGTACGTCTGGCCCGCCCAGGCCCACGCCGTCGCGGTCGCCGCGGTGGTGGCGCTGACCGCGGTCGACTACGTCGGCGTGCAGAAGGCGGCCTGGCTGACGCGGGCGATCGTCGCCGTCGTGCTGGGCGTGCTCGCCGCCGTGGTGGTGGCCTGCCTGAGCGGTGGCGAGGCGGACACCGGTCGTTGGGCGGTCGGCGCGGACGCCGGGTTCCACGGGGTGCTGCAGGCCGCCGGCCTGCTGTTCTTCGCCTTCGCCGGGTACGCCCGGATTGCCACCCTCGGCGAGGAGGTGCGTGACCCGCAGCGCACGATCCCGCGCGCGATCCCGCTGGCGCTGGGCATCACCCTGGTCGTGTACGCCGCCGTCGCGCTCGCCGTCCTGGCCGTCCTCGGCCCCGAGGGCCTCGCCCACGCCGGGGCGCCGCTGGCCGACGCGGTCCGGGCCGCCGGGGCGCCCGGGCTGGCCCCGGTGGTGCGCGCCGGGGCGGCGGTGGCCGCCCTCGGTTCGCTGCTCGCGCTGATCCTCGGCGTCTCGCGCACCACGCTGGCGATGGCCCGCGACCACCACCTGCCGCACGCCCTGGCTGCCGTCCACCCGCGCTTCGGCGTGCCGCACCGCGCCGAGCTGGCGGTCGGTGCGGTGGTGGCCGTCGTCGCGGCCGTCGGCGACGTGCGCGGCGCGATCGGCTTCTCCTCCTTCGGCGTGCTCGCCTACTACGCCGTCGCCAACGCCTCCGCCTGGACCCTCACCCCGGCCGAGGGCCGCCCGCCGAGGCTCGTCCCGGTCGTCGGTACGGCCGGCTGCCTCGCGCTGGCCTTCGCCCTTCCGGCGGCCTCCGTCCTGTGGGGCGCGCTGGTGCTCGCGCTCGGCGCCGCCGCGTACGGCGTGCGCAAGGCGGCGGCCCGCCCCTGACGGCCGGTCAGCCGATGCCGCCGGTGCCGCCCGCCGCCCCGGCGCCCGCCTCCACGTCCGCGGGAACGCCGACGGCCGGCGAGGCGGAGGGCCTCGCCGGCCGTCGGCGTGCGTGCGTGCGCTTTACCAGGAGCCCCACTCCTGGTCGGTGGAGACGATCTCGCGGCCGAGCGGCGTCAGCGAGACCGGGATCATCTTCAGGTTGGCCCAGCCGAAGGGGATCCCGATGATCGACAGGAACAGCGGGATGCTGGTGATCAGGTGCGCCAGGGCCAGCCACCACCCGGCGAAGACCAGCCAGATCACATTGCCGACGCACGACGCCGCCCCGGCGTCCGGCCGCTCCACCGCCGTCCGTCCGAACGGCCACAGGATGAAGCCCGCGAGCCGGAACGAGGCGATGCCGAAGGGGAT
>NZ_JBEORY010000106.1:9829-11692 GCF_040302665.1 Kitasatospora sp. NPDC097691 | reverse complement strand
GGGAAGGTCACCCCGTTCAACTGGAGCTTCGATGTGTTCGTGACGGTCCGATCCGGACACCTGCATCGCCGTGACCTGCGAACTCACGAGCTCGCTGGGACTTTGAAACGCCCCTGGCCGACCGCCGCCCGCGCCGGCGCGCGCCACCCGGCCGGTCCGGGCCGTACTGGAAGCCGCCATGGACGCCCGCCTCCTGGGCGTCGGTCTCCACCTTCCCCAGGCTTTTCTCACCGACGCTGCCATCGACTACCTCACCGACCACGACTGGAACCGGCTCCCCGGCAACTGGGTCGAGCCGCCGTGCTTGCCCAGCACGTGTCCGAGGCCTGCGCGTTCGCCATCTCCGAGCTGCCACAACGACTTTCCCGAGGTACCTTTGAATTGGAAATCGATGTGACCTAGACCGCCGGGACCACGAAGTGGATCGCAACATCCCAAGTGGGAGGCCACTATGACGAGCCCATTGCCCATTGCGCAAGGTGACGAGGGACCAAGTGTGGTCGCATTGCAGGTAGCGCTGGCCGCACTTGGAATCTACAGCGGTGAAAGCAGCGGCGTTTTTGACGAGTCAACTCATGAAGCGGTGATGCAGTTTCAATCCGGCTCTGGCCTCGACCCCGCCGGAGTGGTGGACTCGGAGACGTGGTCTGCGCTTGGCAGTCAACCATTCGAATCAAGCGAGATAACGCAGCTTCCCGAGGATGAATTTCCTGCCGCTGCACGTGTATTGGAAACTCCCGACGATCCCGATGCATACCTCGAACTTCTGGGGATAGATCCCTCCGGATTGGATGACGACGTCGCATAACGCCTTGGTCGCCGGCTGCAGAATTGGAAACACGCATGTGAGGAGCAGCGATGCCGTGTCTGTCGAAAAAAATTATCGTGGGCGCCTCAACGGCGGGCATAGGGTTGAGTGCGGTCGTTGCCGTGGCCGGCACGCCGACAGTTGCCATCTCGGGTGCTGCAATCGCGTCACTGGCAGTGCAGATGGCCACCCTTTTTGGGGCGATGGTCGCCCTCGCGGAATGTTTGGAAGATCACGCTCGTCAACCAGACGCTGCAAAGTTGAGGCAAGAAGTGGACGCATTGAAGCTTGAGCTTCAGAGGCTTCGTCCGTAATTATTGCCCAGGAAAGAGTGGCCCCCCAGTGGCAGCAGCGATCGACGACGTTCGTCAGGTCACCGCCCAGCGGAGGGATCGAGGCCCGAGAGGAGTCGGCGTATTCACTGGGCAGTATGCAAGTCTGCTTGGTTCGTCCTTGGATTTCGTACCGCACGGCCATGGGATGTCGCGCTGCCAGTGCAGTAGCTATGTCGCGCCTCTTATTGGTGAACGGACCGGTGAAGTCTGGGGATGGGTGACAAGTATCGTCGACTCCAGGGCGTAAAGTTCATGGACGTGATGAGATGGCAGAAATTCACATCGACACCGGCAATCTCACGTTCACCCAGTTCCGCATCCCCGAGCACAGTTCCCGGTTCGTTGACGGCTCCGATTCTCCAACGGTTCAGCTTGAGCCGGGATCGTATAGTTTTCAACAGATATCTGACCAGTCGGCCGGCTTCAACTTCGAGGTATCTCAGGACGGGTGTATCGATTACGACCTCCCCAAGGAGCAGTTCCTGAAGGGTCGTGGGACCCGCACGCTCACCGTGCGCGGCTTCTCCGTCATGGTCGACGCGACGGCTCTCTCGCACGGCCTCTTCCCACTTGTTGCGGGATCCGGGCTCCTTAAGCGGAATCAGCGTCATGCGCTGGTTCTCGCTCCCGGAACGGGGTATGGCTTCCAATCAGCGACGGACACCGACGCGGATTTCCGGTTCGGTGTGGACGTCAACGGCCAGATCACGATCGATTCCC
>NZ_JBEORY010000106.1:0-9729 GCF_040302665.1 Kitasatospora sp. NPDC097691 | reverse complement strand
TCCCGGAACGGGGTATGGCTTCCAATCAGCGACGGACACCGACGCGGATTTCCGGTTCGGTGTGGACGTCAACGGCCAGATCACGATCGATTCCCCGTACTCGAGGTTCGCCCGAGCCACCGAACGGACGCCCACCGCCGACCCCACGCTGACCATCGACGGCTACAAGATCATCATCGACACACGGATGCTGTCCCACGACCTGGTGCCGGCGTCGATGTTCGACAGCGGGATTGTCCTGTCCCGGGTCCACATCAACGAACTGACCCTTGTACCTGCGACCCAATACGAGTTCAGGGCGCCGATGGAGCCGGTCACCGAGCTCACGTTCGGCCTGGACACGGACGGCGCGATCGATGTCGTTGAAGCACCACCGGGCGCGACGATCAAGAGCAGCACGGTGCCGGGCACCCAGGTCGGTCCGGCCAGCGGGGACAACGAAGGGAAGGCCACGCGTCTGATTCTGGTCCGGCCAGCCGACCTACTGTTGCTCGGCGTCGGTTGGATCGGCTGTTCACGGGCCGGCGACCGGCTCACTGTCACCGACCACGAGGCCGCGCTGACCGTCCTACTTCCGTCGCAGTCCCTTGAGGAGGCATGTGTGGATTCGGGAGGGGGCGCGGACGTGCGGCCCGCGCTGCGAGCTGGGGCAAGCTGGCTCGAGGTCAGGCTGGGACTGCCCGAGGGCGCAGAGGTCCGGCTTACCACGGAGGGGATACTGACTGCGCTCGCGGGTGGCACGGTCATCGACGGTGGCGTCGAGGCGCCCTTCGGGCTGATGCTGGACCTCAAGGGTGCGGGCGCCGTCCTACGCCTGGGACACCGGCCGGCCGTGCTGACCGAGGGCGGCGTCACCAGCTTGTGGCAGCTTCCGGTCGGTGGCCCGGACGGCGGTTTGACTGTCCTCAGGGCCAGTCGGGGGTCGGGCGACGACGCCTTCGAGCAGGTGGCGAAGTTCGCCCCGTTGAACGTGGGGGACCGCGGGCAGATCATCGTCAGCGGGCCGGTGACCCTGGAGTACTTGCGGCTGACCGCGCTCGGCGCGTCGTTCTCTGCGCATCAGGCCATCGAAAACTTCCGGTGGGACCACCGCGCGGCCCTGGGACGGGACGCGCGGGTCGTCGTCGAGCGGACCGGGATCCTCTGGCCCTTCAACCACAGGGCGGTTTTGACGAAAACCGCCGGGCGTGTCATCGAGAACGGCGTCGCCGGACTCCGCCTCAACACCGAGCTGCGGATCACCGAACCCGTCCGCTCCTTCCCCGACGACCGGTCCGCGGCGGCCCATGCCTTCCCGTTCACCGAAGTCGAAGTCCTCGCCCGCTCCGTATCCGGTCTCAAGGACAACTGGCAGCTGTTCCCCCGCCCGGGAGCGGCGCCCCAGACGCTGCTCGACGATCGCGATCAGCTCCAGCAGCAGGTCCAGGACGCGTGGGCGACCGTCGCGGCGCTGCGCTTCCCGCTCAGCCAGAGCGAACTCGCCGGCTCCGACTTCTCCGGCTCGGTCGAGGCGAGCCGGCTGGAGGTGATTCAGCCGACGATCACCGAGGATGAGGGGCTTCTCAAGGCCGATGCCGATGCCAGGGCGCAGCAGCCGGCCGTCCCTCAGCATCACCTACCGGGCACCGAGAACCCTGACCACCCGGATGATCCGGGGCCGGATCCGGGAGTAACTCCGGAGCCGGATCCCCGCATCCTCTCGTTCGAGCAGGCGCAACGCATTCGCGGGGAGCTGACGACGCTCCAGCTCGAGGAGGCCCCGCTCCTGGCAGTGGTCAACCAGCGGCTGGCCGAGCTCGCGCCGTTCGCCGCCCAGGAGGGCAACCCCGAGGGCTTGGCCGATGTGGGTCAGCGGGACGCGCTGGACCTTCGGGACTTGAAAGCCCGGATGGTTGCTCTGCAAGGCCGGATCGACCGCTTTGGCACCCCTCTGCCCCGGGTCCTCGTGCCGTGCACCGACAACGGCACCGACCTCGGAGACCCGGTGCTGTTCCACATCCGGTGCGCGGGGACCCTCGGCGACGTGTCCTTCGCCATGCCGCTGGTCTTCGTCAACGACTTGGTGGTACCCGGCGACGACGTCGTCGAGGAGTTCCGGACCTTGGACGACTCGAGGCTGCACGGCTGGGTGCGGGACGCGCTCGACCTGCTCCACGCGGGAGGGCCGGTGCCCGTCGCCGGGGCCAGGATCGACCTGGTCCGCGACCCGGTGCCGCGCGCCGCCGACATCCAGGAGGTGCACGCCTTGCGGCTGGACGGCGTCCACGAGAACCGCGGATTCCGTCCGGTAGTGAACGGCTTTGACATCGAAGTCCCCGAGCTACGGTCGCTGCTGCCGGAGTTGCGTACCAGGGTCACGGCGAGGTTCGACCCCGACTTCGCGGCCGGGTCGCGCACCGACGCGGCGATCGCGCTGGAGGCACCGGTCACAGCTGACTTCGCCCAGCAGGCCGAACGCGGCGGCGGCCTGATCATGCCGACCTTCACTGCCGACGTCGTCTCCCGCACCTTCGGCCCGGTCGACCGGCGTGCCCTGCCGGGTGCGACCGATACACTCGCCGCCTTCGAGAAGATGCGGCTGCTGGGCATCCCGCTCTCCTCCCTGCTCCCGGCAGCCACCCCGCCGCCGGAGATCGTCAAGGTACAGGCGGACGGCAGGCCGCCGGGCGTCCGGATGAGCTGGCGGGACCTGCACCTGAAGAGCAACGGGATCCTGGTGGCGCACGCGGCGCCGCACAGCCCGGCAAAGCAGGACACCACCACCGTCACGCTGATCGCCGAGCTGACCCCCGACAGCGCCAAGACCCGCTGCGAGATGTCTGCGTTCATGCTCTCCGTTCCGGCCTCCGCCCCGGTGCTGGAACTCTCCTTCACCTCGCTCATCTTCGAACAGGCCGACGGTGGAGCCCCGCACCTGGACTTGGACGGCTTCGGCGTCTCCTTCGCCGGTCCGCTCGACCTGCTGAAGAAGCTGGAGTCGGCGATCGACCTCGGGGACACCGCCCCCACCGTAGACGCGACGCCCGAAGGCCTGACGGTCTCCTACGGGATGAACCTGCCATCGATCCCCCCTTGCGGCGTCTTCGAACTGCGGAACATCGCCGTGCGGGTCGCCGTCGAGATCCCCTTCCGAGGCGGCCCGCCCGCGGTCAAGCTCTCGTTCGCCACCCCGGACGACCCGTTCCAGCTCAAGGTGCTCATGTTCGGCGGCGGCGGATACCTCCAGCTCACCGTCGACGGAACCGGCCTCAAGCGGCTGGAAGGGGTCCTGGACTTCGGCGCGTCGGTCGCGGTGAACTTCGGCATCGCCCAGGCCGAGGTACACGCCCTGGGCGGTGTCCGCTACGTGATGGAGGGGGACACAGTCCGACTCACCGGGTTCATCCGGCTCGGCGGCAGCATCGACATCCTGGGCCTGGTTTCGGTCTCGATCGACCTGCTCGTCGAGCTGACCTACGACAGTCAGCACAACCGGCTGACCGGCCACGCCACCCTCGTCATCGATATCGACCTGACGTTGTACTCCGACACGGTCCAGCTGGACAGCGGGGAGTGGGTGTTGGCAGGCGACGGCGGGGAGGCAGCGCCGGGGCTCGACGGCGGGGACGCCGGACGGGCGGACTGGACCCGATACCAGGAGGCGTACGCGCGATGAGCGAACTGCTGTGGGTAGCGGTGCCGGGCGGTCTCACCCCGCCCGACCAGGCCCTGCTGAGGTTACTGATCATCCCCCGGCTGGACGCCGGGACCACCCTGACCGCGAACGGCCTGGCGCACTGGCCGCCGCAGTCCCTGACGGCGCCCGGGACAACGTTGCGCATCGACACCGCAGCCGCCCCCGGCGGCCCCGTCGCCGCGCACCCGACCGCCCCCCGGTCACAGGTGCAAGGCGGCGTGTGGGAGGCGTTCTTCCGCCCGGACGCCGGAGTACGCCCGGCGGTGCCGATCCCTCAACGCGAGGTATCCGTACGGCCGACGGCCGCCGAGAAGCGCCGAATCCTGGCGACCTATCAGACCTCGGCGATGGTGCTGCGCAGCGCCGATAGCCTGCCTGCATTCCACAACACGGTACGGTCCGAACTGGCCAAGTACCAGGACGACGAGACGCCGCCGGCTCCGGCCGCGAACGCTCCGGCCGGCACCGGACCCGACGCCGGACCGCCGGACGTCCACCGCGTCCTGGCACTTCTGCGCGAACACCCCGCCGTCCTGCGCGCGATGGGACTGATCCTCGAACTGCCCGTACCGGTCGCGGACCTGCCGGACACGGACGAGGGCGTGATACGGGTGGGCTGGGACACGCCACCGGCCGGACTGCCGCCGATCGCCTCGCCATGGTCCGCCTACACGCGGGCGACGTTCCTGCCGACGGGGGCCGACGGCGCCGACCTGACCGACGGCATGCTGGCGCTGGGCCGTCCACACTGGGACCTCACAACCATCGACACAGTGAGCGCGCTCGGCCGCCTGCGCGACGCCGCCGCCACGGAGGCGGCCTCAGCGCGTGCGGCCGCCGCTGCTGGCCCGGCACCGGACGGAGAACAGAACGGCGAGCCCGACCCCGCTGCCGTCCGCCCGGAAACCGGCGACCACGCGCCCACCCTCCCCGCGCTGCGCACCGCCGGCATCCTGCTGATCCGCGATGGGCACGAGGAGCAGCTGAAAGACCGTCAGCGGGAGGGCAACACCCAGGTCGGACGGCCCGGCATCGAACTGCCAGTGCTGACTGCGGAGCACCTCCTGCTGGGCTACCGCTTCGACGTCCGAGTCTTCGGCGAGACGTGGCACTCGCTGAACCGCCGACTGGCCACCTACTCGGTGGGCGGGCAGACCGTGGCCCGGCGAACGCCGGAGGAAGGCCACGTCAAGGCCCGCTCGGGCATCGACCACGGCGACGGGGTGCTGCGCACCGACGAGGTCCTCGCGCGCTGGGACGGCTGGAGCCTGACCGCTCCGCGCCCGACCTTCGACGGCCGTGTCACGGGCGACCCCACCGGTGCCACGAACACGCTGCCCTTCGACTTCGGCTGGACGATGGAGCCTGAACCGGGGACCCTGCTGAAGTTGAGGTTCGGCAAGCTCTACCAGATCCGCGCCCGGGTGGCCGACATCGCGGGCGGCGGCCGGCCGCCGGAGAGCCCGTCGCCGGACGGTAGCGACTCCGACACGGTGCTGTTCGGGAGGCATGAGCCGATCGGTTCTCCGACCGTTACGCTGCCCGACGGGGTGGAGGCAGGGGCCCTCGGGCCGGGGGCGACGACCTTTGTGATGGTGGTCCGGGCGGAGGAGGACGAGGCCAGCCGGCCGTCCGCCGACGCGGTACGGTCGTTGCTGCCGCCTCCCGCCGCCTTTGAGACCGTCGAGCGGCACGGCATGTTCGACCTCGCTGGTCCCGACGACACGTTCGGGCTGGTCCTCCGTGAAACCCTGCCCGATCCGGCAGCGGCTGGCGCCGCGGTGTTCCTGCGGCCGGAGCCGGGCGGCCCGCCAGCCGATCTGGAGCCGAAGGGATGGCAGGGAGCCTGGCCCGATCTGGCATCCAAGCGGATCGTGTTGCACGTGCGCCGCCCCGGAGAACCGACCGTGGACTGGACTACCGACGACGACCTCACCGTCGCGCTCGGGCCAGCCCAGCAAGTGACCCTCGAACTCTCCTCCTTCCTCGACTCGACCACTCTGGGCTCCTTCGCGCTCAACGCATGGCTGCCCCGGAACCTGGGCGGCGACCACCCGGATGTGCTGGAGGATGCCTTGTCCGCGGTCGTCAGTGGCCGTAATCCGATGATCACCCCGGCCCGCACGCTCACCCTGCTCCACACCGTGAAGCGCCCGCTGGCTACCCCGGCCGGCACCCTGAAGTCTCAGCGCACCGAGGGACAGACCTTCAGCGACCTCGTACCCACACCCGACCCGCCCGGCGCGCAGACCGCGAGCACCGGGCCGCTCGGCGTGCACACCGCGAGCACCGGAACGCTGACGGTCACCGGTTCCTGGGCCGAGGTGGACGACTCCGGCACTCACCCGGCGTCCGGCCACGTCACCACCGTCCCGGTGGGCCGCGGCGACACCGAGCTGCCGACCCTGCGCCACGAATTCGGCGACACCAAACACCGCCAGGTGACATACACCCTGACCGCCACCAGCAGATTCCGTCCCTATTACGGCTCGGGGGCCCCGGAGGACTTCCAGACCACCTCGGCGCCAACGCCAGAGATCGACGTGCCCAGCTCCGCCCGCCCGGCGGCGCCACAGGTCCTGTCGGTCGTACCGGCGTTCACCTGGGCCACGGCCCAGAACGGCGCCACGATCACCCACCGGCGGCTGGGCAACCGACTGCGCGTCGAACTGGCCCGCCCCTGGTTCCTCACCGGCGCCGAAGAGGCCCTGGCGCTGCTGGTCTCCCAGGGCGAGCCGACCGAGAACCTGCTTCCGTACGTCACCCTGTTCGGCCGCGACCCCATCTGGGACACCGTCATCCCCCCGCACTCCCCGGCGCTGGACGGCCTCCACGTCGCGCTGGCCGAGATCGACCTGAAGGTACTGGCCGTGCCACACCCCGTATGGTCGCACGGCGACAGCTGGTAT
This sequence comes from Kitasatospora sp. NPDC097691, assembly GCF_040302665.1. Lineage (NCBI taxonomy): Bacteria > Bacillati > Actinomycetota > Actinomycetes > Kitasatosporales > Streptomycetaceae > Kitasatospora > Kitasatospora sp. NPDC097691. The sequence continues at coordinate 3,144 of NZ_JBEORY010000106.1, read as the reverse complement.
GCCGACCTCGCCCTGCCCGCCACCACGTCCTACAGCCCCCTAATACGGCCTGTCGTCGCGCGCCTTCAGACGCACAGCCTCCCGGATCTCGAGCTCTCCCCCGTGGTCCGCACAGACTTCGTCCCGCTGCTCCCTGACCGCACGCTCACCGTCGAGCGCATGTCCGGCGACTGGATTCGGGTCACCCTCGACGGCATCGGTCCGAACGGCCCGGAGCCCAACATCGTCCGCGTGGCCGTGGAGCATCCCGCCGACGGCGGCGCCGATGTGGACGGCGTCGCCGCCCACCAGGTCGGCCCCGGATCCATCGGCTGGGTAGGGGTCGGCCGTGGAAGAACAAAGCTGGGCGACTCGGTGCTGGTCGAGGCGTCGGCCCCAGGCCCACTGCGGGTGCGCGTGCGGGAGCTCGAACAGATACCGAGCGGCACACCGAGCGACCAGCCGGAGAAAGTCCTCACCGAGCCGTCGACGGAGCTGTCAGACCGAGTCGTGTTCACGGATGTGGTGCCGCTCCCATAGCCCCTGAAGACGGTCAGGCAGCGGGTACTGAACCGTCCCAGGTTCGGTGGGGACTCGATTTCGTGTAAGGATTCGAGTCATGGCAGGTCCTTCCTCCTACCCGCCTGAGCTGCGCCGTCGTGCGGTGCGCATGGTCGCCGAGGTCCTCGGTGACTACCCGAACGAGTCGGCCGCGCTGCGGGCCGTCGCGGAGAAGCTGGGCATCGGGTCCGCCGAGACGCTGCGCAACTGGGTGCGACGCGACCAGGTCGACTCCGGGCAGCGTCCGGGGACGACCACGGAGGAGTCCGCGCAGATTAAGGCGATGAAGAAGGAGATCGTCGAATTCAAGCGCGCCAATGAGATCCTCAAGGCCGCGGCAGGTTTCGTTGCGGCCGAGCTCGACCGGCCACACCTGCGCTCGCAGCGTTCATCGACGAGCACCGGGGCCGCTTCGGCGGCGTCGAGCCGATCTGCCGTGTGCTCACCGAGCACGGCTGCAGCATCGCCCCCTCCACCTACTACGCCCACCACCAGCGCGTGGCCTCGCCCTGCGCCCGCACTGTGCGCGACGAGGAACTCAAGCCGCTGATCAAGGAGGTCTACGACGCCAACTACCGTGTCTACGGAGCCCGGAAGATCTGGTGGGAGCTGGGCCGGCAGGGCCACTCGGTGGCCCGCTGTACCGTCGAGCGCCTGATGCGCGAACTCGGCATCACCGGCGCCGTGCGCGGCAAGAAGGTCATCACCACCATCGCGGACCCGGGCGCCGAACGCGCCCCGGACCTGGTGGACCGCCAGTTCGTCGCCACAGAGCCGAACCGCTGCTGGGTCGCCGACTTCACGCACATCGCGACCTGGGCCGGAGTCGTCTACGTCGCCTTCGTCGTGGACACCTTCTCTCGCCGCATCGTCGGCTGGTCGGCCTCGACCTCCAAGGAGACCCGGCTTGTCCTGGATGCGCTGGACATGGCGCTGTGGCAGCGCGACCGTGACGGATTCTCCTATCAGCGAGGTGTCCGCGCCCGGTGATCATGGTTGGTGGGCGGGTCTGTGAGCTGGGATGTTCAGTTAGCTGGGTGGGCTGGGGTGTGGTGGATGGATAGCTGATCGGCAGAGGCTGCCTGATGGGAGGCAGTGAGCTCTTTCAGCGTTGCAGCTCCAGGGTAGGACGGCTTTGGCTGCTGACGTAAGCCAGTTCGGGCTGCAGCGGGCATGGCGGAAGATCCGCCATCGCTTGAGTGTCGCCACGCCTCGTTCGACGGGGTACCGGAACCGGGCGTGGGCCCGGTTGAGCGATCTCTGACCGGCGGTGAGCTCCTTGCCGGGCTTTCGCCTGGCCGGTACGGCGAACGTCCCGCCGACGCCGGTGTAGGCGAGGTCGGCCAGGGCGGGAATGCGGAGGCGGACGCAGGTCGTCACGATGCGGTGGGTCCGGGCGGCGGTCAGGTCATGAGTGCGGCCCGGCAGCGCCCGCGAGACCCACACGAGTTTGCCGTCGGGAGCGGTGATGACCTGGTGGTTCACGCCGTGGCGACGGTGCTTTCCCGAGTAGTCGGCGCGGCCGTCGCCGACGCGGTCGCACTCGGCGAGGGTGCCGTCGACCAGGACGTACTCGGGGTCGGCTTCACGCAGGGCCCGGGTCAGGCCAGGCGCACGGCGGGCAAGGAGGTCGGTGACCGCACGGACGTAGGCGTGGGCGGTGCCGACGCTGATCCTGAAGCCGGCCGCGATCTGGGCGAGGGTGTCGTGCTTGCGCAGATAGACCAGCGCGACGATGGCCCGCTGCGAGGGCCGAAGCTTGCACCGGCGGTCACCCTCCCGGGTGACGATGAGCATGGTGACCCACTCCACGAGGGCGTGCGGCAGGTCCAGTGCGGCAGGATAGGTGACCAACGGGGCTCTCCGGCGGAACAGTTGAGACTTCAGACATCTCTCTCAACCGCCCGAGAGCCCCGTTCGTCATGCCCACGCGCCGACAGCACCGCCGTCACCCGATCGGTGGCCACTCTGAAAAGGCTCAATGCTGGAGCTGCCCGACCCGGCCCCGACCGCGCCGTCGGCGTCCGCCCCGGAGCTGCCGGACGGGGCGGCCTACCGGGAAATCCTGGCGGTGTTCGCCCAGGCAGACGGTCCGCTGCGGGCACGGGGCGTGTGCGAGGCGATGGACCTGACCCCGCTCCGAACAACATCAACAACGTCCGTTTGAAGCTTAAGCGCCTGGCCGGACGCAACATCCTGGCCGAGACCGAACCGGGCTTGTTCGCCCTGCCACGACCGTAGCCGTCCGGCAAGCAGCCCTGACCAGCGCGCCTACTCGAGGCCTGAGCTCGAATCGGCCGATGAATCAAGGCCCGTCGCCTCGGACGGCGTGGCCGTGATGCTCCCCGGAGCCCAGCCGAGGACTTCCTCGAAACTGCGGGCAACGGTCGGAGTAGGCAAGTCCCCACGGTCGCGTTCGAAGGTCCTGATGGTCGCGTGACTCAGCCAGGTGCGTCGTGCGAGCTCGCGCTCCGAGATACTGAACCTGAAAGGGTGATGTCGGGGCGGCTTGCCTGACGGCCACCGGTCTCCTCCGGTAGCTCTGTTGGCGTGAGGTACGCGCAGGGTGGCGGTCTGACCGACACCGGGAGGGCCGCGCGGGAG
>NZ_JBEORY010000105.1:0-11732 GCF_040302665.1 Kitasatospora sp. NPDC097691 | reverse complement strand
CCGGAGTACATGGTTCCCTCCGCGTTCGTGGAGCTGGACGAGCTGCCGCTGACGGTGAACGGGAAGCTGGACCGTCGTGCGCTGCCGGCGCCGGCTTTCGGCCCGGAGTCGGTCGGTCGTTCGCCGCGGTCGCCGCGTGAGGAGGTGCTGTGCGGGCTGTTCGCGCAGACCCTGGGGGTGGAGTCGGTCTCGATCGATGACGACTTCTTCCGTTTCGGCGGTCACTCCCTGCTCGCGACCCGCCTGGTCAGCCGCATCCGCACCGTCCTCGATGTGGAACTCCCGATCCGCCGGCTCTTCGACACCCCCACCGTCGCCGGCCTGTCGGAGGCCATCGACCGCGCGGACGGCAGCGTCCGCGCCCCGCTCACCGCCGCCGTCCCGCGTCCGGAGCGGATCCCGCTGTCCTACGCGCAGCAACGGCTCCGGTTCCTCCACCTGCTCGACGGTGACAGCACCGCGTACAACGCGCCCGGCGCCCTCCGGCTGCACGGTCCGCTGGACCGGGAGGCGCTGCGGCTGGCCCTGGCCGACGTCGTCGCCCGCCACGAGAGCCTGCGCACCCTCTTCGTCGAGGACGAGGAAGGGTTCGCCCAGCGGATCCTGCCGCCGTACGACGCCCTGGTCGGGCTGGACGTCCGGGAGGCGACCGAGGACCGCCTGCCGGCCGAACTCGCCGCCGGGGCAGGCCACCTGTTCGACCTCTCCGCCGAACTCCCTCTGCGCGCAACGCTGTTCACCCTCGCCGAGGACGAGCACGTGCTGCTGCTGCTCCTGCACCACATCGCCGGCGACGGCTGGTCCCTGCAGCCGCTGGCCCGCGACCTGTCGCTGGCCTACACGGCCCGTACCGCCGGCCGGGCGCCGGCCTGGCAGGAACTGCCCGTCCAGTACGCCGACTACAGCCTGTGGCAACGGGAGACGCTCGGCTCGGAGGACGAGCCGGGCAGTGAGATCTCACGTCAACTTGCCTACTGGCAGCGGACCCTGGCCGGTCTACCGGAGGAACTGGCGCTGCCGGCGGACCGGCCGCGGACCGCGGACCTCGCGAGCCGCGGCGGACGGGTCACCTTCCAGGTGCCCGCCGCCCTGCACCAGGACCTGCACGCGCTGAGCGGCCGTACCCGGGCCAGTCTGTTCATGGTGCTCCAGGCGGCGTTGGCCGGACTGCTGACCCGGCTCGGCGCCGGGACGGACGTCCCGATCGGCACCCCGATCGCCGGCCGGACCGACACCGCCCTGGAGGAGCTGGTCGGCTTCTTCGCCAACACCCTCGTCCTGCGCACCGACACCTCCGGTGACCCGGCGTTCACCGAGCTCGTCGCGCGCGTCCGGGAGGCCGACCTCGGCGCCTACGCCCACCAGGACCTGCCGTTCGAGCGGCTCGTCGAGGCCCTCAACCCCGAGCGCTCGCTGGTCCGCCACCCGCTGTTCCAGGTCTGCCTGACCGTGCACAACTCCGACCCCCGGGCCACCGTCGCCGAGGTCGCCCGGCTGCCGAGGCTCGCCGTGGAATTGGAGCGGCTGCCGATCGAGGACACCAAGTTCGACCTCAACGTCGAGCTGACCGAGCGCTTCGACGAGCAGGGCCGGCCCGCCGGCATCGCCGCCGACCTGGAGTTCAGCACCGGCCTCTTCGAGGAGGCCACGGCTCGCGCGATCGGCGCGCGGTTCCTGCGGCTGCTCGCCGCGGTGGCCGCCGAGCCGGGCAGCCCGCTGTCCGCCGCCGACCTCCTCGACGCGGGCGAGCGCGCCGCCGTCCTGGCGCAGTGGAGCGACACCGCCCGCCCCGAGGTGGCCGAGGCGCTCGCCGGGGCCGGGCTCCCGGCCGCGCTGCGGCCCACCCGCGCCTGGGTCCTCGACGAGGCCCTCCAGCCGGTGCCGCCCGGTGTCCCCGGTCTGCTGTACGCGGCGGGCGGCGCCACGCAAGGCGACGAGGTGCCCGGCGAGGCGGAGGGCGTCGACCCGGACCGGCTGCTGCCCTCCCCGCTGGCGGGCGCGTCCTGGCTGTACCGCCTCGACCGCGCCGCCCGCTGGACCCCCGACGGCGAACTGCGGGTCGCCGAGGCCCCGGAGGCCGACCGGGCCGGGGCCGGACCGGCCGCCGCCGTGCTGCCCGCCCGGTCCCGGGGCCCGCGCAGCCCGCTGGAGCAGATCCTGTGCACCCTGTTCGTCGAGGTGCTCGGCGTGCCGTCCGTCGGCATCGACGACGACTTCTTCGACCGCAGCGGCCATTCGCTGTCGGCCGTCCGGCTGCTCAGCCGGGTCCGGTCCGTCCTGGGCGCGGAGATCTCGATCCGCACGTTCTTCGAGAACCCCACCGTCGCCGGGCTCGCCGAGGCGTTCACCCGCGCCGACGGGGCCCGCCGGCCGCTGGTGCCCGTCGAGCGGCCGCGCCTGCTGCCGCTCTCCTACGCCCAGCAGCGGCTCTGGTTCCTCCACAACCTGGAGGGCGCCGACGCGACGTACAACATCCCCGTCACCCTGAGGCTGACCGGGGACCTGGACCGCGCCGCGCTGCGCGAGGCCCTGGCCGACGTGGTGGCACGGCACGAGAGCCTGCGGACCGTGTTCGCGGACGACCCGGCCGGCGCCCGGCAGATCGTCCTGCCCGCCGGGCACACGCCGCCCCGGCTCACCGAGGAACGGGTCGGCACCGGGGAACTGGCCGAACGGGTGCGGGCCGCCGCCTCCCACGCCTTCGACCTGCGCGCCGAACTCCCCATCCGGGCCTGGCTGTTCACCACCGATGCCGGGGAGCGGGTGCTGACCCTGGTGGTCCACCACATCGCCGGCGACGGCTGGTCCATGGGCCCGCTGGCCCGCGACCTCTCGCTGGCCTACGCGGCCCGCGCCGCCGGGGAGGCACCGGCCTGGCCGGCGCTGCCCGTCCAGTACGCCGACTACACCCTGTGGCAGCGCGAGGTCCTCGGCTCGGAGGACGACCCGGACAGCGAGATCTCGCGTCAACTCGCCTACTGGCAGCAGACCCTGGCCGGCCTGCCCGAGCAGCTGGAGCTGCCCGTCGACCGGCCCCGCCCGCCCAGCCAGTCGCACCGCGGCGGCCGGGTCCCCTTCGAGGTGCCCGCCGAACTGCACGCGGCGCTCGCGGACCTCGCCCGCGAGACCCGCACCAGTCTGTTCATGGTGCTCCAGGCGGCGCTGGCCTCGCTGCTGACCCGGCTCGGCGCCGGGACGGACGTCCCGATCGGCACCCCGATCGCCGGCCGGACCGACACCGCCCTGGAGGAGCTGGTCGGCTTCTTCGTCAACACGCTCGTCCTGCGCACCGACACCTCCGGTGACCCGACGTTCACCGAGCTCGTCGCCCGCGTCCGGGAGACCAACCTCGGCGCCTACGCGCACCAGGACCTGCCGTTCGAGCGGCTCGTCGAGGTGCTCAGCCCGGTCCGGTCGCTGGCCCGCCACCCGCTGTTCCAGGTGCTGCTCGGCCTCGACAACAACCAGGAGGCCATCGACGTCCTGCGCCTGCCGGGCCTCACCGTCGACGTGGAGGCCCCGGAGACCGGACGCGCCAAGTTCGACCTCGCGTTCTTCCTCGACGAGACCCACGGCCCCGACGGCGAGCCCACCGGCCTGCACGGCGCGGTCGAGTACAACGCCGACATCTTCGACCGGGCGACGGCCGGCGCCTTCGCCGGGCGGCTGCTGCGGCTGCTCGGCTCCGTCGCCGCCGACCCGCACCGCCCCATCGGGCAGCTCGACGTCCTGACGCCCGGTGAGGTCCGGCAGCTCGGGGAGTGGAACCGCACCGCGCACGAGGTGCCGCCGCAGTTCGTCCCCGAGCTGGTCGAACGGCAGGCCGCCGACGTCCCCGAGGCCACGGCCGTCATCTCCGAGCGGAGCACCCTCTCCTACGGGGAGCTCAACGCCCGGGCCAACCGGCTGGCCCGCCACCTGGCCGCCCGCGGCGTGGGCGGCGAGTCCGTCGTGGTGATCGCGCTGCCCCGCTCCGCCGAGATGATCGTCTCGCTGCTGGCCGTCCTCAAGACCGGCGCCGCCTACCTCACCCTCGACACCAAGGCCCCCGAGCAGCGGCTGCGCGCCGTCCTGGACGACTGCGGCCCCGCCGCGGTCCTCACCGACACGGCCCACCGGCCGCTCCTGGGCGAGCCGCACGGCCGGGACGTCGTCCTGGACGACCCGGCCGTCGTACGGGCCGTGTCCGCCGAGGCCGACACCGACCTGACCGACGCCGACCGGGTCCGCCCGCTCGACCCGCGCCACCCGGCCTACGTCGTCTACACCTCGGGCTCCACCGGCACCCCGAAGGGGGTCGTCATGCCGATGGGCTCCCTGATGAACCTCCTCGGCTGGCACGCCGGCACCTACTGCGGCGGCGTCGGCACCCGCACCGCTCAGTTCTGCGCCGTCTCCTTCGACTTCGCCGTCCAGGAGATCCTCCAGGCGCTCGTCGTCGGCAAGACCCTCGTCCTGCCCGAGGAGCACGTCCGCCTCGACGGTCAGGAACTGGCCGCCTGGATCGCCCGGCACGGCATCAACGAACTCTTCGCCCCCACCCTCGTCATCGACGCCGTCCTCGCCGCCGCCGCGGACCGCGGCGAGCCGCTCGACTCGCTCACCGACCTCTTCCAGGGCGGCGAGCAGTTCCGGCTCAGCAGCGAACTGCGGGCGTTCTGCGCGACCGGCCGGCGGCGCATGGCGCACAACATCTACGGCCCCGCCGAGGTCGCCGCCATCACCTCGGCGACCCTGCCCGAGGACACCGACGAGTGGCCCGCCTCGGCCTCCATCGGCGAACCGATCTGGAACGCCGCCGCCCACGTCCTGGACGAGCGGCTGCGGCCGGTCGCCCCCGGCGTGCGCGGCGAGCTGTACATCGGCGGCTCCCAGATGGCGCGCGGCTACCTCGGCCGGCCCGACCGCACCGCCGAACGGTTCGTCGCCTCCCCGTTCGGCCCGCCCGGTTCGCTGATGTACCGCACCGGCGACGTCGTGCGCCGGCCCGCCGGCGGCGAACTGGAGTTCCTCGGCCGCTCCGACCACCAGATCAAGATCGGCGGCTTCCGGGTGGAACCCGGCGAGGTCGAGGCCGTCCTCGCCGAGCACCCGGCCGTCGACACGGCCGCCGTCCTCACCCGCGAGGACACCCCCGGCGCCGTCCGCCTGGTCGCCTACGTGGTGCCCGCGCAGCCCGGCCGGGACCACGACCTCGGTCGCACCCTGCGCACCCACATCGCGCAACAGCTGCCGCACTACATGGTCCCCGCCACCGTCACCGTCCTGGCCGAACTGCCGCTGACCACCAACGGCAAGCTCGACCGGGCCGCCCTGCCCGTCCCCGAGGCGCACTCCGAAGGCGCCGGCGAAGGGCCGCGCACCGAACGGGAGAAGGCGTTGTGCGCCCTGTTCGCCGACGTCCTCGGCGTCCGCGAGGTCGGCATCGACGACGGGTTCTTCGACCTCGGCGGCGACAGCATCATGTCGATCCAGCTGGTCGGCCGGGCCCGCCGGGCCGGACTCGAGATCTCCGTGCGGGACGTCTTCGAGCACCGCACCGTCGCCGCGCTCGCCACCGTCGTCACCGAGGCCGCGGGCACGCCGGCCGAGGAACCCGGCGCGGGCCTCGGCGAGGTGCCGCTCACCCCGATCAAGCACTGGCTGCTGGCCCGCAGCGACGACCTGGACGGCTTCACCATGTCCGCCGTCCTGCAGGCCCCCGCCCGGCTCGACCCCGGACACCTGACCGGCGCCGTCCAGGCCCTGCTCGACCACCACGACGCCCTGCGGGCCCGGCTCTCGCCGGCCCCCGACCGGCGCCTGGACGTCCCGGCCCCCGGCACCGTCGACGCCGCGACCGCGGTCCACCGGGCCGACGCCACCGGACTCGACGGGCCGGAGCTGACCCGACTCGTCCACGCCGAGGGGGAAGCCGCCCGCGACCGCCTCGACCTGGCCGCCGGCCGCGTCGTCCAGGTGGTCTGGGTCGACCGCGGCCCCGCCACCCCGGGTCTGCTGCTGCTCGTCATCCACCACCTCGTCGTCGACGGCGTGTCCTGGCGGATCCTGCTGCCCGACCTCGCCGAGGCCCACCAGGCCGTCGCCGCCGGCCGGGCGCCGGAGCTCCAGGCCGTCGGCACCTCGCTGCGCCGGTGGGCACAGCGCCTGACCGAGGAGGCCGCGAAGCCCGCCCGGGCGGCCGACGCCGGCTGGTGGCAGGACGTGCTGCGCACCGCCGACCCGCTGCTGGGCCGCCGCGCCCTGGACCCGGCCCGGGACACCCACGGCACCTCCGGCCGGATCGGGACGGTGCTGCCCCCCGAGGTGACCGAAGCCGTCCTGACCAGCGTCCCCGCCGCGTTCAACGCCGAGGTCAACGACGTCCTGCTGGCCGCCTTCACCCTGGCGTGGGCGCGCTGGCGCGGCGGCACCGGACTCCTGCTCGACCTGGAGGGCCACGGCCGCGAGGAACACCTCGTGGACGGCGCCGACCTGTCGCGCACCATCGGCTGGTTCACCAACCTGTACCCCGTCCGCCTGAACGTCGGACCCGCCGACGTCGCCGACGCGCTCGCCGGCGGCCCGGCCGCGGGAACCGCCCTCAAGGCCGTCAAGGAACAGCTCCGGTCCGTACCGGACAAGGGCATGGGCTACGGGCTGGTCCGCCGGCTCAACCCCGCCACCGCGAGCGGGTTCGACGGACTGCCCGAACCGCAGGTGGCCTTCAACTACCTCGGGCGGTTCGCCACCGGCGGCGACGGCCCGGTCGCCGACTGGACCCCGCTGAGCGGCATCGACGCCGTCCCCGGAGACCCCGCGCACCTGCCCCTCGCCCACCCCCTCGAACTCAACGCCCGCACCGAGGACGGCCCCGACGGCCCCCGCCTGGTCGCCTTCTGGACCTGGGCCGGCGGGATCCTCGACGAGACCGAGGTCCGGCACCTGGCCGGGCTCTGGTTCCAGGCGCTCGAAGCCCTCGTCACCCACGCGCGCGACCCCCTCGCAGGCGGACTCACCCCCTCCGACGTCTCCCTCTCCTCCATCACCCAGGACGAGATCGAAGCGTTCGAGGACGAGCTCGACGACCTGTTCGGCGACGACGAGTTCGCCGCCTCCGACGACGTAACCGCTCCTGAAGACGAAGAGGCCACGAAGTGAGTCGCAACCCGCGGAAGATCGAGGACATCCTGTCGCTGGCCCCCCTGCAGGAGGGCCTGCTCTTCCACAGCGTCTACGACGAGGACGGCCTCGACCCCTACGTCGTCCAGATCTCCTTCGACATCGAGGGCGCCCTCGACCCGGTCGCCCTGCGCGCCGCCGCCGAGAAGCTGCTCGCCCGCCACGCCAACCTGCGGGTCGCCTTCCGCCAGCGCAAGAACGGCGACTGGGCCCAGCTCGTCATGCGCGAGGTCCGACTGCCCTGGACCGAGACCGACCTGACCGGCCTGCCCGAGGACGAGCGCGCCGCGGCCGCCGCCGCGGCGACCGCCGCCGACCGCGCCACCCGCTTCGACGTCGCCCGGCCGCCGCTGCTGCGCTTCACCCTGCTGCGGCTCGGCGCCGACACCCACCGGCTGGTGCTGACCAACCACCACCTCCTGATGGACGGCTGGTCCCTGCCCGTCCTCATGGGCGAGCTGTTCGCCCTCTACGACACGAACGGCGACCCCACCGCCCTGCCCGCGGTCCGCCCCTACCGCGACTACCTCACCTGGCTGGAGCGGCAGGACAAGGACGCCGCCCGCACCGCCTGGCGCGACGCCTACGCCGACCTCGCCGAGCCCACCCAGGTCGCGCCCGGCGCGGGCCGGGCCGCCGTCGCCGGCGCCGAGGTGCAGGCCCTCCTCGACAGCGCCGACACCACCGCACTCGGGGAGATCGCCCGCAGCCGCGGCCTCACCCTCAACACCGTCGTCCAGGCCGCCTGGGCGATCGCCCTGAGCACCCACACCGGACGCGACGACATCGTCTTCGGCACCACCGTCTCGGGTCGGCCCCCGGAGCTCGACGGCGTCGAGCGGATGGTCGGGCTCTTCATCAACACCCTGCCCACCAGGGTCCGGATCCGGCCCGCCGAGTCGCTCACCGCACTCCTCGCCCGCGTCCAGGACGAACAGGCCCGGCTCACCCCGCACCAGCACCTCGGACTGGCCGAGGTCCAGCGGGCCGTCGGCCTCGGCGAACTCTTCGACACCTCCATGGTGTTCCAGAACTACCCGGTCAGCCGCACCGGCACCGCCGGCACCGGCATCGGCGCCGCCATCAGCCTCGCCCCCGGCAAGAACCGCGAAGCCACCCACTACCCGCTGCTGCTGATCGCCTCCGCGCGCGACACCATGCGCTTGCGCCTCAACTACCGGCCCGACGTCTTCGACGCGGCCACCGCCCAGCGCGTGCTCGACCGCTTCGTCCGGGTCCTGCACGGCCTGATCGCCGACCCCGACCAGGCCGTCGGCCGCCTGGCGCTGCTCGGCGACGACGAGCGCGACGAGGCCCTGCTGCGCTGGAACGACACCGCGCACGACGTCCCCGAGGACACCACGATCCTCGACCTGTTCGCGGCGCAGGCCGCCCGCACCCCGCACGCCCCCGCCGTCAGCGGCCCCGACGGCACCCTCGACTACGCCGAACTCGACGCCCGCTCCAGCCGCCTGGCGCACCTGCTCGTCGCGCGCGGCGCCGCCCCCGAGCGCTTCGTCGCCATCGCCCTGCCCCGCACCGCCGGCATGGTCGTCGCCCTCCTCGCCGTCCTCAAGGCCGGGGCCGCCTACCTGCCCGTCGACCCCGACTACCCGGCCGAACGCATCGCGTTCATGCTCGACGACACCCGACCCACCCTGCTCATTACCACCGGCGAGCCGGCCGCGGCCCTGCCCGACAGCGGCACCCCGCGCCTCCTGCTCGACGACCCCGCGCTGACCGGCGAGCTCGACACCCGCCCCGCCACCGCACCCACCGACGCCGAGCGGCACGGCGCCCTGCTGCCCGCGCACCCGGCGTACGTCATCTACACTTCGGGCTCCACCGGCCGCCCCAAGGGCGTCGTGATCGAGCACCGCTCCCTCGGCGCCTACCTGCAGTGGGCCCGCGACGCCTACCCGGCGATGACCGGCACCTCGCTGCTGCACTCGCCGATCTCCTTCGACCTCACGGTCACCGCCCTGTACACGACCCTGGTCTCCGGCGGCCTGGTCCGCGTCGCCGACCTCGACGAGAGCGCCGCCGACGGCCCCACCCCCACCTTCCTCAAGGGCACCCCCAGCGTCCTCGCCCTGCTGGAGGCGCTGCCCGCGGACGCCTCCCCGAGCCGGCTCGTCATGCTCGGCGGCGAACTCCTCCTCGGCGAGGTCATCGACCGCTGGCGGGCCCGCCGCCCCGAGGCAGACGTGCTGAACGTCTACGGCGCCACCGAGGCCACCGTCAACAGCGTCCAGTACCGCATCCCCGCCGGCGCCCCCTCGCCGACCGGCCCGGTCCCCGTCGGCCGCCCCTTCTGGAACACCCGGGTCTACGTCCTCGACAGCGCGCTGCGCCCCGTCCCCGCGGGCGTCCCCGGCGAGGCCTACATCGCCGGGACGGGCCTCGCCCGCGGCTACTGGCACCGGGCCGGGCTCACCTCCGAGCGCTTCGTCGCCGACCCGTACGGGCCGCCCGGCTCCCGGATGTACCGCACCGGCGACGTCCTGCGCTGGAACCACGACGGGCTGCTGGAGTTCGTCGGCCGCGGCGACGGGCAGGTCAAGCTGCGCGGCTACCGCATCGAACTCGGCGAGATCGAGGCCGTGCTGGCCGCGCACGAGCACGTCACCCAGGCCGCCGTCCTGCTGCGCGAGGACCAGCCCGGCGACAAGCGCCTGGTCGCCTACGCCGCCACCGGCGGCCGCGCCGTCACGCCCGACGAGTTGCGGGCGCTGGCGGCCGGGCGGCTGCCGGAGTACATGGTGCCGTCGGCGTTCGTCGTCCTCGACGCGTTCCCGTTGACGCCCAACGGCAAGCTGGACCGCCGTGCGCTGCCGGCGCCGGAGTACGGCGCGGACTCCGCCGGTCGTTCGCCGCGCTCCCCGCGCGAGGAGATCCTGTGCGGGCTGTTCGCGGAGACCCTGGGGGTGGAGTCCGTCTCGATCGACGACGACTTCTTCCAGCTCGGCGGGCACTCCCTGCTCGCCACCCGGCTGGTCAGCCGCATCCGGTCCGCCCTCGGCGCCGAGATGGCCATCCGTCAGCTCTTCGACACCCCCACGGTGGCCGGCCTCTCCGGGGCCCTCGACACCGGCAACGGCAGCGCCCGCCCCGCCCTCACGGCCGCCGTGCCGCGCCCGGAGCGGATCCCGCTGTCCTACGCCCAGCAGCGCCTCTGGTTCCTCAACCGCTTCGAGGGCCCCAGCGCGGCCTACAACTCGCCGGTCGCCCTGCGACTCTCCGGCGCCCTGGACCGGACGGCGCTGGGCCTGGCCCTCGCCGACCTCACCGCACGCCACGAGAGCCTGCGCACCGTCCTCGCCGAGGACGCCGAGGGCCCGCACCAGATCGTCCTCGGCGCCGACCTCACCGCGGACCTCACCGTCGTGCGGACCGACGAGGCGGGGCTGGACGAGGCCCTGCTGACCGCGGCCGGCCACACCTTCGACCTCACCACGGACACCCCCCTGCGGGTCTGGCTCTTCGAGCTCGACGCCGAGGAACACGTCCTGCTGCTGCTCACCCACCACGTCGCCACCGACGCGTGGTCCCGCGCGCCGCTGGCCCGCGACCTGACCACCGCGTACGCGGCGCGCGTCGCCGGGCAGGCCCCGGCGTGGCAGGCGCTGCCGGTGCAGTACGCCGACTACAGCCTCTGGCAGCGCGAGCTGCTGGGCACCGACGACGCGGCCGACGGTGAAGGGCCGATCCGGCACCAACTGGCGTACTGGCAGAAGGCGTTGTCCGGACTGCCGGAGGAGCTGGCGCTGCCGTACGACCGGCCGCGGCCGGCCCACGCCACCCACCGGGGCGACACCGTCACCTTCGAACTCGCCCCGGAACTCCACCAGGGCCTCGCCCGGGTCGCTCGCGAGCAGCGGGCGAGCGTGTTCATGGTGCTGCAGGCGGCGCTGGCTGCGCTGTTGAGCCGGTTGGGTGCGGGGGAGGACATTCCGCTGGGGACGCCGATCGCGGGTCGGACGGACGACGCGCTGGACGATCTGGTCGGGTTCTTCGTCAACACGTTGGTGCTGCGGACGGACGTGTCGGGTGACCCGACGTTCGCGGAGCTGATCGAGCGGGTGCGGGCGGCTGACCTGGAGGCGTACGCGCACCAGGACCTGCCGTTCGAGCGCCTGGTCGAGGCGGTCAACCCGGAGCGCTCGCTCGCCCGGCACCCCCTCTTCCAGACCATGCTCAACCTCAACAACGCCGGCCCGGTCGAGGCACTCGACGAGATCGCCAAGCTCCCCGGCCTGACGGTCCGTCACAAATCCCTGGAGACCGACCGGGTCAAGTTCGACCTCGGCTTCTCCTTCGCCGAGTCGCACGGCTCCACCGGCACGCCCGGCGGCCTGCGCGGCGCGCTCCAGTTCAGCACGGATGTGTTCGACCGGGGGACGGCGGAGGTGTTGGCGGAGCGTTTCGTGGGGGTGTTGTCCGCTCTGGTCGAGGATCCGCAGGGTCGGGTCGGCGGGGTGGATGTGTTTGTTGCGGGTGAGCGTGAGCGGGTGTTGGTGGGGTGGAACGGCGAGTCGCGGGTGGTTCGTGAGGTGTCGTTGCCGGTGTTG
>NZ_JBEORY010000104.1:0-11941 GCF_040302665.1 Kitasatospora sp. NPDC097691 | reverse complement strand
GGACGGCGGCTTCGAGGTCCGCGCCGAGCTGCCCGCCGCCCGCTCCTGACCCACCGGGCTCGCCGTCGGCGACGACGACTTCGACGCCGCTACCGTCGGCCTCGGCGCGGCGGCCCTGGCGGTGGCGCCGGCCCTGACCGCACTGGGTGTGCGGCCGCGCCTGCGCGAGTTCGCCTGACCGGGAAGGCGAGGGCGGCCGGCATCCGATTCGTTCCCGCGCCCTGTGATCGGGATCCGGCTTGACCTACAGTGTGGGACGCCGACGCGCCGTCGAGGCCGAGGCGCATCGGCACGGGCCGCCCGCAGACTGCGGGTGAGCGGACGATCGGAGGACTTCCATGCGCCCTCGGTGGGTGTACGGGCTGTTCGGCCTGGCGTGCGCCGTCCTTTTCGTCATCGCCGCCGTCGTGGGCGGTTTCGCCGACGAGCGCGGGATCGGATGGCTCTCCACGGTCTGCGTCTTCGGCGCCGGCGCCTCGCTCGGAATCGGGTTGACCATGGTCGGCCGGGCCGTTCTGCCCGAGGGGCGGCTGCGTCGGCAGATGTTCCGCTTCCCGCCCCCGCGGAACCACGGCGAGTGACCGCCTGCCGGGTGCGGGCCGAGACGGTCACGCCCGGTGCGTGCCGACGTCCAGTGGTCCGGCCCTGCCGGGCGGATCTGATGGTCCGACAGCCTGACCACAGGTGTGCCGGGAAGCCTGGTCGGCGCGGGGGATGGCTGCGGCGATCGGCGGCGGTGACCCCGACCGGCTACCGGGCGGTGACCCCGACCGGCTACCGCCGACTCGGCCCCCGCTCGGAATGATCGAGCCTCCCGCCGTTCTACACAACCGCGGAGGCCGACAAGATCGTCGCGGCGAACCGGCGGCAGATCGTCGCGCTCAAGGGCCGGACCCTGACCCCGGCGACCCGTCAACTCCTCGACGAGGCCGACGACTACGGCCCGGCGCACCTCGCCCACCACCGGCTGAGCCGGCCTGCGGCCGTCCCCGCGACCGCGATCGTGTCCGACACCGCACCCTTCTCCACCGCCGACGACGCACGACTGTGGCGCCAGGCCCAGCAGGAGTTCGTCGACGCCGCCCCCACCGGCAGTTGGTCGTGGCCGAGCACAGCTCGCACGACATCCCCGTCGCCCGACAGCGGTTTGCCGAAACAGCAACAGAGCATTACAGCCGCACGACTGTGACCCATGATCGACCGAGGGACCGCGCCGGCGGTCGTCAGGCAAGGCACGAGTCTTGCCGCCCACTCACAGCACAGCAGACCCGGAGGATCCATGTCGTTCAAAGCCACTGACCTCACCCACCGACTGGTCCCCTCCCCGGCCGGCCGGATCCACCTGGTCGAGCAGGGCACCGGGCCCCTGGTGCTGCTCGTGCACGGCTTCCCGGAGTCCTGGTACTCCTGGCGCCACCAGCTCCCGGCGCTGGCCGCCGCCGGGTACCGCGCGGTCGCCGTCGACGTCCGCGGCTACGGCCGCTCGTCCCGGCCCGACCACGTGGACGCCTACCGCATGCTTGACCTGGTGGAGGACACCACTGCGGTGGTGCACGCCCTCGAAGAGCGGTCCGCGGTGATCGTCGGCCACGACTGGGGCGCGGCCGTCGCCGCGAACTCGGCCCTGCTCCGGCCCGACGTGTTCCGGGCGGTGGGCCTTCTCAGCGTCCCCTACACCCCGCGCGGCGGACCACGCCCCAGCGAGGTCCTCGCACAGATGGGCGGGGACCAGGAGTTCTACGTCTCCTACTTCCAGGAGCCCGGACGAGCCGAGGCCGAGATCGAACCCGACGTGCGCGCCTGGCTCGCGGGCTTCTACGCGGCGATGTCCGCCGACACCATGCCCGAACCCGGCGCACCCGACCCGCACTTCGTCAGTACGGGCGGGACGCTGCGCGAGCGGTTCCCGGCCGGCGGGCTGCCGGCCTGGCTCGGCGAGGACGACCTCGACGTCTTCGCGGGGGAGTTCGAGCGAACCGGCATGAGCGGCGCGCTGAACCGCTACCGCAACATGGACCGGGACTGGGCGGACCTCGCCGCCTACGACGGTGCGCCGATCACCCAGCCGTCCCTGT
Source organism: Kitasatospora sp. NPDC097691 (assembly GCF_040302665.1). Lineage (NCBI taxonomy): Bacteria > Bacillati > Actinomycetota > Actinomycetes > Kitasatosporales > Streptomycetaceae > Kitasatospora > Kitasatospora sp. NPDC097691. Next base: position 9,866 of record NZ_JBEORY010000104.1, on the reverse strand, counting down.
TCGTCGGGGGCAGCCTGGACGCCTCCACCGTGTGGTTGGCCGACGCGATCAGCGCGTTCGGCACCACCCTGCCGGGGCTGGTCTCCTCGCACCTGCTCGACGGCTGCGGCCACTGGATCCAGCAGGAGCGCCCGGCGGAGATCAACCGGCTGCTGACCGGCTGGCTCGCCGCACTGCCCGAGTGACGTCGCGCCCCTTGCACCGGTGAGGGCCGCGTGTTCGGGCCCCGTGGAAGCTCGCCCCGCCCCCGCGTGCGCCGTGGGCCAGGGTCCGCCGGCCGGTAGCGAGGGATGCTCGGGGCGCAGGGCGGGGAGTCGGTGGTGGCCGAAGGAGGGCGTGAGGTCCCGCTCGACGCGGTCCGGCTTGGCCACGGCCGGGATCAGGGTGCGGCGGAGTGGTGGTCGATCCTGGTCAGGGCGTCGCGGAGGGCGGCGCGCGTGGTGACGCCCAGTTTGGGGAAGACGCGGTAGAGGTGGGCGCTGACCGTGCGGGGGGAGAGGCGGATCTGCTCGCCGATCTCCTTGTTCGTCAGGCCGGCGGCGGCGAGGTCGGCGACCCGGCGCTCCTGCCAGGTCAGCGGCACCGCGGTGGGTGCCGCAGTGTGGGGTGTGACCCCGGTGGCCCGCAGTTCGGCGTGGGCCCGTGCGGCCCAGGCGGTGGCGCCCAGCCGGTCGAGGGCCTCGGCGGCGGGGGCGAGGAAGGTGCGGGCCGCCGCGCCGCCCTGGGTGCGGCGCACGCGGATCCCGTGTGCGAGCCGGATCCGGGCCAGCTCGAACGGGAACCGCTCGGCGGCCGGGTGGGACTGGGCGCGGGCGTACATCTCCGCGGCCTCCCCGTCGTCGTCGGCCGTCATCGCCAGGGCCCCGTGGGTGATCAGGGCCAGGCGCGGGGAGACGTCGGGCAGGCCGGCGTCCCGCGCGGCCTGCGCGTGGGCCCGGGCCAGTTCGGCGCGCCCGGTGTGCAGGGCCGCTTCGACGAGGTCGAGGAGGGTCCGCGACGCCTGGTGGGCGTAGGGCCGGAGCGCTCCCGGTGCGGTGATGCCGATGGAGTAGAGGAACGCGGTCTCGTAGTCGCCGGCGCTCAGCGCGGTGGTCGCGCCGATGGCGTCCGCGAGCTGGGTGAGGAACCCGACGCCGCGCGGGCGGGCCCACGCGTCGACCGCGGCCTGCAGGTCGCGGGCCTCCTGCGCCCGGCCCCGTACGGCCGCGAGCTGGGCCAGGTAGGCCCGGGTCTGGTGCGCGAACAGCTCGTTGCCGGTCTCGGTCGCCAGGGCCAGGGCGCGCTGTCCGGTGCGTTCGGCGGCGTCCCACTGGCCGAGCGCCGTCTGGTCGAGCATGACCAGGTGCAGCATGACGATGCCGCTGGACGTGGCGCCGGTGTCCAGTTCGCGGTCCACGACGCGCTCCAGGTACGGGCGTAGCGGGCTCAGGACGTCGAGGTGGTAGGCCGACACGGCCAGGCGCGTGACGTCCCACGGGTCCTGGTGCTCCAGGTTCGTCGCGGCCCGTTCCACCGCCTCGGCCAGGCCGGCGCCGTGCCGGACGACGTCGCTCCAGGTGCCGGCGTACAGCCACGCCCGTTCGGTGGCGAGGTCGCCGAGGGAGGTGAGAACCTCGTGCGTGCGGTGCCAGGCGGTACGGCTGCCGGCGTACTGGCTGACGGCGAGCAGGAGGCTCACCAGGCGGTCGAGCACCTCGCCGTTCGGGTCGGCGTCGGGTCGGGCGGAGCGGGTGGGGGCGGAGTGGGTAGCGGCGGAGTGGGTAGCGGCGGAGGCGGTCGGGCCTGTGTCGTGCCGGCCCGCGCCGCCGTCGCGCAGCCGCTCCACCGCCGCCGTGACCTGACGGTGTGTGGCCCGCACGTCGCCGTTCTGGTACAGCGCCAGGTAGGCGTCGGCGAGGACCGCGGCGGGGTTGTCGTCCGTGCCGGGGGTGGAGGCGGCGAGCGCGAGGCTGCGGGCCTGGCCGAGCCGGTCCGCCTGCCCGGCGACGTACGCGGCGTCGCCGAGGCGCCTGGAGCGGTCGGCCCGGTTCTCGCTCAGCTCGGCGGCGCGGGTCAGCCAGGACACGGCCATGCGCGCGCCGCCGCGCCGGGTCGCCGACCGGGCCGCGGCTTCGAGGGCGGCGGCCACCTCCTCGTCGGGGTCGACGGTGGCGGCCGCGAGGTGGGTGGCGCGCCGTTCCGGGTTCTCCCGGTGGACGTGCGCCAACACCCGGTGGGCGGCGCGGCGTTCGTCCGTGCCGGCCAGCTGGACGACGGCCGACCGGACGAGCGGGTGCCGGAAGACGAGGTTGCCGGTGGTCGGCTCGACGACCAGCAGGCCGCACCCGACCGCCTCGTCGACGCCGCGCATGCGGTACCCCGGGGTCGGGGCGGGGCCGTCGCCCGGCCTGGCCGCCGTACCGTCGAGGGCTCCGGTCAGCAGTTGCGCCCGGACGGTGTCGCCGAGGCGGGCGAGGCGGGTGGCGTAGACCTCCTGGATCCGCCGGGGCAGCGGCACGGCGTGCGGGCCGAGCAGGTCCTCCGGCGCCCGGTCGCCAAGCTGGGAGGTGGTGTGGGCGGGCAGCTCCAGCAGCGCCAGCGGGTTGCCGCGGGCCGTCTCCAGCACGAGGCCGCGCAGCTGCTTGCCGAGCTGCGGGTGGTGCCGGTCCAGCAGGCACGTGGCGTCCGCGTCCGCGAGGGCGCCGACCGGTGCCTCCGGCAGTGCCGCGGTGTCGAACCGGGAGGCGATGTCGCTGCGGACGGCCACCAGGAGCTTGACCCCGGGGCTGCCGGCGAGTCGACGGCCGACGAACCCGCAGACGTCGGCGCTGGCCTCGTCCAGCCACTGGCCGTCGTCGAGGACGAGCAGCAGGGGCCGCTTCGAGGCGGTCGAGGACAGCAGGTTGAGGACGGCGATGCCGAGGGCCATGACGGACGGCGGCGGGCCGTCGGTCCGGTCGAACACGGCGTCGAGCGCGGTGCGGGCGGCGGCGTTCAGCTGCTCCCGGCCGGGCTGTCCGGCGTCCGGGAGCAGCGGGTAGAGGAGCTGGTGCAGCCCGGCGTAGGGCAGTTCGGTCTCCGCCTCGACCCCGGTGGCGCGGATCACCAGGTGGCCGTCCCCGGCCGCGATTCGCGCTGCCAGGTCGAGCAGGGTGCTCTTGCCGACGCCTGCCTCTCCCCTGAGCAGCAGGGCTTGTCCGTCGGACGCCTGCACGAACGCGGACAGCCTCGCCCGCTCGCCGTCCCGACCGACCATCACCATGCCCGGTTCCACGCCCGGTTCCCTCCCCTGCCCCCGAGGTGCGCGACCCCGCCCCGAGATGCGTGACCCCGCCCCGAGGTGCACGCCCGCGTCCGGATTCACCATTCAACCGGACGGTTAGTTGATTAGAGTGTGCCGAGATGACCCTGTCAAGTAAACGGTTAGTTAGGAGCTGGGGCAGATGGAGCGCGACGCCGAAGCCACCAAGCGGAGACTCATCGCGGCCGGCCGGGCCGAGTTCGCCGCGCACGGGCTGAACGGTGCCCGCGTCGACCGCATCGCCGCCGCCGCACGGAGCAACAAGGCGCAGATCTACCACTACTTCGGGAACAAGGCCGGGCTGTTCGACACCGTCTGGAACGAACTGGTCGAGCAGATCGTCGTGAACGTGCCGCTCGACGTGAACGACCTGCCCGGGTTCGCGGCCGGCCTGAGCGACCTCTACGCCGAATACCCCGACATCCCCCGGATCGTCACCTGGCAGCGGCTGGAGCACGGCGACGCGCTCGACGAACTCGGGATCACCGAGGTGCGCAACCGGAGTGCCGCCATCGCCGAGATGCAGGCCAAGGGCCTGGTCTCGACCCGGTTCGAGCCCCGCGTCCTGTTCGCCCTGCTCGTCCACATCGCCATGCTGTGGGCGGCGTCCAACCCCGAGGTGCTGGCGGTCCTGGACCCCGCCGACCGGGCGCAGCGCCGCGAGACGATCCACCGCATCGCCGCCGCCCTGGTGGAATGAGCCCGCGGCGCGGCCGTGCCTGCGGCGCGGCTCCCCGCTGACGCCGAAGCACCGCGGCGGTGTGTCGGGCTCCCGCGTTCCAACTGTCGGCGGAGGAAGGGTCGTTCCTGCTCCTCCGGCCGGGTCGGAGCTTCGGGCAAAAGCTCTTCACGTCACGTCCGTGCCTGCGAGTATGGAGTCATGCCGCAGGATCCCCCGGACCCGCCCTCGACTTCCTCGGTGGAGAACCGTCTCACCGGTGGGGCAACCGTCAACGGCCCGATGCTGCAGGCCGGAAGCGTGTACGGCGGTGTGCACGTCCACCCGGCGGCGCGGCCGACGCGGCCGACGGGCCCCGAAACGGTGGACGTCCTGGTCGAGTACTTCGAGCCCGGCCAGTGGCTGGTGATTCCCTCGCGTGCGGCGCTGGACGAACCCCCGGTGCTGTTGCCGGGGCAGAGCCCGGGCCAGGAGGACGTGGCCGAGTGGGCACGCGGCCACGGTGGCGTGGACTTCGCGACCACGGAACTGTCCGTGACGGTGACCAACCGCTCGGATGCCCACCTCACCCTGCGCGGCCTGCGGGCCGAGCTCGTCGACCGTGTCGAACCGCTCACCGGAGCGCTGGTCTCCCGGGTGCCGCAAGGCGTCAGCGGCGTACCGGAGCTGGAGCTCGACCTCGACCAGGAATGCCCGGCGCTCTGGGAGGTGGACGAGTTCACCCGCCAACGGGTCGGCGCCCGTCCGTTCCTCGACCGTACCCACGTACGGCTGGCCCCGGACGAGTCCCAACGCTTCATCATCACCGCGCGGATCCGCAGCTCCTGCTGCACCTGGCAGCTCGTCCTGGACTTCCGCGGCGACGACGGCACCGACTTCACCGTCCGCCCCGCGCACCGCTTCCGGACCAGCGGACTTCCGGTGACCGGACTCGCCCCCGTCGTGCGCTGGGCGTGGTTCGAGGACCCACCGCGGTTCTGGCTGGACACGGCCCGGCTGGACTGGTGCAGTCCCGGCCACCCCGATCCGGAACTTCCCTCAGCCCCAAGGGAATTACGCAAGCTGGCCGGGCGCTTCGGCCCACACCTGACGCACTTCCTCAGCACGGGTACCATCGGCCCGGAGCAACAGTTCCGGCTGGCCAGGGTGCTGCCCGCAGTACGGCTGGCCGTCGACCTCGTCAGGGCCGACCGCAAGCGTCGGCACGCCGACGCCGCCCGTCTGCGCGCCGAGCTGCGCCGACGGTTCCCGCACCCGATCGCGGCGCAGGCCTACGTGGCCGCCCTGCTCGCCGCGGGCCTCACCCGCGGGATCCCGCCCAGCCGCCGCGAGAGCCTGGTCGCCTACCTGGCAGACACCCCCGCCGCCGAGGTCCTGCGGCCGATGATCGCCGCCGCTGCCCGCCGCTGAGTTCCGACTTCCCGGCCAGCTGCGGCGTTGCGGGAACACGGCTGCGAGGCGGAGTGCGACCAGCCCCGCGCCGGCGCGAGGCCGGGTGTGTCGATCGATGCGCCGCCGGAGGGGCGATCCCATCCCCGAGTCCGACAGGACCACTCGAACGGGTTAGCACCGGCTCGCCCGCCGCAGCCGGCGGGGCCATTCTGGCCCTGTGTTCCGCCGACTGTTTCGTCGGCCCTGCGCCCCGCACGCGGGAGGTGGTCACGGTGTGGTGGACCGACCCGGAGAACGAGCGACTGTTCGGATTCGTCCAGCGACTGTTCGACCTGTACCAGCACTACCTCGGGTCCCTGGAGGAGGGAACACAGCCCCTGGTTTGGGGTCTGGGCAGTGCACCGGACGGGCGCGGTCGATGGACGTACCCGCTGGTGGTGGCGAGTTACGAGGACGCCCGGGCCGACGGGGTCGGGCTTCCGGTCGGGCGCTATCCCCTGGCCACGCTGAGGGACAGCGGCTGGTCGGACACTCGGGTCGGAGGACTGCTGCGCTCCTGGGAGGTGCCGCCGGACACCCTGATCGACCTGTCCGGCCGGCCGACGGCCGCCGGCAGGGTCCTTCCGACTGGCGAGGTGGTCGCCCGCAGCCCTGCGGGCAGCGCGACCGTGGGTCTGACCCTCCAGATTGCCGGTAAGCAGGCCTTCATCACCGCCGGTCATCTGGTCCCCGGCGAGGTACAGGTCGACGTGTACGCCACGGCTGGCGGAGTTCCGACCTGGGTGACCGGTACGGTCGTCGACTGGCAGGATCCCGTGAACGCGGGCGCCAAGGGAGGCTACGACTACGCGGTTGTCGCACTCGACGATCCGCACCGGGTGGCACTCGTTTCCCACCGGGGCGCCACGCCACCTCCACAACCGCCGTACGAGACGTTGGACGTCACCGTCTACGGTGGCCCGTCGGGCAGACAGTCCGGAACGGTCACCGCCGCTCTGGTGACGCTCGGCGACGCCCGACGTCAGTGGTGGAACGTGTGGCAGTTCGCGCCGTCGGGCCGACTCCGGCGCGGCGACTCCGGCAGTATGGCCATGGTCACCTCCGGCCTCTGGGCGGGCTCCGTGCTCGGCCACTTCGTCGGAGGCTCGGGAACGTCGCCGCACTTCTTCGACCACCAGTACATCCAGGACCTGGCCTCCCTGCTGGGCAGCGGCCTCGCGAGCGAAGTGACCTTCTGAGGATGGTCAGGTGTGAGCCATGAGCATCAGGTCACTCGCCGTCACGGCCCGCCGCCGGCGCACGCCCGCCGCCGCGGTCCGACCACCCACGGCCCGTACCTGGGCGGCGTCCACCGCGGGGAACGGCGCGCCGGCCAGCACCGGCGAGAGCAACGGCGCGGACACCCTGGTCGAGGCGGTTCCGACCGAGGTGATCGCGCTCTACACGACCGTACTGGGCGTGCTGACCGGCGTGTTGAAGGACGACCCGCTGGCGACCTATCTTCCGCTCCGCTGGGTCCTCTACGGCGGTTGCATCCTGGGTACCGCCCTGGCATTCGTCGCCACCTATGCCTTCACGGATGCGCCCGCGGCGGAGGAATCCGGCGCGGAGGATCCCTTGAGTGGAGCGGCACTTCGGGACCTTCCGCCGCTTGTCGAACCCGGAGCCGCGCAGGCCGCCCCCCGCAGTCCCAAGGACAGGACCCGGAAGTCCGAGCCACCGGTCGCGGAAGCCTGCATGGGATGTTTCTCCTTCGCGGTGTGGGGGCTCGTCATCCCCGGTTCGCCGCTCTACGTGGTCCTGCATGCACCCACGCTCCCCGTCGTGGTGACGATCCTGAGCGCGGTGGGAACGTTCGTCGCCACGTCGATCTTCGCTCCGTGGCTGAAGCGGGATGTCAAGCAGGACGACCACTAGCCTCCAGGCGTTCCGGGCGGCTGGAGCTCGTCGAACGTACTGTCATTCGACGGCCCCGCCCGAGTCGGGCGGCGGCTCGGGCACCGGGCCGGCGTTTCGCACCTTGCGGGTCCTCGCGCTTTGGTGTCGGGTGGAACGCCTCCGCGAGGCGCCGTGGCGGCGCCCGGGCCGGGTGTCGGGGTCCGAGCATGACGAGCACACGGCGCGGACGCGTCCGATGCGGGGTCGATGCTCCGGACCTCGACGGCCGTCACGCGGCGCGAGTCGTGGCGAGCGGGGTGAGGGCCGCGTACTCCAGGGGTGCGGAGGGGTCGATGGAGAGGTCCATCGGGGCGGGTCGGGCGCCGGAGCGCACCAGGAGGTCGCCGATGGCGGCGACCATGGCGCCGTTGTCGGTGCACAGCCGCAGGGCGGGGACGCGCAGGGTGATGCCGGCGGCCGCGCAGCGCTGCTCGGTGAGGGCGCGGATGCGGGAGTTGGCGGCGACGCCGCCGACCACGACGAGGGTGTCGATGCCGTGGTCGGTGCAGGCCCGGACGGCCTTGCGGGTGAGAGTGTCGGCGATGGCCTCCTGGAGGGCGGCGCAGGCGTCCGGGACGTGCGGTTCGGTGCCGACGGCGCGCTGGGCTTCGACCCAGCGGGCGGCGGCCGTCTTGAGTCCGGAGAAGGAGAACGCGTACGGGGGGTCGTGCGGTCCGCTCAGTGGGCGGGGGAGGCGGACGGCCTTCGGGTCGCCGTCGCGGGCGGCGCGGTCGATCGCGGGGCCGCCGGGGTAGGGCAGGTGCAGGATCCGGGCGACCTTGTCGAAGCACTCGCCGGCCGCGTCGTCCAGGGTGTCGCCGAGGTGGACGATCGGGTCGCGGGCGAGGTCGCGCACCAGCAGCAGGGAGGTGTGCCCACCGGAGACGATCAGCACGATGCACGGGTCGGGCAGCGGCCCGCCGTCGAGGGCGGCGGCGGCGACGTGCCCGGCGAGGTGGTGGACGCCGTAGAGGGGGACGCCGAGGGAGAAGGCGTAGCCCTTGGCGGCGGCGAGGCCGACCTGCAGGGCCCCGGACAGGCCGGGGCCGGTGGTCACGGCGACGGCGCCGACGTCGGCCAGGGCGAGCCCGGCCCGGTCCAGGGCCTCCCGGACGACGGGAGCCATCGCGTGGACGTGTGCGCGGGCGGCGATCTCGGGCACCACGCCGCCGAACCGCGCGTGCTCGTCCATGGACGACGCCACCGCGTGCCCCAGCAGCACGCCGTCGCGCACCAGACCGGCGCCGGTCTCGTCGCAGGACGACTCGATTCCCAGCACCACCGGTGATCCGGTCATCTCTCGAAGCTCCTTCTTGCTATGCAATAGCAGTTGCATAATATGTTCAAGAAGCTCTGTGGGCTGCCCTGCCCTTGCGCACGGCGCCGCCCACGGCGGCATGGTCGGCCCCGCCGGCACTCCCCGGCGGGGCCGTAGCAGTTTCCGCACGTGTCTGAGGCTCACCTCGGACGGTGGTCTGCCTGTCCGACGTGGCGAGACGCCGTCAGGTCACTGCGCCGACAGCGGCGGGGTGCGCGGCGGCGCGGTCCGTCGGCTGCCCGTCGCCTCGAAGGCCGCGCCGAGGGTCAGCAGGGCGTTGTCGTCGTAGGCGCGTCCGGCGAAGGTCAGGCCGACGGGCATGCCGGTGTCGGTCATGGTGCCCATGGGCACGGTCACGGTCGGGATGCCGAGGTGACGGGGCACCAGGTTGCCGTTGGCGACCCAGACGCCGTTGCGCCAGCCGAGGTCGGCGGAGGCCTCGTTGACGTCCATGTCGGCCGGGGCGACGTCGGCGGCCGTGGGGAAGACCACGGCGTCCAGGCCGAGTTCGTCCATCCACGACTCCAGGTCGACGCGGCGGGTCTCCTCCAGCCCGCGCAGCCCCTGCTCCAGGTGCGGCATGTCGGTGAAGGACGCGTACGGGCGCTCGCGCACGAAGCGCGGGTATTCGCCGATCGTGTCGTCGAAGCCGGCGTAGCGGTCCGGGAGTTCACCTTCGTGCTTGGGGAAGACGCGCTCGCCGTCGACCTCGGTCAGGGTGCCGAGCCGTGGGTCGCCGTTGGCGCGCAGGAAGTCGTCCCAGGCCCAGGCGGACAGGTCCTCGATCTCGACGGTGAGGAAGTCCCGGCTGACGAGGCCCCGGGTGAGGAGGGAGGGCGCGCCGGGGCGGTCGGACTCGTAGTTGGTCACGACGGGGAAGTCGACCTCGACCACCTCGGCCCCGGCGGCCTCCAGGTCATGGCGGGCGGCCTGCCACAGGTCGATCACGGAAGGGCGGGTGTCGATCGGCTGCCCGGTCTGGCCGCCGATGCCGCCGTCGGGGTTGGTGCCGGCGTCGGGGTCGGCGTTGATGTACATCCGGGGGACGCCGACGCGCTTTCCGGCGAGTGCGGCGCGTGCCGCGGCCGTGTCGGCGGGCGCGAGGGCCGGGTACGAGGCCGGGCGGACCTCGGAGGCGGCGGGGATCGGCACCCAGGGCTGGGAGCGCCACAGGTCGCCGCGGGTGTCCGGGTCGTCGGCGACGATGACGTCGAGCAGTTCGAACAGGTCGGCCATGGTGCGGGTGTGCGGGACGACGA
>NZ_JBEORY010000103.1:0-12503 GCF_040302665.1 Kitasatospora sp. NPDC097691 | reverse complement strand
GGACGAGGCCGTACGCGCCGGAGCTCTTGTTGGTCGCGGTGTAGTCCCAGCCGCTCTCGCGCTTCACGATCTGGCTGAAGCACTGGAACTGGGCGTCGTTGCCGACGATCTGCCGGGCCAGGTCCTGGACCGAGCCGGGGCTGACCGAGACCGGGGGCGTGCTGGCGCTGTCGTCGACGGCGGTCATCGCCGAACGGGCCTTCGACCGGTTGGCTGCCTCGGCGGCGGCCTTGCGCGCGTCGTCGGCGGCCTTGGCAGCCTTGTCCGCGTCGGCCTTGGCCTGGGCGTCGGCCTTCGCCTGGGCGTCCGCGGCGGCCTTCTGGCGCGCGGCCTCCTCGGCGGCCTTCTGCTCCGCGGCGGCCTTGGCAGCAGCGTCGGCGGAGGCCTGCTGGGCGGATGCCTGCTGGCCGATGTTGTCACTGATGGTCTGCGCCTGGGCGCCAGAGGGGACTTCGGCAAGCAGGGTCGCGCCGGCGACGTCGACCGTCTGCGTGGTCTTGCCCTCGCTGCCCGAGGCCATGCCCACGACGGCACCGACAGCGGTGACGGCGGTGGCGGAGGCCACAGCAACTCCCCGGACCGAGATCCGAGTCACATGGATTCCTTCCAGCATCGCCCACGCGTGACCGTGCGGGCGCAACATGCCCCTTGGCACTGACCTCCGCACGGTGCTCTGGTCACGGGAGGTGCTGGCCCGGCGTCCGGCCGAGGTGAGGCGACCGGGCGTTGGAATCGGGCGGCGTACGGCTCATCGGTCTTCAATTGTGCGTCCACCGACCGGAGTTGGCGAACCTTCCGGACCGGACTCCCGGGGGCCGGAAGCCCTGTCGCGCCGTACGCGGGGCCTGACAGAACCCTCACCATGCCGCACCGGGCACCGTGGACGCAATTCCCGCTCGCGTGGCGCATGTCACATTCACCGCCCCGGAGTTCGCCGGACGGAAAGCACTCGATGTGATGAAACGGATGGGGCCCACTCCGTCAGGAGCGGGCCCCGGTGCGCGAATTGACCGCATTGTCCGGCTATGTCCCGATCAGGGACGGATCACGGGTGGATGTCCTCCAGCATCTCCGTGACCAGCGCCGCGATCGGCGAACGCTCCGAGCGGGTGAGCGTGATGTGCGCGAAGAGCGGATGCCCCTTCAGCTTCTCCACCACCGCCACCACGCCGTCGTACCGGCCCACCCGGAGGTTGTCCCGCTGCGCCACGTCGTGGGTGAGCACCACCCGCGAGCCCTGGCCGATCCGGGACAGCACCGTCAGCAGGACGTTCCGCTCCAGCGACTGCGCCTCGTCCACGATCACGAAGGCGTCGTGCAGCGAGCGCCCCCGGATGTGGGTCAGCGGCAGCACCTCCAGCATCCCCCGGGAGATGACCTCCTCGATCACGTCCGGCGTGGTGACGGCCGAGAGGGTGTCGAAGACCGCCTGCGCCCAGGGGCCCATCTTCTCCGCCTCGGAGCCCGGCAGGTAGCCGAGCTCCTGGCCGCCGACCGCGTACAACGGCCGGAAGACCATCACCTTGCGGTGCTGCCTCCGCTCCAGCACCGCTTCCAGACCCGCGCACAGCGCCAGCGCCGACTTGCCGGTACCGGCCCGGCCGCCCATCGAGACGATGCCGATGTCCGGGTCGAGCAACAGGTCCAGCGCCACCCGCTGCTCGGCGCTGCGCCCGCGCAGCCCGAACGCCTCGCGCTCCCCGCGCACCAGCCGGACCCGCCCGTCGCCGGTGACCCGGCCGAGCGCGCGGCCGCGCTCCGAGGTGAGCACCAGTCCGGTGTGGACGGGCAGTTCGTCCGCCCCGTCGACGTCCACCCCCGCGTCGTGGCCGGCCGCGAACAGCGCGTCCACCTGATCGGCCGGGACGTGCAGCTCGGACATGCCCGTCCAGCCGGAGGTGATCGCCAGCTCGGCCCGGTACTCCTCGGCGAGCAGGCCCACCGAGCTGGCCTTGATCCGCAGCGGCAGGTCCTTGGAGACGACGGTGACGTCGTAGCCCTCGGCCTGCAGGTTGCGGGCGACCGCGAGGATCCGGGTGTCCGCCTCGCCGCCGCCGGCGCGGTAGCCGACCGGCAGTATCGACACGTCGGAGTGGTTGAGCTCGACCCTGATGGTGCCGCCGAGCTCTCCGACCGGGATCGGCTCGTCGAGCCGGCCGTGGCGGATGCGGTAGTCGTCGAGCAGCCGCAGCGCCTGGCGGGCGAAGTAGCCCAACTCCGGGTGGTGCCGCTTGGCCTCCAGCTCGGTGACGACCACCACGGGGAGGACGACCTCGTGCTCGTCGAAGCGGGTCATGGCGAGCGGGTCCGCCAGGAGCACGCTGGTGTCGAGAACGTACGTGCGCCGGTCTGGTGTCCGGCGGCTCTTGGAACTGACCACTAGGCCTCCAGAGCGGATGACCCTGCGTCATCCGCGGCAAGCCGGCCTCGCTGCCCCGGTGGCCTCGGGGCCGGACTGACTGGAGTATTCCCAGGCGGGGGGCGGTGCATTCGCGCCCCCGGCGAACTGACGGATCATTGCCGGTGAACGTTTGGCCTCGCGCTGAAGCCGGGTAGGCCAGCCCTACGGCGGTCACTTCGCCCGCGCGGCCGCCGATCCGGGGCCGCGGGCCCAGGGCCCTGGGACCAGAGCCCCGGGACTAGAGCCCCAGCCGCCGGTTGCGCTGCTCGAACGCGCGCAGGGCGCGCAGGAAGTCGACCTTGCGGAAGGCCGGCCAGTACGCCTCGCAGAAGTAGAACTCGCTGTGCGCGCTCTGCCAGAGCAGGAAACCGGACAGCCGCTGCTCGCCCGAGGTGCGGATGATCAGGTCCGGGTCGGGCTGGTTGCGGGTGTAGAGGTGCTCGGCGATGTGCTCGACGGTCAGGACCTCGGCCAGTTCCTCGATCGAGGTGCCGCGGCCGGCCTGCTCCTGGAGCAGCGAGCGGACGGCGTCGGCGATCTCGTGCCGGCCGCCGTAGCCGACCGCGACGTTGACCGTGATGCCGTCGATGTCGGCGGTCTCGTCGGCGGCGCGCTTGAGCACGTCGGCGGTGTGCTGCGGGAGCAGGTCCAGCGCGCCGACCGGGTGGACCCGCCAGCGGCGGGCGGCAGCCAGGCCGGTGACGGCGTCCTCGATGATGCCGAGCAGCGGGACCAGCTCGTCGGCCGGGCGGTCCAGGTTGTCCGTGGAGAGCATCCAGAGGGTGACGACCTTGACGTGGGTCTCGTCGCACCAGCCGAGGAACTCGGCGATCTTGTCGGCGCCGCGCTGGTGCCCGTAGGCGGTGGAGCCGCCCGCGGCCTTGGCCCAGCGGCGGTTGCCGTCGAGGATCACACCGATGTGGTGCGGGGTGCGCGCGAGGTGGACCTCGACCCGGCGGCCGTAGAGCCCGTACATCCCGCCCAGCAGGGTGCGCAGCCCCGGCGTCCGTTCGGCGACATCGCGCAGACCCATGTTTCCCGGACCCCTCCGTGCTCGTTCAGCGGGTGCGTCACCACCCCGGCGCAGCCTACTCCGGCACGCAGGCGCACGGTAAAGCCGCAGGTAGCGGTCTGGTCACGGTCCTGTACGAAGTCTGTCGCGACGGGCGTGCCGGGGGCCGCGGGAGGAGCGCCCGGAGGTCGTCCGAGGGCCGCCCGGGGGCCGTCCGGTGGTGGCGGTGCGGACACGGAACGGTCTCCGGATCCTTAACGGAACCGTAAGCCCTCCGCCCGGTGCTTGACGACCACCAATGGTCTAGTCCAGCTTGTGACCCGGGACGGAACGACCCGCCGCCGCCCCTCACCCAGGCTCACTCCGGGCCCTCCCACCGGCCCGCTCGGACGCAAAGCCCTCCCCCACACGCGGCCGCCGCGCCCCCCACCGCGGCGGCCGCTCCTCCTCCCCCAGGAGCGTCATCCCATGGCCCGTACGCTGAACCAGCCCTCCCACAAGCGCCGGCGCAGCCCCCTCCCGGCCGTCGCGGCCGGTGCCACCGCCCTCGCCCTGGCCGGCGGCGGCCTCGCCCTCTTCGCCGGCGGCGCCAGCGCGGCGATCGGCAACCTGGTCACCAACGGCGGCTTCGACGGCGGGCTGGGCGGCTGGAGCTGCACCGGCGCCGCGGCCGCCGTCTCCTCGCCGGTCCACTCCGGCAGCGGCGCGCTGCAGGCGACCCCGGGTGCCGGCGACACCGCCGAGTGCACCCAGACCGTCAGCGTGCTCCCCAACACCAGCTACACGCTGAGCGCCTGGGTCCAGGGCCCGTACGTCTACCTCGGCGCGCGCGGCACCGGCGGCACCGACCCCTCCGCCTGGTCCAACCAGACCGGCTGGAACCAGCTGTCCACCACCTTCACCACCGGGGCGAACGCCACCAGCGTCACCGTCTACCTGCACGGTTGGTACGGCCAGGGCGCCTACCTCGCCGACGACGTCGCGCTGATCGGCCCCGGCGGAACCGGCACCCCGTCGCCGACCGCGACCCCCACCCCCACACCCACACCCACACCCACCGCGACCGCGACGGCCACACCCACCGCGACGCCGACCCCCACCGCCACGCCGACCGGCACCACCCCGCCGACCACCGGCCTGCCGGCGCACGCGGTCACCGGCTACTGGCAGAACTTCGACAACAACTCGACCCCGCAGCGCCTCGGCGACGTCCAGAGCGCGTACGACATCATCGCGGTCTCCTTCGCCGACGCCGTGCCGACCCGGACCGGCGCGATCAGCTTCACGCTGGACCCGGGCCTGTCCAAGGCGCTCGGCGGCTACACCGACGCCCAGTTCCGCGCCGACATCAAGGCCAAGCAGGCGGCCGGCAAGAAGGTCGTCCTCTCCATCGGCGGCCAGAACGGCGCGATCTCCGTCGGGGACGCCACCGCCGCCGCCAACTTCGCCGACAGCGCCTACGCGATCATCAAGGACTACGGCTTCGACGGCATCGACGTCGACCTGGAGAACGGCGTCCAGCCCGGCCCGCTGGCCGACGCGCTGCACTCCCTGCGGGCCAAGGTCGGCTCCGGCTTCGTCCTGACGATGGCGCCCGAGACCATCGGGATGTACAGCACCGCCGGCGCCTACTTCCAGCTGGCGCTGAAGACCAAGGACATCCTCACCGTCGTCAACACCCAGTTCTACAACTCGGGCGGCATGAACGGCTGCGACGGCAAGGTCTACAACCAGGGCACCATCGACTTCATCACCTCGCAGGTCTGCACCCACATCCAGGGCGGCCTGCGGCCGGACCAGGTCGGCATCGGCGTCCCGGCGTCCGGCAAGGCGGCGGGCGGCGGCTACGTCTCGCCGACCGTGGTGAACAACGCGCTGGACTGCCTGGCCACCGGCAACAACTGCGGCAGCTTCGTGCCGCCGGCCAAGTGGCCGACCATCCGCGGCGCGATGACCTGGTCGACCAACTGGGACGCCAACAACGGCAACGCGTTCTCCAACACGGTCGGCCCGTTCGTCCACCGGATGCCGTGAGGACCCACCTCCCCCGGCGCGCCGCTCCTTGAGGGTGGGGCCCGCGCGCCGACGGCGGGGCCCGTCGTACCCACTCCGGTACGACGGGCCCCGCCGTGTTCCGCGTTCCGTCGTCCGGCGCGCTACCGGGCCAGCACGGCCGTGAGCGCACCGAGCAGCAGGAAGGGGCCCACCGGGACGTCGAGTCCGCGCACCGGGCGCCGGCGGACCAGGGCGGCGGCGCCCCGCAGCACCGCCCACAGACCGGCCAGCACCGCCGCGGCGAACAGCCCGGCGAACGCCACCGACCAGCCGTACCAGCCGAGCAGCCCGCCCAGCGCGAGCCCGAGCGGGGAGTCCCCTGGCCCCAACGCCCGCACCCAGACGGCCAGTTCGAGCACCGCGCCGACCGTGAGCGCCACCAGCAGGCAGCGCAGCAGCACATCGGGCTTCCCCTCGGCCAGTGCCGCCACCACCAGCAGCGCGGCCACCCCGCCGAGCAGCGGCAGGGTCAGCCGGTACGGCAGCCGACGCACCCGGGCGTCGACGAAGCCGAGTGCCACCCCGAACGCGGCCGCCCAGGCCAGCGCCGCGGTCACCGGCCCGTCCGCCGCGTACGCCACCGCGACGGCGGCGGCCGCCGCGACCGACTCCACCGACCACGCGCCCGCGCCCAGCCGCTCCCGGCAGCCCGGGCAGCGCCCGGTCGGCGGCAGCACCCGCACCTCGCGCGCGCACGACGGGCAGGCCCCGCACCACGGTTCGCCCTCCGGCACGGCGAACCGGGCGACCAGCCCGCGCAACGGCGCAGCCGCCAGGAGACCGACCAGTACCGCCGCGACCACGACCGGCACCACCGGCGCACCCCCTCCTCGATCGACGCACCGGCCACATCCTCCCGCGCCGGGCCGGGCGCTGTCCGCCGTCCGGCGCCCGGCGGATCCGCTTCCGACGCGGATCCGGACGGGGCGCCCGACGCTGCGCCCGGTGTGCCGTCCGTCTCGTTCCGCCCCGCGCCCCGCCCGCACCCCTCGCATACGGGATCATTCCGGACAGTGCGCTCCCCCTTTGGAAGGCCCGCCGTTGCCCCCACCTGCCGTTCCAAGGAGACCCCTCCGAACCCTCCGGAGCACCCTCCCGGAGACGCGCCGCAGGGGTCGTCCGTACCCCTAAAGTAGGCAGGCATGCAGGTCATCCAGTCCAGCAAGCTCGCCAACGTCTGCTACGACATCCGCGGCCCGGTGCTCGACGAGGCGATGCGGCTGGAGGAACAGGGCCACCGCATCCTCAAGCTCAACACCGGCAACCCGGCCACCTTCGGCTTCGAGGCGCCCCCGGAGATCCTCCAGGACATCCTGCGCAACCTCGCGAACGCGCACGGGTACGGCGACTCCAAGGGCCTGCTCTCCGCCCGCCGCGCGGTGGTCATGCAGTACGAGGACCGGGGGCTGCACGGCCTCTCCGTCGACGACGTCTTCCTCGGCAACGGCGTCTCCGAGCTGATCCAGCTGGCCATGACCGCGCTGCTGGACGACGGCGACGAGGTGCTCGTCCCGGCGCCGGACTACCCGCTGTGGACGGCCTCGGTCTCGCTGGCCGGCGGCACCGCGGTGCACTACCGCTGCGACGAGCAGTCCGAGTGGTACCCGGACCTCGCCGACATCGAGGCCAAGGTCACCGACCGGACCAGGGCCATCGTGGTGATCAACCCGAACAACCCGACCGGCGCGGTCTACCCGCGCGAGGTGTTGGAGGGCATCGTCGAGATCGCCCGCCGGCACGACCTGGTGGTCTACGCGGACGAGATCTACGACAAGATCCTCTACGACGACGCCGAACACGTCCCGCTCGCCACCCTGGCCCCGGACCTCTTCTGCGTCACCTTCAACGGCCTGTCCAAGGCGTACCGCGTCGCGGGCTTCCGCTCCGGCTGGATGGTGCTCTCCGGCGACCGGACCCGGGCCCGCAGCTACATCGAGGGCCTCACCGTGCTCGCCTCGATGCGACTGTGCGCCAACATGCCCGCCCAGCACGCGGTGGCCGCGGCGCTCGGCGGCCGACAGTCGATCCGCGACCTGGTGCTCCCCGGCGGACGCCTGCTCGCCTCGCGCGACGCCGCGTACGAGCTGCTGAACCAGATCCCCGGGGTCAGCTGCGTCAAGCCCAAGGGCGCCCTGTACGCCTTCCCGCGGCTGGATCCGAAGGTCCACAAGATCAAGGACGACGCCCGGATGGTCCTCGACCTGCTGCGCTCCCAGCGCATCCTGCTGGTCCAGGGCACCGGCTTCAACTGGCCCGAGCCGGACCACTTCCGGCTGGTCACGCTGCCGCGGGCGGAGGAGATCACCGACGCGGTGACCCGGATCGGCGACTTCCTCGGCGGATATACCCAGCCTTGACCGTTCCTTTGACCGCGGTTCACCGACCGGACCGTAGGATTCCCGCGCGTCGGCGGCCCGGGTTCCTCTCCGGGCCGTAGGGGGGACGGGCCGGTCGGCGGTGTGCCGGGGCCCGGGCCGACACGGACACCGAGCGCCCGACCGCCCGGAAGGCTCCGCTCCCCTGCCCCCACTCCTCCGCAAGGGACCGGTCCGACTTGACCATCCGCATTCCGCTCACCCGCGCCCGCGCCGCCGCGGCCGTCTCGGTCGCCGCCATCGCACTGACCACCGCGCTGCCGGCCACGCCCGCCGGCGCCTACAGCGGCGGCTTCCGCATCCCGACGTCGAGCACCGTCGTGAACGCCAACTCCGGCAAGTGCCTGGAGATCGCGGACTGGAGCACCGACAACGGCGCCCCCGCCCGCCAGTGGGACTGCACCGGCGGCGCCAACCAGCGCTGGGACTACCGGCAGGCCAACGGCATCATGATGCTGGTCAACCACAACTCCGGGAAGTGCCTGGAGATCGCGGACTGGCGCACCGACGACGGCGCCCCGGCCCGCCAGTGGGACTGCACCGGCGGCTGGAACCAGGGTTGGCTCTACCGGGGCGACATAGGCCCCAACAAGGCGATGGGTCTCTCCAACCTCAACTCCGCGGCGCTGCTGGAGATCGCCGACTGGCGCACCGACAACGGCGCCCCCGCCCGCCAGTGGCATGACTCCACGGTCGGCGTGACCCCGGCGAACAAGGCCTGGATCACGAACATCACGCTTCTCTGAGCCCGTTCGGGAAAACACTACGGCCGGAGTCCCGGTCCGGACGATCTCCTTGGTCGGGGAAAGATCGTCCGGCGGAACTCCGGCCGTCCTGTCGCATCGGCGGGGCGCTCGGTTCGTGCCGCGCGACCGCCTCTCGCTCGGTTGAGGCTCAGGCTCAGCCGAGGCGCGCGACCAGGCTCCGGTACTCGTCCCACAGCTCCTTCGGGGTGTGCTCGCCGAAGGTCTCCAGGTGGGCCGGCACGAGAGCGGCCTCCTGGCGCCAGAGGTCGGCGTCCACGGTGAAGAGCAGGTCGAGGTCCTCCTGGGTCAGCTTCAGGTCACCGAGGTCGAAGCCCTCGACGGTCGGCAGCACGCCGATCGGGGTCTCGACGCCCTCGCCGGTGCCCTCCAGCCGCTCGACGATCCACTTGAGCACGCGGCTGTTCTCGCCGTAGCCGGGCCAGACGAACTTGCCCTCGGCGTTCTTGCGGAACCAGTTGACGTAGTAGATCTTCGGCAGCTTGGCGGCGTCCGCCTGGGCGCCGACCTTCAGCCAGTGGGCGAAGTAGTCGCCCATGTTGTAGCCGCAGAACGGCAGCATCGCGAACGGGTCGCGACGCAGCTCGCCGACGGTGCCCTCGGCAGCGGCGGTCTTCTCGGAGGCGATGTTGGCGCCGAGGAAGACACCGTGCTGCCAGTCGAAGGACTCGGTCACCAGCGGGACGGCGGTGGCGCGGCGGCCACCGAAGAGGATCGCCGAGATCGGCACGCCCGCCGGGTCCTCCCACTCCGGGGCGATGGTCGGGCACTGCGCGGCCGGAACGGCGAAGCGGGCGTTCGGGTGGGCGGCCGGGGTGCCGGACTCGGGGGTCCAGTCGTTGCCGCGCCAGTCGGTCAGGTGCGCCGGGGGCTCCTCGGTGAGGCCCTCCCACCACACGTCGCCGTCGTCGGTGAGGGCGACGTTGGTGAAGACGGTGTTGCCCCAGAGGGTGTCGATGGCGTTGGCGTTGGTGTCCACGCCGGTGCCGGGGGCGACGCCGAAGAAGCCGGCCTCGGGGTTGATGGCGTACAGGCGGCCGTCGGCGCCGAAGCGCATCCAGGCGATGTCGTCGCCGATCGTCTCGACCTTCCAGCCCGGGACGGTCGGCTGGAGCATGGCCAGGTTGGTCTTGCCGCAGGCCGACGGGAAGGCGGCCGCGACGTACTTGGCCTCGCCGTTCGGCGGGGTGAGCTTCAGGATGAGCATGTGCTCGGCCAGCCAGCCCTCGTCGCGGGCCATGGTCGAGGCGATGCGCAGCGCGTAGCACTTCTTGCCGAGCAGGGCGTTGCCGCCGTAGCCCGAGCCGAAGGACCAGATCTCCTTGGTCTCCGGGAAGTGCGAGATGTACTTGGTGCTGTTGCACGGCCACGCCACGTCCGCCTCGCCCTCCGCGAGCGGGGCGCCGACGGTGTGCACGGCCTTGACGAAGTCGCCGTCCTCGCCCAGCTGGTCCAGCACGGCCTGACCCATGCGGGTCATCACGCGCATCGACACGGCGACGTAGGCGGAGTCGGTGATCTCGACGCCGTACGCGGCCAGCGGGGAGCCGACCGGGCCCATCGAGAAGGGCACGACGTACATCGTGCGGCCCTTCATCGCGCCGCGGAAGAGACCCTGCTCGCCCTGGAAGACCTCGCGCATCTCGGCGGGGGCCTTCCAGTTGTTGGTCGGTCCGGCGTCCTTCTCCTGCTCGGAGCAGATGTAGGTGCGGTCCTCCACGCGCGCCACGTCCGTCGGGTCCGAGGCGGCGTAGTAGGAGTTGGGGCGCTTCTCCTCGTCGAGCTTCTTGAAGGTGCCCTGAGCCACCAGCAGGTCCGCGAGGCGCTGGTACTCCTCGTCGGAGCCGTCGCACCACTCGATGCGGGCCGGCTGGGTGAGCTCGGCGATCTCGCTCACCCAAGCGAGCAGCTGCTTGTGGCGGGTGGGCGCGGATGCGCTGAGAGCAGAGATCTCGTACGACACGATCGCTCCGTTTCACGCCATCTCGGCGAAGAGACGGCGTTGCGGGGGTCTGAGGGCGCTTGCAGCGTAGCTCCGGACTCAAGGCCTGAACGCCCCGCAGCGTCGAAATTGACGCATCTTTTACTACAGTAAGTATGATTACTCGCGAGTAACAGGTCGCCCACATCCCGGACGGAGTGGGCGAGGCCACACGCCGAATACTCCAAAACGTCCAAGAGTGACGATCGCCACTTCCTACGCGTCAGTAACCTACGGATCCGTAGGTAGCCGGTAGCATGCTGCGCATGACTGCTGCTGCGCTCGCTGAGAGCCTCGCGGAGGGCCCTGTCGAGAACAGGGAGAGCAAGCCGAAGTGGCGCGGCTGGCTGCACGCCGGGATGTTCCCCGCCACGGTGGCCGCCGGGATCGTGCTGATCTGCCTGGCCGACTCCACGCCCGCCAAGATCGCGTGCGCGATCTACTCGGTCAGCGCCTGGCTGCTGTTCGGGGTCAGCGCGGTGTACCACCGCTTCGACTGGGGCCCGCGCGGCGACGCGGTGCTCCGCCGACTGGACCACGCGAACATCTTCCTGATCATCGCGGGCACCTACACGCCGTTCACGATGCTGCTGCTCAAGGGCGCGAACCAGCAGCTGCTGCTCTGGGCGGTCTGGGGCGGCGCGCTCGCCGGGATCGCCTTCCGGGTGTTCTGGGTCGGCGCGCCGCGCTGGCTGTACACGCCGGTGTACCTCGCGCTGGGCTGGGCCGCCGCGTTCTTCCTGCCGGACTTCCTGCACACCGGCGGAGTCGCCGTCCTGGTGCTGATGATCGTCGGCGGGGTGCTCTACAGCATCGGCGGCGTGGTGTACGGGCTCAAGCGGCCCGACCCGTCACCGCGCTGGTTCGGCTTCCACGAGGTGTTCCACGCCTTCACCCTCGGGGCGTTCATCGTGCAGTACGTCGGCGTCTCACTGGTGGCGTACAGCACGGCCGGCTGAACCCGGCGCACCGCGACGGGCGGTCGAACGGTCCACGGACCGGGCGGCCGCCCGTTCGGCCGTCCAGGGCCGCTCGTACGGCGCCCGGACCTGCGGGCGGCGCAGGTACGGCAGGTGGTCGGCGGCACCGGGCTCCGACTGCGGGGCGGGCTCCCGGTACTCGTGGTCCTCGTGGCGTCCCCGAGGCTCGTGGTGCTCCTGGCCGGCCCGGTGTTCCGGGCGCTCGCCGTGCCCCGGGTGTTCGTCGTGCTCGTGGTGCTCCCGGCCGGCCGGACGCCCCGCGCGCGTCGCGGAGGACGACGACCCCGACGGCGCCGACGGCTCCGGACGGGTCCGGACCTGTCGGGCGTCCAGCGCCTCCCGGGCCCGGCGGCAGCGCTCGCAGTGCGCGGCGTCCGGGCTCCCGCGGCGCGGGCGGTGCCGGACCGGGGGCCGGTGGCCGTGCAGTGCGCGCCAGCGGCGGCCGACGTAGACCATGAGCAGCAGGGTCTCGACCCCGGCGACCGCGAGGACCAGCGGGGCGCCGTTGATCAGATAGGCGGCGACCACGGCCAGCGCGGAAGCCACCACCGCCGCCGCGCCCCACACCTGGGCACTCGTCTGCCTGTCGTCCGTGTCGGCCACTTCGGCTCCCCTTTCCCCGGTGCCGGGCTCGTGGTCGGCTCCTGCCGCCCCACCCCTTCTCCGCTCTCGGCACGCGTCGGCCAGCACTGACCGATTGCCACATGGTATCTACCGACAGTCACTCGCCACTGCCCTCGGGCGGCGAACGACAGATCAACGTTGCGTCAATTCCTTGTGCGGAAGCAGCACTTCCAGGACACATCACACAGTGTGACCGATCTATGACAACACCATCATGTTGACGGCTGCCATCTTTTGAGAGTTACTGTCATTTGAAAGAGACTCCCGCCGGAGGTCCTGGAGGTCACCGTGCCCACCGCCCCGCCCACTCC
>NZ_JBEORY010000102.1:0-14107 GCF_040302665.1 Kitasatospora sp. NPDC097691 | reverse complement strand
GTGTCCATCAGCCGCACCACCTCCTCCGCGTCGAAGCGCGGCACGAGGTGGAGGGTCGCGGCCGTCGAGAAGCCGGTGTGCATCTGGACGGTGGAGCCGAAGGTGTGGAACAGCGGCAGGCACAGCACATGGCTGTCCGTGGCCGGCGTGCTCCGGAACGTCCGGTTGCAGGCCAGGACGTTCATCACCGTGTTGGCGTGGGAGAGTTCGGCACCCTTGGGCTGCCCCGTGGTCCCCGAGGTGTAGAGGATGACGGCGGTGTCGGTCGCCTCGGTGGCCACCGGGTCGAAGACCGGGGAGGTGCCCGCGAGTGCCGCGCCCAGCGTCTGCGCCCCGTCGATCGGCGAGGGCGCGGCCGGATCGGCGGTGATCAGGAAGAAGTCCTCACAGCTCTTCACCTCGTCGAAGGCCTTCCGGCCCTCCTCGCCGATGGCCAGGCCCGGCGTCCCCTCGAAGCAGAAGTACGCCTTCACCTCGGCGTCGCGCAGGTGGTAGGCCACCTCGCGCGCCTTCAGCAGGATGTTGAGCGGGACGACGACCCCGCCGGCCTTGAGGATGCCGTAGTAGACGATCGGGAACTGCGGCAGGTTGGGGCAGCTCAGCGCCACCCGGTCGCCGGGCCGGATCCCCCGCTCCACCAGCAGGTTGGCGACCCGGTTCGCGGCGGCGTCGACCTCGGCGTAGGTGAGCCTGGTCGAGCCGAGGACCAGCGCGTCGCGGTCCGGGTACGTGCGGGCGGAATCCTCCAACAGGACCGACAGGTTCAGCATGGCACCTTCCGAGGGTATGGATCCGGGCCCGACCGCCGGCGACGGCATCGCGTCATCATGGCGCCCGGAACGGATCACCGCCAGTACCCCGGCGGCCGCGGAACCGGCCCGGCCCGGTGCCGCCGGACGGTGGTCCGGGCGGCACCGGGCCGGGGGCGGCACTGGGCCGGGCGACACCGGGTGGTACGGCCCCGGTGCGGACGGACCGTCAGCCCTGGCAGATGCCGCGGGTGTAGTCGACGGTCGCGGCGGCCTGGGAGTACTGCCACTGCGGGGCGAGCAGCCGGTCGTTGAGCTGGGCCGCGGCGGTGCGGTTCTCGACCATGTAGCCGAAGTCCTGCAGCCAGGCCGGGTAGAGGTTCTTGGAGCCGATGAAGAAGGCGGATCCGTCGACCGAGACCAGCTTGTGGTGCAGCGCGTACGGGTGGCCGTCGGCCCAGGCCGAGGTGTCGGCCGCGCGGAACGGGGCGAGCTGGAGGTTGCCGCACATGGTGGCCTTGGCCTTGGCCGGGTCGCCGAGGCGGGCGGTGAGGCGGGCGGCGAGGGTGTCGCTGATCTCGTTCAGGGACTTGATCTGCGAGTAGCCGCCGCTGCCGACCAGGCCCCGGTTCTCCGGGTCGCTGACGACGATGCGGACCTTCACGCCGTCGGCCATCTTCGCCGCGAGCAGGTCGAAGAGCCGGGCGTCGTAGCGGGGCAGCGGCGGGCAGGTGCCGGTGACGTCCTGCTGGGAGATGTCGATGCGGCTGCCGGCACTGGCGATCAGCGCGCGCAGGGCGGGCTCCTCCGGGTTGACCGTCTCGTAGTCGCGGTCGGCGTTGGTGTTGTCGTGCAGGCCGATCGGGCCGCACTTGACGCCGTCGACGCCGGGCACCGCGTCCGGACGGTAGCCGGAGGCGGCGTCCTTGCCCTGGATCCCGACGCCCAGGCCGCCGACGGCGAGCACGGGCAGACCGCCGGTGGCGGGCACCTTGTCGGCCGACGGGTTGCTGCGCTTCTCCAGGTCGGGGGTGCAGCCGGTGCCCTTGGTGGCGGCGAACCAGGCGGCCGAGAGCACCCCGGTGTTGCGGCAGGTCCAGTCCCACAGGGTGTCCAGGTAGGCACCGGCGGAGGCGGCGGCCGGGCCGTTCAGCGCGAGGTCGACGTCGGTGACCGGGTGGGCGGTGTCGAGGTAGTCGCCCTTCCAGTTGTTGATCCCGCCGGTGATGACGCTCTGCCCGTCGACGACCAGCAGCTTGGAGTGGTTCCAGGAGAACGCGGTCTTGGCGGTGGTCATCGCGGCGACCTCGATGGTGACCCGGCCGGCGGCGTCGCCGAGCCTGGCCACCAGGTCGTCCCGGTACTTCGACGGCAGCGCGGTGATGTTGATCACTGGTGCGGCCCCGGCGAGGACCCGCACGTGCGGGGTGTTCCCGGCGGCCACGGACGCCTTGAGGCCGGCCGCGATGGCGTCCTGGAACGCGCCGTCCGGGAATGGCGCGAGGGTCGAGATGTCGACGGTCCGGGTGGCGCGGGAGATGTTCTCGCGCATCTTGTCGAGCAGCCGGCGGGTGCCGGGGCGGTCGGTGCAGGACGGGTCGCCCCAGCAGCCGGGGGTCTGCAGCAGCCAGCCGCCCGGGTCGCCGGCGGGCGCGTCGAGCCGGTTGCCCTCCGTCCGCTGCCACACCGTCCCCTCCAGGCCGGGGGACACCTGGCGCAGCGTCTGCTCCACCGCGTCCAGGTGCGGGGTGGCGTCGGCCTGCGCGGCCGGGGCCGGGACGGGAGCCGGGTCGGCGAACGCGGGGGCGGCGGGAAGCGCGCAGACGGCGGCGACGAGGGCCAGCGCCGAACCGGCGAAGCGGCGGCCGGAA
The DNA here is from genome assembly GCF_040302665.1 of Kitasatospora sp. NPDC097691. Taxonomy (NCBI): domain Bacteria; kingdom Bacillati; phylum Actinomycetota; class Actinomycetes; order Kitasatosporales; family Streptomycetaceae; genus Kitasatospora; species Kitasatospora sp. NPDC097691. The sequence continues at coordinate 11,487 of NZ_JBEORY010000102.1, read as the reverse complement.
CGGCGGGACTGGTGATCGAGCACGTACGGGTCCTTCATGAGGGGCCGGGAATGTTCACCCGGTCGACATCCTTGAATTACCCAAGAGTAACTTAAGTCGGTGTCAGGATCCTGCCAACGAGCGGCGTCGCAGCTCCACGCGGACGCCCGCACACGCGGGAACGACCTTGCTCCGGGCCGGAGTTGGACGGCCCGGAGCATGATCGAAATTCCCCGGCGGAACCGGGCCGGATCAGCCGTCGCTCTCCGCGGACGGCAGGTACGCGCCGGGCACGTCGTTCGGCGCGTGGATCTCGCCCTCACCCGGGTACGGGGTGGTCCAGTTGTGCGTCTGGTACCAGACCAGGTGCTCCATCTGCGCCGGGTTCGCGTGGTCCGGCACCGCGTTCGCGCCCGTCAGCCGCTGCTGCGACTTCCAGGCCTCCCACTGGGCGGCGACGGCCTGCTCGGCCGCCGGCGGCGCGGTCGTGGCCGGCACCGCCGCCGCGCGGAGGTCCTGCGCCCCGGGAACGTCGACGCCGCACGCGGGCGGCGTCTTCAGACCGTCCGTCAGCGACGTCCGGTTGGGCACCGCGGTGAACGGCGTGTAGTCCGGCTCCGCGGTGAAGGCCGTGGCCATCGGGCTGGCCGCGCTGTCCTTCTGGTTCATCGGGCGGATCCCGAGGATCTGCTCGATGGTGCGGACCATGGTGATCTGCGAGTAGTAGCGGCTGTCGACGGCCCCGTGCTGCGCCCAGGGGCTGATGATCTGGATCGGCGCACGGTGGCCGTCCACGTGGTCGAGGCCGGCCTGGGAGTCGTCCTCGACCACGAAGATCGCCGAGTCCTTCCAGTACGCGCTGTGCGAGATCTCGTCGACGATCCTCCCCGTCGCCAGGTCGTTGTCGGCGACCTGCGCGGCCGGGCCCGCCGGACCGCCGGTGTGGTCGCTGGACAGCCACAGCATGTTGAGGTCCGCCGGGCCGTTCCGCTCGAAGTCCTGCTTCCAGACCTGGTAGCGGTAGAGGTCCGGCACGCTGGTGTCGAACTTGGGGAAGCCGGGCACCGACACGCTGTTGAGCGACGGGATCGGTGAGGAGGACTCCAGCGGGTAGGCGCTGCCCGCACCGGTCGCGGCCATGGTCCTGGCGTCGCAGTACAGGTTCTGCCAGCTCGCACCGTCCGGCTTGGTCAGGAACTGGTGGAACTCCCCGAAGTCACGCACCGTCCGGCCGGCCGCCTGCGCGCCCGTCCACAGGAAGCCCGTCCGCTGGTGGCCCAGGGCGTCGTCCTCGGTGTCGTAGCTGCGCTCGTACTCGCCCGCCGAAGACTCGGTGTACTCCGGATTGTCGGCCTGCATCAGCCAGTTGTGACCCTCGGCGGAGTTGGTGCCGATGTCGTAGGTGTTGTCGTAGAGCCCGAACTGCTCGGCCAGCGCGTGCTGGTTCGGCGTCACGTTCGCGCCGAACTGGGCCAGCGTCGGATCGCCGTTGCCCTTCGCCACGTCGCCGAAGACCTGGTCGTACGTCCGGTTCTCCTTGACGATCAGGAAGACGTGCTTGATCGGCGACGGGTCGCCGATCCGGTTCGGCACCGGCACCGGCTTCGCCCGGTGGCCGTTCGCGACCTTGACCGCGCCGTTGCTCCAGCCGTTCTGCCGGAACACCTGGGCGGTCCGGGAGCGGATCTCCCGGTCGCTCGGCAGGGTGAACTGCGTCAGGCTGGAGGTGGTGTCGTGGGTCTTGTGCGCGCCCGTGCCGTTCGGCCGCCGCGCGTCGATGCCACGGGTGTTGGACACGATCACCTTCGAGCCGACGGTGGTGATCTCCGCCGGGAAGTAGTCCGTGGGCAGCAGGCCGACGTAGCTCACCGGCTCCTGCGCGCCGCCGAAGCGGTAGACGGCCACCGCGTCGGCCCGGCCCAGGGTGACCAGCAGGCGGCCGTCGTCGGTGAGCGTCACGGCGGTGGGCTCGTAGCCGACCGAGGCCTCCGGCCACGGCTTGGTCGAGACGGTCTGGACGACCCTGTCGCGCCGGGTTTCGATCACCGACACCTCGTCGCTGCCGGTGTCGGCGACGAACAGGACGCCGTTCTTGGCGTACAGCGCCGTCGGGTGCAGGCCGACGGCGACGGTCGCGACGGCGGCGGCCGGGTTGCCGAGGTCGATCACGCTGACCGTGCCGGTGGTCACGGCGCCGGTCTCCGGATCGGCGGGCACCTGGGTGCCGTACGAGTTGAGCGTGTCGTCGTCGGCCTCGGCCGGGCGCCCGCCCTCGTTGCCGACGTACAGCTTGTGGCCGACCAGCGCGATGCCCCGCGGGGCGTTGCCCACCGTCCAGCTGCGCCCGATCGCGCCGGTCGCCGCGTCGATCGCGACGACCCGGTTCTGCCCGTTGACCGCCGCGTACACCGTCGCGCCGTCGGCGGAGAACACCGCCCCCGACGCCAGCGCGTGCTTGTCGCCGTCGGCCGGGATCGGCACCGCCACCGGGGCGGCCAGGGATCCGTCGGCGTTCACGGTGAACCTGGTGTAGCCGTCGAGCTGGCCCAGCCACAGCTGCCTGCCGTCCGGCGAGTACACCGGCGACTCCTGGCCGACCGCACCGCTGGGGATGCGCAGTTCGTCCACCTTGGCGGTGCCGACGCGCTGCTGCACCTTCCCGGTCCTGAGGTCCACCACGACCAGCGCCGCGTCGCCGTCGGCGACCGAGGCGGCCAGGTGGGCGCCGTCCGGGCTGACCGCGGACCCCATCAGCTTGCCGTTGTCGATGACCTGCCGGCTCCCGTACGGGGCGATGTACTGGTCGCTGGAGATGACCTGGCCGTCGGCGGTGACCTGGCCGACCTGGTCCGTGCCGAACTGCTGGGTCGTCGCGAAGGCCGTGCCCGTGGCCACGGCGACGGCCGTGACACAGGCCGTGGCGAGCGTGGCACGGCGGCCCACGCGGCGGCCGAGGACGACGACGTGCTCCTGCTGGGGACGTCGACGACGCGTTACCTGCATAACGTCAGCCCTTCGTTGGGTTCGTCGGGTTCTTCGAGCTCATCGGGTCGGTTGCGTTTGTCGGGCCGGTTGCGTTCGTTGCGGAGGGCAGCAGCTCGATCCGGCCGTCGAACTGCCAGAGCGGGTTCGGCGCGTCGCCGCCCGGGGTGTGCACCAGGAAGTAGCCGTTCACGTCCTTCGGTCCGTCGCCGTCGGCCACCAGGCGCCCGTCCGCGCCGACGTCGAGCTGGTAGACCGCCGTCCCCGGCGCGTCCGTGCCGGGCAGGTGCCAGGTGACGACGCAGCGCCAGTCGTTGCCGGGCCCCTCCGGGTCGACCTGCCCGTCGCCCCGCTCGCACGCCGCCGAGACCCGCAGCCCGGCCTCCGTGACGGCCGGGCGGTGCAGTTGCTCGGTCTGCAGCCGGTACAGGTGCGCGAACACCGTGGCCACCGACTGCTGGACCTTCGCCTGCGAGATCCCGGAACCCGTCGAGGGCGTGGCCACGGCGAGCGCGCCGAAGGCCAGCGCCAGCAGCCCGGCCGGCGGCAGCACCCCGTAGGCGAGCGCGCGGCGCCCCCCGCCGTCCTCGTGGCCGGTGGTGAAGTCCCGCCGCACGAAGACCCGGTGGGCCAGCGCGGTCGCCACCGCCGCCCAGAGCAGGCTGACCGCGACGGCGACCAGCAGCTCGTCCAGCCGCGCCGGGGCGGCGAACAGCCCGTCCCAGGAGACGAAGGCGTAGCCGGGCAGGGCGAGGCGCAGCGCCACCGGCAGCGGCAGCATCTGCGCGAGCTGCATCGCGACGGCCGCCAGCGCGGGGACGAGCAGGCCCATCGGCGACCGTCCCAGCAGGACGGAGCCGAGCAGCCCGATCGCGGCCAGCGCCAGGGTGGGTGCCAGCGCGCACGCCCAGGCCAGCAGCACGCGTCCGGCGGCGTCCGACGGCGTCAGCAGGTGCCCGTCGACGCCGACCAACGGTTCGTTGCCGACCGCGGCCAGCCCGCCCACCGTGCTCGATGCCGCCAGTCCGGCCACCAGCAGCACGATCACGGTGACGCTCGCCGTCGCCTTCCCCGCGAAGATCCGCCGCGGCGAGCGGACCGTCATCAGCAGGTGCCGCCAGGTCCCGAGCCGGTCCTCGACCGCGAACACGTCGCCCGCGACCACCGAGGTCAGCAGCGGCAGCGCCCACGACCCGGCGAACCCCAGCACCACCAGCGGACCGGCCCAGCCCGTGGCGTGCATCCAGCGGCCGAACAGCGTGTCGGACGGCAGCGTCCCCTGCTCGGCCACCGCGGCCACGAACAGCCCCGGAGCCGTCCAACAGGCCAGCACCAGCAGTCGGATCCGCCACTGCGAGACCAGCTTGACCAGCTCGAAGCGGTACACCCGGCCGACCGGCACCCGGTCCGCGTCGGGGGCGGAGGCGGAGGCGGAGGCGGGGACGGTGCCGACGCGCGCGACGGGCGTGCTCATGGGGTGTCCTCCCGGTGCTCGGTCAGGGCGAGGTAGGCGGCCTCCAGCGGCGGGACCACGGGCACGACCTCGCGCACCCGCACCTCCGCCCGCACCAGCTCGGCCACCAACTCCTCGACGGCCGCGCCCGAGGCGCGGACGACCAGGGCCTCGGCGCCGCGCCACGCCCCGGCCGCGGGCAGCACCCGCACCCCGGCGACGCCGACCGCCACCCGTCGCGCGGTCTTCGGATCGGAGGTGAGCAGGCGGTGGTCCGCCGCGCGGTGGTCGGCCGCCAGTGCGCCCAGCGGGCCGGAGTAGCGGACCCGCCCGGTCGCGAGGATCGTGACCTCGTCGCAGAGCGCCTCCAGGTCGTCCATGCGGTGGCTGGACAGCACGACGGTCACGCCCTCGCCCGCGAGCCGCCGCAGCACGCGGTGCACGTGGTGCTTGCCCGCCGGGTCCAGTCCGTTGGAGGGCTCGTCGAGCACCAGCAGCCGGGGCTCGGTCAGCAACGCCGCCGCCAGCCCGAGCCGCTGCCGCATGCCCAGCGAGAACCCCCGCACCCGGTCGTCGGCGACGTCCGTCAGCCCGACCTCGGCCAGGACGGCGTCGATCCGGCCGGCCGCCGTTCCCCGCCCGCGCAGCGCCGCCAGCGCGGCCAGGTTCCGCCGGGCGGTCAGCGACGGGTACAGCCCGGGGCCGTCCACGAATCCGGCCACCCCCGGCGGCGCCGCCGCCCGGCCGACCGGCCGGCCCAGCACCTCCAACTCGCCGCCGTCGGCGACGGCCAGCCCGAGCAGCAGCCCGAGCAGCGTCGTCTTCCCGGCGCCGTTCGGCCCGGCCAGCCCGTGGACCCGCCCGGGCGCCAGCTCCAGCCCGACCCCGTCGAGCGCCACGACATCGCCGAAACACTTCGTCAAACCCCGTGCGCGTACGGCAGGTTGCGTCTCGTTCATGGCCCCTTCTCGCAGTTCCCCAGGGACCGTAGGGCCTTGACGGCATGCCGTCAGGAGCGTGTGCTTGAACACCGAGGGAACACCAGACGGCACCGCGCGCCCGGGCGAGCAGGGTGCGCAACGGCGCCGGGAGTCGACCGGCCCGCGTTCCGTCCGGCGGACCGGGCATATGGATGACAGCGGTTCCGCGCCCGCGCCGTCCGCCGCTGCATCCGCCGTCTTCCCGGCGCCCAACTCTATGGTGAGGAGATGGTTATGGCACCCACCGAGCCCGTCGGACCGTCCGCGGACGGTGCGCGCGCCGGACAGCAGGCCACCGGGGCCGGCCGCGGGATCGAGCACCAGCTGGACCGGCTCTGCCCGCCCGCCCCCGCCGGCCTGGCCGTCTGGCTCCCGGGCGGGCACGGCAGCGGCCTGTCCGCCGACACGGCGCACGCCCTCGACCGCCGCCTGCACCGGGCCCTCGCCGAACCGGTGCGGCACATGGTCGATGCGGGCGGCGGGCGCTGGCGCCCCGCGCTGCTGCTGCAGATCGTCGACCTGCTCGGCGGTGACGGCGACCGCTTCGGCGTGCTGGCGGCCGCCCTGGAACTCGCCCACACCGGCTCGTTGGTCGTGGACGACGTCCAGGACGGATCGGCGCTGCGCCGGGCACGACCGGCCGCCCACGAGGTGTACGGCCTGCCCGCCGCCCTGACCGCGGGCACCTACGCCTACTTCGCCTTCGACCGGGCCATCGGCCTGTGCGCCCCCGACGACCCGGTGCTGCAGGGCCGGATGCGCGAGGCCCTCCTCGCCGCGCTGCGGGCGGCCCACGCCGGGCAGGCGCTCGACATCCAGGGGCACCGTCGCGAGATGGACCAGGCACTGGCGGCCGGCGACAGCGGCCCGCTGCGGCGGCTGGTGCTGGCCACCCACCGGCTGAAGTCCGGTGCCCTGGTGGGGGCGTGCTGCCAGATCGCCGCGATCGCCGCCGGCGCCGAGCCGGCCGTGAGCCGGGCGCTGCTGGACTGGGGAGCGGCGATCGGCACGGCCTACCAGATCGCCGACGACGTCGCCGACCTGCGCGGCGTCACGAACGACAGCGGCGCGCTGACCAAGGACGTGGCCGAGGACCTGCGCAACGGCAAGGTCACCCTGCCGCTGGCCCACGCGGCCACCCTGCTCCCCCGGCCCGCCGCCGAGGCCCTGTGGACCGCGATCCGCGACGGCGACGCGCCCGAGGCCGACATCCACGCGGCCCGCGACGCCCTCCTGCGGTGCGGCGCCGTCGCGGCGAGCGAACACGACGCCGACCGCCTCTGCACCGACGCCTGGCGGGCACTCGCCCCCCTGCTGCCACCCACCCCGGACACCGCCCGCCTCCGCACCCTCGGCCACCACGCCGTCCACGCCCGCCGGCCCCGCTGATCCCGGCCGATCCCGGCCCATCCGGCACGGGGCTGCCACCGACGGCGGCAGCCCCGCATCACACCCGGAGCCCCGGAGGCCCGGTGACCGGGAGGCCCGTTACGGGTAGGCCACCACGGTCGACGGCGTGGTCGAGGTGCCGGAGGTGGCGGCACCGGTGCCGTCGACGACGTGGTCGTACTGGCCCTTGCCGCCGAGCGAGACCACCAGCAGGTCGTGGAACCGCACGCCCGCCCGGGTGGGTGCCTCGAAGCCGTGGTCCATCCGGATGGTCGGGTCCACGTTGAAGTAGCAGTAGCTCCCGAGGCCCCAGCCCTCGTGGACGGTGACCGTGTCGTCGACCTTGTAGTCGGCGCCGTCCAGGTAGAGGAAGGGCTTCTCGCGGGAGACGGGCGTGGTGTCCAGCGTGGTGTAGGGCGGGTTGGGGAAGTTCTGGGGCCGGCGCGCCCTGGACGCCGGACAAGACGTCGGGACCTGTCAACCCGCCCGTCCCGCCTGCCTCATGGCGTGAACTGTGCGCTGGCATCGGAGAGATGCGAACGATCGGGGAGCTGCCCGCCGGGGTCCAGAAAGTCCGACAGCGGCAGGGTGGCGGCCCCGAGAGTGACCGCCTCCGGGCCGAGGGTCCCGAGGACGATCAGCTCGCACTGCCCATGCTCGACCTGTTGAGGGCCGTCACTGCCCGCCTCCGGGGAGGGATGTGAGCGGCCGTCACCCGCACAGCCCGGCTCCACTTGTTGCGGGGCACGTATTCAGTCGGGTGGCTCCGCCGGGCGGGGCCGGCCCGGCCCCGGGTCGGGCGTGGATGGCCCGGGACCGTCCGGACGCGGCGGCTCCAATGGTGGGCCGGGTGTACCGGGCGGGGCCTCCCGACTGGTCGATGTCGTCGAACAGTCCTTGCCCTGCACACCCCTCGGGCGGACCGGCACGCCCTGCGTGCGACCGGCGACGGGCAATTCGCCGTGAGTCGGCGTCATCGGCGCGGGCCCGAACGACCCGTCGCGGCCTACGTCCTCGCAAACGCCGGCCGACAGGTCGAGGTACTGATCCGCCGACGCCACCCGACTGCCCCAGGGGAGGCCGGCCTTACAGCGCTGTTGGCCGTTCCCGGCCCGACGCCGAAGCTGGAGCCACCGGGAACACACGCCCGGGTCCGGGTGTGTACGGGCCGTTACAGGCGTTCTTCCATCCCGATGGCGGCCTTCAGGTCCTCGTGGGCCTGCCCGCGTCTGCCCTCCTGCTGCTCCAGCATCGCTCGGGCGATCGCGTCGAGCTTGCGCTGGATGGCGTGCTCGGCCCGCCGCTCGGAGTTCTTCAGCATCGCGAGCAGCAACAGCGTCACCGCACTCATCGCATCCCCTGTCACCAGCCGCCACTCGGTGGACAGCCCGGCCGCGTTCACGGCCACGAACGCAGCCACCAGAAGGAAGCACAGCAGCGCGAACACCGGGGAGCTGGTGAAGTTCGACGCCAGCTCCGCGAACTCCTCGAACCGGCCGCGTCCGTCGTCACCGCCCTTGTGCGCCGGATGCCGGAACACCACATCGACCACCGTCCTTCGTCCCGGCTGCCAGACGCAGCCGCCGGTAGCCACCCTGGCGAATCTGACACCGGTCGGCACGCATCACCCGAGGCGAGTCGGGCACGAGGTGATCGGCCACTGTGTGGAGGGACCGGCCAGCGCTCATACCGCTGAACCAGCGGTGGATGCGTGCGGGGCTCCCTTTCCGTCACATGCGCACCAACCTGGGGTCAATCGGCCGTGCCTGCCGGGTTCTCAGCCACGCCGTCGTCCCCGGACCAGGACACCGTCGGTCCCGACGGCAGCGTGCACGACCCCGAGCGCACCGAGAACCTCCGGGAGCACCTGCCGGCCTGCGCCCGGGCAGCCGCCCGGGGGGCCGGCCCGGCCGGGAACTTCGCCTGGTCGCTGCTGGACAACTTCGAGTGGGCGTACGGCTACGACAAGCGGTTCGGCCTGGTGCACGTCGACCACCCGACCCTGCGGCGCACCGTGATGACCAGTGGCCGCCACTACGCCGAACTGATCACCGCCCACCGCGGCCGGGTCGGCGGCGCCCCCGGCACGCCGGACTGACCGCGCGTCACCCGCCGGGCCCGGGCTCAGCCCGCCCGGGCCCGGCGGCGGACCCGGTCCGAGGCCAGGACGGTGAGCGCGAGGACCACGGCCGCCGCGACACCGACCGCGCCCCAGGCGGGCAGCAGGACGGACGCGGGCAGCAGGGCCGCGAGGACGAGCACCAGGCTCGGCCCGTACCAGTCGAGCACGGTGCGGGCCGGGTCGCCGTAGCGCAGCGAGATCGCCGCATTGGCGGTGTAGAAGGCGAGGACCCCGCCGCACAGCGCCCAGCGGGCCCCCGGCGGGAGGTGGTGCTCGGGGTCGGCGACGGCGGTGCCGAGCGCGCCCGACAGCACCGTGATGCCGGAGATCAGCACGAACGGCAGGTACATCACGGTGTCCCGGATCGCCGTGTTGGCGCCGCCCGCCTGGGCCCGGTCGAGCCCGCGGGCGGCGCTCTCGGTGCCCCAGCGGAAGAAGGCCAGGGCCAGCTCGGCGACCACCGCGAAGCCGAGCAGGGCGGCGGCCGCCGACGCGCCGGTGAAGTGGTCGGCGAGGGTGGAGACCACGGTGAAGACGCTCTCGCCGAGCACGATCACCACGAACAGGCTGATCCGCTCGACCAGGTGCTCGATCGACATCCGCGCGTAGAACGTCGCGGTCACCCCGGCCCTGACCGCCAGCAGGGTGGCCTCCAGGGCGATCCCCAGCCCCCACAGCACGAACCGCGCGGGGCTCGGCAGCGCGGCCGACACCCCCCAGATCACGGCCGGCGCCAGGCAGTACGCCAGCGGGCGCCACAGCGGCAGCGGGTTGTCCCGGTGGCGGGCGTGCCCCCACCAGATGCCGAACAGCCCGAGGCGCACCCAGGCCGCGCCGAGCGCGTACGCCCACGCGCGGTCACCGAGCCCCTCGGGCGCGGCGGCCGCCATCAGGCCGAGTCCGGGCATCGCCCCGAGCAGCACGGCCTGCATGCGCGGCGCGGCCGACCCGAAGACGTTGACCGTGACCATCAGGTTCGCCCAGGCCCACCAGGCCGGGAAGAACAGGACGAGGAACGTGCCGAAGTCGGCGGCGTCCGGGTCGCCGTGCAGCCCGTGGGCGAGGACCGCGACGGTGACGACGAACACCAGGTCGAAGAACAGCTCGAACCAGCCGGCCCGGTGCTCCTCGCCGTCCGCCGGCGCCACGGTCTCGCTCACGGGCCCACTCTGCCCCCGGGCGGCGAGCCGCGTGCGCCGGGGCGGCCGTTCGGGTGGGATCGCGGCGGCGGACGGTTGGGGACCGCCGCGGGTGGGACGGGTGACAGCTCGTTGACGGCCGGCCGAGCGATGGACGGGGACGGACGGGCCCGCCCCGCCCCGCCCGCGGTGAGGAGCTCCAGTGGATGAACGACCGGCGGACCCCGCCGTACCGGACGACGGGCGGTACGGAACGGACCTCTTCGCCCCCGACGGGACGGGTGAGGGTGAGCGCATCGACTACGGCGCGCTGGCCTACGACGCGGCGACCCGGGCCCGGCTGACCGCCCTGGGCGTCGGTCCGGGGTGGCGCTGCCTCGACGTCGGCGCCGGCACCGGGACGATCAGCCGCTGGCTGGCCGAGGAGGCCGGCGTCGACGAGGTCCTGGCCCTCGACCGGGACCCGCGCTTCGTCGACGCCCGCCCGGTCGGCCGGCTGCGCACGATGGCGGCGGACGTCACCGACCCGGCATTGGCGCCCGGCCGGTTCGACCTGGTCCACTGCCGGTTCGTCCTGATGCACCTGCCCACGCACGCCGAGGTGCTGGCGCGCCTGGCCGACTGGGTGGCGCCCGGCGGCTGGCTGGTCGTCGGCGACGCCGTCGACCTGACCACGGCGGACTCGCCGCAGCCCGCCTACCGCCGCACCATGTCCGCCATGTGGCAGGCCCTGCGCGAGCGGATCGGCACCGACATCGGCTGGGTGACCGGCTACCCGCAACTCCTGCGGGGCCTGGGCCTGCGGGAGGTCGGCGCCGAGGTCCACGTACCGCCGCTGACCCCCGACGCACCCGTCACCGCCTTCTGGCGCGACACCTGGCTCAGCATGCGCGACGCCCTGGAAGCCGGCACCGGCCCGGAGGCAGAAACCGCCCTGGAGCCGGGCGAACTCGACCGGGCCCTCGCCTACCTGGCCTCCCCCGAGCTCGCCGACCTCTCCCCCGGCATGATCACCGCCTGGGGCCGCCGCCCCCTCCCCTGAGCACGGCCGACCCACCCCGGTCGACAGGCCCCCGACCGACAGGCCCCCGGTCGACCGGCGCCCGCACGATGGGTCCTCGTCGGCGGTCGAGGACCGGTTCGGGCATCCGCCCGGTGATCCGGTCGGTGTGCGCGTATCTTCTGGGGCCATGAGCACCCCACCGCCCGCACCGCTCGCCGCCGCCGACCCGCTGCCCGACGAACACAGCCACCGCACGGTACAACTCGGCGCCGGCTTCCGGCTGTTCGGCCGGTGAGCGGGGAACCGCGGATCGCGGTCTTCGGCGCCGGCAGCATCGGCTGCCACCTCGGGGGCATGCTGGCCGACACCGCGGACGTCACGCTGATCGGCCGCCCGGCGGCGATGGCCGCGATCGAACGGGACGGGCTGACGCTGACCGG
>NZ_JBEORY010000101.1:0-14247 GCF_040302665.1 Kitasatospora sp. NPDC097691 | reverse complement strand
CCTACGACTACATGAACTCCCGCTACGGCAGCCCGAACGCCGCCTGGGCGTTCTGGCAGACCCACCACTGGTACTAAAGCCGGCACCGTCGGTCTCCCCCCGTGCCCCGGGGGCGGACAGGTGCCACCGGGGTGACCCGTGAGGGCCCGGCCCCGCGCATATCGCGCGGAGCCGGGCCCTCACGCCGTTCCCCGTACCCGCCGTCTGCCCGGCGCTGTTGAATCTTCTGCAATTGCCACTCAATAGTGCAGTCGCTAGCGTTGTTTCTGTACGAAGCCTCTTCTTGACGGAGAGTGAGGAATTCCTGCGCGAAGCCGGGTATTCCCCGCGATCCACCATGCACAATTGGAGGACTTCCGATGAAGATTCCTCGCCCTTGGCGCTCTCTCACGGTGCCCGCAGCGGCCGTTGTGGCACTGGTGGGTCTCCAGACCACGGGAGCGGCCGTCGCGCAGAGCGCCACACTCGAAGCCGCACCGGGCGTGGTCGCCCAAGCCCCCACCCAGACACCCGAGGAGGCCTGCGCCGAAGCCAACGCCGGCAGCTGGACGGTCATCGTGAACTGCTTCCACGGGGAGGTGGGCGTCGCCCGCGCGTGGCTCGCCCAGATCTGCACCCAGCTCCCCGCCAGGCTCCCCGGCGTCGCGGACCTCTGCCGGATCCAGATCACCGGCACCCGGATCCACACCGAAGGGCCCCTGGTGTTCCTCACCGTCGAGTTCCGCGACCTGCCCGACCATGCCAGGGGGTTCTCGTTCGTCGGAATCAAGGGTTCCCACTGGGCCTTCGAGAAGCACCCGTTCGACAGCCCGTCCTTCGGTCGCGTGCACCTGACCAACACCGGCGGGTCGATCGACTACCCGTTCAACCAGAGCTGCGGCACGGCCCACCCCACCGAATCCGACGTGCAATTCTGGATCAACGACTTCCAGGGAATCAACCAGGCAACCACCAGCGCCCACCTGAAGTGCTGAGCGCAATCACCCCGGGACGTACGTGACAGCGCCTCCGGGCGAGGCCCCGTACCGGCACCGGAAGCCGACCACCGCCGACGGCCGCCGCCCGACCCGCAAAAACGGACGAGGCCCGGCCCCTGTACAGGTGCCGGACCTCGCCCGACCATGGAGCGCCAGGCCCGGGTCGCACGGACTCTTCCTACTGAAAGTAGGACGTGCTCTGGTAGCACCACTGACGCCTGACGAGAGATCATCTCCCTCGCGACAAGAAGAATATTAGCAGGTCAGGACCCCACACCCCGACGCCCCCACCACGCTCCCGTCCAGCCCGGTCCTGAAGCCGATCCGGCCGTCCGGGGCCCGCCAGGCGCCGATGGACTTCGCGGCCTGCGCCCGGGACCGGAGGGAGCCGCGGCCGAGGCGGCTGCGGACGGCTTGTCGCGCTGCCGGTGCTGTCTGTGGCGAACCGGGTGGGGGTCGTGATGGTGTGCCAGACGTTCAAGCCTGCTCGGATGTGTCCTGGACGAGTGCCTCGACGTCGATGTCCTGGTCGGACAGCCTCCACTCGGTGGCCCGCGCTGACGGACAGACAGAACCAGCGGACGATAGGACAGCTCGTAGGCGGTCTCGAATGGCATCGTGGCCGTGGCATTGCACTCCGTGCAGCAGCTCTCTCGGTCACTGTGCGCCGTCGGCGGGCTTGTCGTCCTGGGCCCGCGCGCCGGCCTGAGCCTTGGCCAGTTCGACACGGGCGCGCAGCAGCAGGCTCCGGGCGAGGGTGTCGGCGACCTTCAGCACCGCGGGCGCGGTGCCGAGCAGTATCAGGGTCACGGGGTCCGTCATGGCGGCGTACCTTTCCGGCGTGTCCCGCCATCGGCGGATCCCGGTCGGGACGCCTTGGCGGCCACCGGTTGGTGGCGAGTACGAGCCGCGCCCCGGCGTTTACCGCCCGATCTAAGATTTTTCGAGAGCCAGGCCCTTGGCTACGGGCGTCGCGTGGGATCTGGCCCGGTCGGTCCTCAGGGCCCTGGAAGAGGCGCTGGGCCTGCTGCCGGTCGGCAACCTCTTGTGGCAAGCCTTCGATGGAACGGCGGCCCGCCCGCGAACAGGGCTGCGTCGCCTCCGACTTGGGCCGGGTTGCTGCTGCCGGCCCCGTCCAATCGGGAGCTGATGGCCGCACCTCCCACCCCGGATGGCCCGTGGTCGGAGGTGCGGGCGTGCCGGGCGATGCTCTGCCCGGCGAAGGGCCGCGGGTGTGGTGGCTGCAGCCGGGTGTTCCAGACGTTCCGGAGCGACATGTTCTTACCGGTCTGGACCGGTGCGCGGTGCTGCGGGGTGGCCGGGGGCCGTGTCCGCGCCCCCCTTTCGGTCACGTTCCGTGTCCGTTGTGCCCATGCCATGGCCCGGGGCTGGGCCTTTCAGGCATGGTGGTTTCGGGGTTGTGTCACCGGGGGTTTTCCGGCTGTCCTCGGCGCTCGCTTGACCCGCCCGCGCCCGCGCCCGCCCGGCTCGCTCTCGGCGCCCCGCGCGGGGCTGCTCCTTCCGTCGTCCGGTGTCCGGTCCGGCCCGCCGGTTCGCTCGCTGCGCAATGCCTGCTCCGGCCTGCCGTTGCCAGCTTCGCCTCCGTGCGGGTGCCGTGCTGCTCTGATCGCCCGTCCGCTCGGCGGTGGGCCTTGGTGGTCCACCGTGAGGTCCGCCCGCGTCTTCCTCGGCGGACCGAGGGGCCGCTGTTCGGTCTGCCGGCCGCGGGTGGCTACTGCCGCTCGTGTTGCTCCGTATGCCGCGTCCTGGTCCGTCTCCGGCCGGCTGCCGGGGCCGGACCCCGGCTATGAGGGGGTGGGCTGGACGGGTGGTTGTGCCGTTCCCCCGGGAGACTTACGGCAAGGTGGTCCGCAGGTGGGCGTGGGGTCGCGCAAGCCGGTGCCAGGCGGCGACAGCTCTCTGCACAGTGTGCAGAGAGCCCGGCTCTGACGGGCCGGAGTCGGCTGCCCGGGCCGTCCCTCCGGTCCTGCCCCGGCCTCCCGGAGTCGTCCCGCCCCATCCCGCCTTGGGTCGTCCTGGGCATCCATGGCGGTGCCGCAGGCTCGCCCCCGGAGACGGGGCCGCCCTGGCCGCCGTCGCCCCGCTGCGCTCGGCCTTTCTCTTCACGTCCGCCTGGTGGCGGCCGCCGTCGGGCGCAACGCCAGGCTGCGCTGTGTCGCTGTGTTCCGGGGGTTGTTGCGGTTGGGAGGGTGTCTGGCCTGGCCCTGGCCCTGGCTCGGCTCTGGTTTGGTCTTGGCTGGGTTTTGGCTGGGGTGTGGGTGGTTTGGGAGTCGGTGCGGGGTTTGGTTTTCCGCTTCCCGGGTTTTTGTGGCTCACCGGACCGTGTCATCGTCCGAGGATGGTCTTGAGTGTCTGTGCGGTGGCGTGTGGGTGTGTGGTGTTTCCGTTGTGGCCGCCGGGGAAGGCGGCGGGCTTTGTGTGCAGGAGTTTGGCGAGTGCGTGTGCGCAGCGGTGGGTGTGGACGGTCGGCCGGGTGTCCTCGCCGGTGGCGGGGATGATCCGGGCTGCGCCGGTGGCTGTTGCGGCTGTTGTGATCTCGGCCGGGGTGAGGTCGTCGGTGGTGACGGCGGGGAACTCCGTGCCGATGAAGAATCCGAAGTTGGCGAGCCGGCGGGGTGTGAGGGGCTGGGGGGTGAGGTTGTTCTCGGTCCGGTCGTGTGCCGGGTCGATCCCGAGGTGTCGGGTGATCGCGGGGAGGGCGGCTGTGGTGCCCCCGTCGAGGTAGGCGGTGCGGATGGCCGTCAGTTCCGCGATGTGTTCGGCCCGGCCGTCTGGGGGCAGCAGGTTGGGCATGACGGGTTCGTGGGCGATGAGTGTGTCCAGTGTGCCCGGGTGCCGGGCGGCGACGTGCAGGCCGATCGCGGCGCCCATGCTGAACCCGGCCATCAGTGCCGGTTCGTGGGTCACTTCGGCGAGCAGTCGCACGACGTCGTCGGCGTGGTGGGCCATGGTCATTGGGGCGGCGGGGTTGTCGAGGATGCTGCGTGACAGGCCGCGGCGGTCGTAGGTGACGACGGTGAAGGTGTCGGCGAGGTGCGGGACGAGGTCGACGGTTCGGTCCGCGTCGCCTTCGCCGCTCTGCGAGAGCAGCAGTGTCGGGCCGGTGCCTTGGACCTGGTAGTGGAGTGTGGCGCCGGGGACGGCGAGTGTGCGGACGGTGGCTGCGGTCCGGCTGGTGGCCATGCTGGTTTCCCCCTTTGGTCGGTTGCCGGCGGTGTCGGCGCCCGGCACCACGACAGTAAAGAATCGAAGCAGATATATCAAGATAGATGCATCTGTTTCGATGTACTCTTGGGGCATGAACGGAGTCGAGCTGTTCCTCCTGGGCCGCACCCTGATGAAGATCGGCGAACAGGCCATGCCACAGCCACAGACACAGACGGCGGCCGGCGGCTCGGTCCGCTCGGTCCTGGTCACCCTCGACGACGTCCTGGCACACCCCGGCACGACCATCGGGGAGATCGCCACCCGCACCGGCCTGCCCCAGAGTCAGGTCTCCACCGCCGTCGCCCGCCTGGCCGAGGCAGGCTCGGTCGACACCGAACCCGACCCCGCCGACCGCCGCCGCCGACTCGTCCGCGCCACCACCCGCCCCTCCGCCCGGGTCAAGGACGTACGCTCCACAACCATCGACGACGCCCTCACCGCAGCCCTCACCACCCCCGACGGCACCGCCCCGAACGAACCGCTGCTGCACGAGGTGTCCGCCGCCCTCGACACCCTGGCCCGCCACCTCACCCCCACCACCGCCCGCCCCCGCTGACCCCCCGCCCACCCGACACCGCAGACGACCACCCAACACGCCCCACCCCCGCCGGAGTCCGGCAAGCATCACGTGACAAACCACGACCGCCACCAAACCACCCGGTCTTGCCGGTGTCCGTCCTGCGTGCGGTGGGCCGCACGGCAGGGCGTCCAGTCAGTCGTGCGGCGGGACGCCCGGTGGGTGCTCGCCGGTCCCGTCCGGTTCGGCGTCCGGCGCACGTCAGGGCCCGTTCCGGGCGGCCGGCAAACGCCGACAACCCCTTCCCTTGTCCCTATGTCTTGGGTGGTGGGGTGGTTCGGTTCGGGGTTCGCGCCTGCGACGGGCCGGGGTTGTCCTGCGCGTCCGGCGTAACCGTCCGCGCCTGTCGTTGGACGTCGAGATGTCAGTGGCTTTGGACATCGGGTGGCACGGTGTTGGACATCCACGTCACTCGGTGTGGGGCGCGCCGGGTTCCTCGATTGAGAGCGTCTCGGTGTTGACGGCCAGGTTGAGGCTGTAGAGGACGTCGTCGGTCAGGGCGAGGGTGAGGTTGCCTGGCTGGGTGATGAGTCCGGCGTTGATGAGGCCGCTGATCGCGTGGTCCTGGGATGGGTTGGTGTGGTCGGTGTCGCCGGTGTGCCAGATGGTCAGGAGGGTTTCGGCTTCGGTGGGGGCGAGGGGGTCGCGTTGGTAGCGGGTGGGTTGGGTGTCGTCGTTGTCGTGGGGTGCGATCAGTTGGGTTTGCTGGCTTGTGACGAGCAGGTCCAGGCGTGGTGTGGTGCCGAGGTAGCCGCCCGGTTCGCCTCATAGGGCTACGGCGCCGCCGATGGCGCGGTGTGCGAGGGCGTGGGCGGTGGCGTCGTCGACCCGTTTGACGGGCCAGCTGAGGACGCGGGCGATGTCTTCGGGGAGCATGGGCCGGTCGGCGAGGGTGAGGGCGTTGACGAGCCGGAGGGCGTCGCGGGCGAGGCCGGGGGCTTCTTGCCCGGGGGCTTTTTGGCCAAGGCCATGAAGTTACGGGTCGAGGTGGGCACGTACATGGGGCCTGATCTGCGTGAACGTCTGACGCAAGAAGCGGAGCCCCGGTAGAACGACGTCTGCCAAGACGAGCCGTTCAACTTTGGGAGCTCCGCTGTCCAGCCAGTGTGTCATCACCCGCGATATCTCGGTGGCCGAAGGCATCTACGCGCCGGGCCATCTGGGAGAGTTGACCCAGATTGTGCCCTTCGACATGGTCGACGTGGTGCTCGCCGAGTGCGGAGCCGTACAGGAGCGGCTGCGGAAGCTGCCCGCCCGGGTCGTCGTGTATCTGCTGCTGACGGCCGCGCTGTTCGAGGAGTGCGGCTACCCGGCGGTGTGGCCCAAACTCACCGGCGGCTTGGGTGGCCTGCCGATACCGAAGATCACCGCGACCGCGTTGTGGCATGCCCGGTGCCGCCTCGGAGCACGCCCGCTGCACGCCCTGTTCGACCCGCTGCGAGGGCCGGCGAGCGCGATTCGCACCACCGGAGCCCGCTGGGCCGGGCTGCTGGTCGTGGCCATCGACGGCACCTACCTCGACGTCCCCGACGCCCCGGCCACCCACGCCCACCTGGGCAAGGGATCGAACCGGTTCAACACCGCCGGCTACCCGCAGATCTGCTTGACTGCCCTGGTCTCCTGCGGCACCCGCGCCGTCCTGGACGCCGCCTTCGGACCGCGCACCACAGGCGAGACCACCTACGGCCGGCGTCTGCTGCGATCACTGGGGCCCGGGATGATCGTGCTGCTGGACCGCGGCTTCGCCTCCAACAACTTCCTCGAACACACCGCCGCCACCGGTGCCGACTTCCTGGCCCGCCTCACCGCCACACGCAAGCCGCCCGTCCTGCGGCGCTTCGCGGACGGCTCGTTCCTGTCCTGCATCGGCGCGCTGGAGGTCCGCATCGTCGAGTGCGAGATCACGATCGCCACCACGGCCGGCCGGCACACCGGCGTCTACCGCCTGGCGACCACCCTGCTCGACCACCGCACCCACCCCGCGCTCGAGCTGGTCAGGCTCTACCACGAACGCTGGGAGGTCGAGTCCGCCTACTTCGCAATCAAGAAAACCATGTTGGGACGCCGGGTCCTGCGGGCCCGCACCATGCCCGGCATCGCGCAGGAGGTCCACGCACTCCTGACCGCCTACCAGGCCATTCGGATCGCCATCGCCGACGCCACCACGGCCACCGCCGGCGCCGACCCGGACCGCGCCGGCTTCTCGATCGCCCTCCAGGCTGCCCGCGACCAGGTTGTCCTGGCCGCGAACGTCATCGCCGGCACCGTCATCGATCTGGTCGGTGCGATCGGACGAGCGGTCCTGGACCACCTCATGCCCGCCCGCCGCCTGCGTGTCAGTCCCGCGCCGTCAAGCGACCCCTGTCCCGATACGCCTACAAGAGCCTCCGCGTCGACCGACGCACCCACAAGGCCACCATCAGCATCGACATCCTCTCGACAACACCGATCAGCCCCTAACTTCACGGCCTTGGCTCAAAAGGGCCATCGCCGAGGGTCGACAGGCGCAGGCTTAGTGCAAGTCGCAGGAGGCCGTGCAACCGGACCGGCCGGGCGGGGCGTCGTTCGCGGTCGCCCCCCAGAGCATCAGGCCGAGCACGATCACCGCCAGCACCACGGCCATCACCGTTCCCGGTACGTCGCGTCCGCCGTTCGGTCCGTCGGCCACCGTGACCACCTCCCCGCCGTCCTTCCATGAGAGGGGCTGTGGGGGTGTGCGGTCAAGGGGCGGTCAGGCGGAGAGCCGGCGCTCAGTGTGAGTGGGTGGGGTGGTGTCAGCGGGTTGGGCGGCAACGGGCTTCCAAGGGGCAGGGGACTGCTGGGCTGGGGCTTCTGCTTGATGGTCTCGCTGGTTGTTGCTGTCATGAGGTGACCAACCTGCTGCCATGATCCGCGAGTTGGGCCTATCACACGTGGTGGTGGCTGACACGGGGTTGCTCATTCCTGTGCATGTGGCCGTGGCGGGGGAGTGGGCTGGTGTTCATGACCGCCGATGCCTTGCCTGCGCAGACCGATTCCCCGTCGAAGATTTTTCCGGTATCCGTGGCCGATGTGGTGCCGTCGGTGTCCCGGTCGCGGGAGCGGGCGTTGACGCGTCAGGTGGTGGTGAGGCGTCTGCTCGACGTGGACGCGACGGGGAAGTTGTCGTCGGTGCATGCGCGGATCGCTGCCGAGTCGGCCGGGGTGTCGGTGCGTACGGTGTGGAACTGGCTGGCTATCGCCCGGCGGTCGGGTCGTGTGGAACCGGTTGCGCGTCGTGGCGCTTTCACGGTCACGGACGAGTTCTGGGCCCGGCTTTCCGAGTTGGGCGGGAACGTGGCGGCACTGCACCGGGAGCTGACCGGACAGGCGGCGTGCGGGCCGGGGCAGCAGCCGGCGGGGCTGGCGCCGTCGTTGGGGACGTTGCACCGGGCGGTGCGCCGGGAACAGCAAGCCGGCCGTGTTCTGCAGGGAGTTCGGCCTGGGCGTGGCCGGGTGGAGTCGGCGGTGTACGACCGCGCGCTGGCGGAGCTGGCGTTGCCGGGCACGGTCGACGAGACCGGCCAGGCCCCGCGCTCCGCCGAACCCGCTCCTGCCACCACACCCGACGGTTCTGCTGGGGTCGTGCCGTTGGGGGTGCGGTTGTACGTTCCCGGCGCTCACGTGGTCGCAACACGCCAGCTGGGCGGGGTGACGGAGGCCATCGGGCACACGGTCGCTGCGCGGGGGATCGCCTGCGTGTACGGGGATGCGGGGCAGGGCAAGACGGTCGCGGTCCACCGGGCCCTTGGCGTGCTGCCGCGCCGTGTGCCTGTCCGCGTGGCGCAGGTGGCGGTGAAGCTGGCCCTGCCGCAGCTGCGTGCCGCGCTGTTGACCGCGTTCGGTCTGCCGGCGACCGCGCTGACGAACCGGACGGATGCGGCCGACCGCGCGCTCATCGACGCCTTCAAGACTCCGGGCGTCCTGCTGGTCGACGATGTCCAGCGCATCGCCGCTCCCGAGCTCGACTATCTGCGCCTGCTGGCGGACGCCCCGACCACGCAGACGTCGCTGGTGCTGTGCGGGGCCGGCGCCGAGCGCACGCTGGCCCGGGCCCCGGCGCTGGCTTCGCGGGTGCTGACCTGGCAGCACGTTCCCCGCCTGGAGGCCTCCCAGGTCCCTCCTGTGCTGCGCCTGTTCCATCCGCTGTGGCACACCGCGGCCGACGCGGATCTGCTGCACGTGGACGAGACCTGCGCGCGGGGGAACTTCCGGACCTGGGCGAAGATCACCTCCCACGCCTACGCGGCGCTGGACCAGTGCCCCGGCAGCGGCGCCGATCGCGCCCTGCTGGACAGGGCGTGCTCCCGTCTCGGCCCCAACCCCTGACCCCGCCACCCCGGCCGCTGCGCCACTGCCCCCGCGTCGCCGTGCTGACCGTCACCGCGTCACCCCGTCGACCGTCACTGCGCCGCCTGCCGCCGCACGCGGAAAGGATCCTGGTGAACACTCCCGCCCCCGACGGCGCCGCCGCCGTCGCGGCGCCTGCGCGAGCCGAGGCCGAGCCCGCTCTGGACACCGTGTCGTTGAAGGCCCTGCGCGTTCCCGCGGTGCGCCGTCTGCTCGCCCTGCGTGCCGAGGGCGCTCTCACCCGTGCGCACGTCCACACCACGGCGCAGTGTCTGGAGGTCTCCGACCGGACGGTGTGGCGGTGGCTGGCCGACGCCGCCACCGCACCCTCCACGGCCGACGTCCCCGGGGCGCGCCGGGCCGACCGGTTCGAGATCATCCCCGAGGTCCGGGTGCTGCTGGCCTACTGGCGCGGCAACGCCTCCGCGGTCCACCGCGAACTCCTCGCCCGCGCCCACTCGGCCACCGGCGCCGTCACCGGAGCCGATAGCGCGTCCGACGGGGCCACCCCGCGGCCAGGCCCGCCCCGGCCGTCCGGGACGGCGATCCCTGGCGGCGCGCCACCTGCCGCCGTCCCCGTGCTGGATCCGGTGCCGTCGCTGGCGACGTTCCTGCGCGCGGTGCGCCGCGACCTGACCGCAGGGGAGCGGGCCGGGTACCGCAAGGGCCCCGAGGCGGCCCGCGCGTTCGATGTATTCGGCAAACGCCCCCCAACGTGGCGCAACCACGTCTGGGAGGGCGACCACGTCCAGGCCCCGCTGCGCGTGCTCGCGGACGGACAGCTGGTACGCCCCTACGTCACCTGGTTCATCGACTGCGCGACCAAAGCCATCACCGGCGTCGCGGTCACCCCAGGCACCCCCTCACGTGCCTCGATCCTGGCGGCACTGCGCTCCGCGGTGCTGCGCACCGGCCCCTACGGACCTGTCGGCGGCCGGCCGGAGAGCGTGCGGATCGACCGCGGCAAGGACTTCCTCTCCCGTACCGTCACCGCGGCCTTCGACGCGTTCGGAACGACCGTGGACGACCTGCCCGCCTACAGCCCCCACCTGAAGGGCAGTATCGAGAACCTGAACCGCAGCGCCACGCGGATGCTGTTCGCCGCCCTGCCCGGCTACCGCACCAAGCAGCCCCGCCGCCGCCCCGACCACCTCCCCACCGCCCCCGCCCTGTCCTTCGAGGACTTCACCGCCGAAGTCCTGGCCTACGTCACCTGGTGGAACACCCAGCATCACCCCGACGGCCTGCAGGGCCGCACCCCGATCGAGGCCTGGCAGCACGACCCCACACCGCTCACCGACATCCCGCCCGACCACCTGTGGTCGTTCACCCTCGAAAGCGACGCCCGCACCCGTGTCATCACCAGCCACGGCGTGCGCTTCCAGAACCGCGACTACCTCGCCGACTGGATGACCGGTCACGCCGGCCGCGAGGTCAGGGTCCGGTTCATGCCCCACCACACCCACGAGATCGAAATCTGCGACCCCGCCGGCCGCCGCCTGGGAACCGCACACCTCGCCGACCAGGCAACCCCCGAACAACTCGACGCGCTGCGCCGCGCCCGCACCCGGCGCGCACAGCGCCTGCGGGCCGAAGCGAAGGCCGCCGAGCACCTGCGCCACCAGCGCTTCGCCCCCGCCACCACCCCGACCGCACCACACCGCCTGCACGCCGCCACCGCCGCCGAGACGGCCCGGGAACTGTCCCGCCACCACGAGAACGACCTCGCCGCGCTGGCCCTGCCGGACCTGAGCCCGCCCGCCCCGCCACCAGCCGACTGGCCCACCCCCGCCACCGTGAGAACCGCCCCCCGGCCCACCCCGCCCACCGACCGCCAGGACACCCCGTGACCCGCCGCCTGCCACCCGCACCCACCGACCAGTACGTCACCCTGCCCCAGGCCCGCCTCGTGGCCACCCGCGCGCTGCTCACCGTGCGCGAGAACCTCGCCGACACCATCACCGCCCGCGCCATGATGTGCATCCACGGCGGCGCCGGCTTCGGCAAGACCGTCGCGGTGACCAGCTGCCTGCGCGAACTCGAACCCGGCGAAGAGATCCACCGCATCACCTTCCACGCCCGCCCCACCACCCGCGCCGTGCGCCACGAACTGTTCACCAGCCTCCAACTACCAGGCCAGCCCCCGCGCTACGCCAGCGAGTTCGACCACCTCCTCAAGACCGCACTCGCCGCCCATCCCCGCACCCTCGTCCTGGACGAGGCCCAATGGCTCTCCAGCGACCAGCTGGAATACATCCGCTACCTCTGGGACGACCCCTACACCCAGCTCGCCGTCGTCTTCGTGGGCGGAGAAGGCTGCTACCAGACCCTGCGCAAGGAACCGATGCTCTCCTCCAGGATCTTCATCTGGCAACGCCTCGCCCGCCTCACCCCCGAAGAGGTCCTGGACGTCATCCCGCTCTACCACCCCATCTGGGCCGACGCCGACCCCGGCGACATCGCCTTCGCCGACCAGCACGCGGCCCACGGCAACTTCCGCAACTGGGCCCGCCTGACCGCCCACACCCACACAGCCCTCCAGCGCACCGGCCGCACCCGCGTCGACCAGGAGGTGCTCCGATGGGCTTTCAGCCGCCTCGGCCCAACCGGCTGACCAGCAGGGCCCGCACCCCTAGCCGCTGCGCGGCTGGCGGAGACTGCCTGGAACGCTCGTGGGCGGCTCAGTGGTCCTGATGGCCGCCCAGGTCATCGTCCGTCGTGCCGCGTGCGGCCACTCGCACGGTCGCCGCTGGCGTTCGCCCCCATCCGTCCCTAGCCATCGCCACCACTCGCTGCGCCGCGCCACCGGCCTTCCGGTACGGCCGTCGTCGCCGGTCGTCGCGCTGCACCGTTGTTCATCCTTGACCTCCGTCCCGGCCTGCCGCCGCCCGTCCGCTGTGTCGCCTGGCCCGGCCGCTGAAACTGGCCGAGGAGGCCCTCCGGCAGGCGCATGCCGCGCTGCGCCCGTGTTGGTCGTCCCGGCTGGTACTGCCTGCTCCGACCAGGCGCGAGCTGGTGGCCTCGCTGGTCTCCACTCCGGACGATCCGTGGTGGGAGGACCGTGCTGCACGCGAAGCTCTGGCCGACGAGGGGCCTGCGTGTGTGACCTGGTGGTGGTTTGGGAGTGTTTTCGGCCCGCCACAGGCCCGCATGGGCTGCGTCGATGGCCCGGCGGGGCGTGCCGGGACGCCGGTCCGGTCGCGTGTGCCGTTCACGTTCCGTGTTCGTCGGGCCCGCGTCGACCCCGCTTGGGCCGGTCCGGACCCGGGGGAATGGGCGCGGGAACCCCGGAGTATTTTTCGGGAGCCGCCGCACCTCCGAGCAGATCGTGGCCGACCTGGTCGGCGGGGTGTTTTTCGCCTGCTGTTCCGGTGGTATTTCCGGTGCCGGGACGGGCTGTCCCGTTCGCCGCGGGCTGCGCTGCGGGCCCGGCCCACTCGGCGTCCTCGACGTCCTGGCCGCCGCCCTGTCCGTACCACCCCGCAGGGGTGTCCTCGCCGGACCGGCGCCGGCTGCGCCCGGCCCCGTCTGCCCGCCGTCCTGGCCGCTGCCCGCCGCCGGGCTGCGCCCCGGCGGCCCGCTGCCCGCCGTTGTCCTCACCCCCCGTCTGCCCGCCGCTGACCTCGGCGCGCCCCGCGGCCGCCCTGTCAGCCCTGTGGCCGTCCTGTCCGCGGGCTTGCCCGGGGCCGCAGGCCCCGCCCGGGTGCTGTCGCGTCCGCTGTCCCGCTCAGAGGCCTGTCGCGTCCGTTTCCCGGCCCGGATACCCCGGATCCCGCCCCTTGCCCCGGCCCGCGACAGCACGACAGCACCATCCCCACCCCCGGTCCGGCGCAGCCGGAGCCCCGTCCCGCCCTGCCCCGCCCCCCTGGCCCGGCGAAGCCGCGGCCCGCACCCCACTCCCAGGGCCGCCAGGCCCCACCCCACATCCGCTCCGCACCCCCGGGGGGGGCAGGCGACCCCGCCCACAGTGACGCCGCAGGCGCCACCCCTCACCACCCACCAAGGGGCCGCCAGGCCCCAACCCCCGTCAAAGGCCCGCCTCTTTCCCGGAATTTCCTGCCCGTCGCTGCGCGCGCCGCTGCGCCCTGCCCACGAGGTCTTGTCCCTGTGTTTTCTGGTGCTGTGGCGTCTGAGGATTCCTCACCGACTCGGTTTCGGTGATCGAACGGGAATAGCGGTGTTCGAGGTGGGAATTCCGGACCGGTGGAGGGGACGGACGCGGTGTCGTATCAGGGTGTTCCGTGGGTCCGGAAACCCGTCCTGTTTCGACAGTGCACGCGGCGAAGTTTTCCGACCGGCAGTCAACCGTCATTCGGTCCCAGTATTCGGCGCTCCGGCAAGGGTGTTTCCAACGGCGGTCCCGTGCGCCGACCGGGGGCCGCTGCGGTGACAGTCCCGGCGCGTTTTCCGGTGACAGTCCGGTGCGCTTCCAAGGGCCCGTGCTGCGCCGCTTCCGGGGCGTACCCGGACCGCAGCAGCACCCTCCCCCTGCGCCCGGGGGCGGCGCAGCGAGTTAGTGCAAAGTGGGCCCAGTCCGGGTCCACCGGGGGGTACCCGCCGCCCCGGAGCCCCCGGCGGCGACAGTCGCACCCCGCGCTGCGCCGGCACCGGCGCAGCGACGTCGCCGGGGCGCAGCCCCGACGCCCCGCCAGGGGCCCCCGCTCCGGGGGTTGGTGCTACCTCATGCAATTCACGCCATATCGTCAACGGATACCGCGAGGGATACCGCCCTCCCCGTCAGGGGAGGGCTTTCACCGGCAATTCGCGCCACATCGTCAACGACGCTCCCGGGCACGGCCCCGCCCCGCAGGGGCGGGGATGCAACCGTCATTCACGCCATATCGTCAACGGCCCCCATGGCGGGCCGTAGGCCCGTGCCAACCACCCCCACACTTGAGGCCCCGTCAGGGGCCGCTACGCGCCCCCGGATTCGCCGCAGGCGAATCGGCCCCAGGCACCCCGCCCGGCGCAGCCGGGCCCCGAGGCGCAGCCTCGGGCAACCACCCACGGTGACGCCGCCAGGTGCGGGGTGCCGCTCGGCGGTCAGGGCTTCTCCCCGCGCCGCACCTGCGGCTTGGGCAGTCGCAGACGGCGCAG
>NZ_JBEORY010000100.1:0-15712 GCF_040302665.1 Kitasatospora sp. NPDC097691 | reverse complement strand
CCGCTCCTCGGCCGCCGCGCTCGGCCAGTCCCCGCGTCCAGCCAGGTCCAGGACCAGCGCGGCGATGTTCCACGCGTCGTCGTCGCCCCGGTGGGGGCGCCCCTCCAGCGGGAGGCCGGCGACCGTCAGCGCCTGGGCCATGCCGGGGCGCCGGCGCAGGCCGTAGGAGGCGGTGAAGGCGGCCTTCGCATTGGTGTGGCGCTGCCCGAACGGGTACTCCGTGCCGGTGTGGCGGCACTGGCGGGTGAACTGGTTGCGGTCGTAGTCCCCCCAGCTGGCCCAGGGCAGCGCGCCGGTGCGGTGCCGGACGGCCAGCGCCCGACAGGCCTCGGCGAAGGACAGGCCCCCGTCCACCTCGGCCTGCGTCAGCCCCGTCAGCTCGGTGCAGAACGGGCTCACCCGCGACCGCGCCGGGCGTACCAGCAGCCGGTGCTTGGCGAGACGGGTACCGGCGCGCAGGTCGACGACGGTGAGCCCGATCTCGATGATCTCGCTCACCTGCCCGGGCGGCGGCTGTCCCTCCCAGCAGGTCGCCTCGACATCGACCACGTTCAGCAGGTGCTCCTTGACGTCCATGAGGGGGCATCGTAGGAACCTCCCCGCCCCCCGGTCACCCGGATTTCCGCCGCCGGGCCGGTGGCCGGCCGCCGGGCGGGCCTCAGTCCGCGAGGCCCAGCGGGTCGGGGGCGGTGTCCAGCAGCTCGGGGCCGTTGTTGCGAACGCTGTTGACGGTGGGGGCGACGGCGCGCACGCGCAGGTCGCCGTCGGCGGGGCGGCGCAGCAGGTGGTGGAGCTCGGCCGGGTCGGTGTGGGCGGGGGAGAGCCAGGTGGGGAGGTCGTCGGGGGCGATGGTGAGGGGCATCCGGTCGTGGATGCGGCCGGCGCTGTCGGTGGCGTCGGTGGTGATCACGGTGGCGGTGGCGAGCCAGGCGAGCGGGTCGTCGTCGGCGCGCGTGCGGTCGCGCCAGAACTCGTAGAGGCCGGCCATCAGCATCACGCCGCCGGTGCTGAGGAAGTACGGCTGCTTGTACGTCTTGCGGTCGGCGGTGGCGGGCACCTCGCGCCACTCGAAGTAGCCGTCGGCGGGGACGACGCAGCGGCGGGCGGTGAAGGCCTTGCGGAAGGCGGGCTTGGTGTCGACGGTCTCCGAGCGGGCGTTGATCATGCGGGCGCCGCCGGACGCGTCCTTGGACCAGGACGGGACCAGGCCCCAGCGCAGCGGGCGCAGTTGGCGCAGCACCTCGCCGGTGTCCCGGTCGACGCGCTCCAGGACGGCCGGGACGGGGTCGGTGGGGGCGACGTTCCAGCTCGGCGCGAAGGTCTCGGCCGGGTCCCAGCGGAGCTCTCCGAGCAGCGAGACGAGGTCCTGGGGCGTGGTGGTGGAGACGAAGCGGCCGCACATGCCCCCCAGCCTGCCACCCGGGACGGACAACCGGCGCGCACCCCGCGGGTTCGGTGCGCCCGCGGGTCCTGCTGCGCTTGGTCGCCGGGGGTGTGGCCGGAGGCGGCAGCGGAAACGGAGACGGGGGCGGAGACGGGGGCGGAGACGGGGGCGGAGACGCCGGCCGGGGCATCGGCCGGGGCCACCGCGCTCCGTGCACCCGGGCCGGTCGAGGAGGCGCAGGGCTTCAGCGGCCGCGCCGCCCGTCCTCCGTCCAGGGGCGCAGCTTCTCCGGGTTGCGGACCGCCCAGATCCGGCTGATCCGGCCGCCGTCCACCTCGAAGGCCGCGACGGTCGCGGTGACGCCGGCGTGCCGGGCGACCAGGCCGGGCCGGCCGTTGACGGTCCGTTCGAGGAGCGTGAGCCCGGGGGCCTTGTCGGCGATGTGGATCACGTACCGGGCGATCGGTCCGGCGCCCACGACCGGCCGCAGGACGGCGCCGACCATGCCGCCGCCGTCGGCGGTCATCGTGGCGTCGGGGGCGAGCAGGCCGACCAGGGCCGCGATGTCCCTGGCCTCCCAGGCCTCCTTGAAGTGCCGTACCAGACCGGCCTGTCCGGCCCTGGGGGCCGTCGGCGCCTGCGCGGCGCGCACCCGCCGACGGGCCGAGGACGCCAGCTGCCGGCAGGCCGCCGGGGTGCGGCCGACGATCTCGGCGACCTCGGGGAACGGGTACCGGAAGACGTCGTGCAGGATGAACGCCACCCGCTCGGCCGGGGTCATCGCCTCCAGGACGACGAGGAAGGCCATGTTCACCGACTCGTCCAGGGTGACCCAGTCGGCCGGGTCGGTCGGCACCTCGTGACCGCCGCCCGGCCCGCCGATCCACTCGGTGCGGTCGGGCAGCGGTTCGGGTATCCACTCCCCGACGTAGCGCTCGCGCCGCACCCGCGCCGAGCCGAGCAGGTCCAGGCAGACGCGGGTGGCCACCGTGGTCAGCCAGGCACCGGGCGAGGTGACGGCCTCCCGCCGCTCCGGCGGCATCGCGTACCACCGGGTGTACGTCTCCTGCACGGCGTCCTCGGCCTCGGCCAGTGAACCCAGCAGCCGGTAGGCGAGGTTGATCAGCTGCCGCCGCTCGCCGACGATCGCGCTCAGGCCGGGCTCGGACCGGTGCCGCCCCGGCTCGGACGGGGTGTTCATGATGGGGCCGCTCCCTGGCTCGTCTCGTCCGCTGCCGCTCCGCACGGCGCTCGTCCGCGCGGCTCCGGCCGCTCTCGCCGTTACGACAGGACGGCGCACCGGAGTGTGACACCGGAAGCCCCGCCTCACACTCGGCGCCCCCACATCGTCGGTTGATCGAGACATTGACGATCACTGCCGCGAGGCAGACGAGGGGAGCGCATCATGGCCACAGCGACGACGGCGGTATCTCGGCGCGGCGTCACCTTCCTGCGGGCCGCGATCGCCCTGCAGACCGCGGCCGTGTTCTTCCAGGCGGTCACGGCCGGCCTGCTGCTGACCACCTCCTCCGCCGAGGTGGTGCACGGCGTCGGGGCACGGGTGATGTACGGGGCGTCGATGCTGTACGTGCTCGCCGCGGTCCTGGCGTGGCGGCCGGGGGGAGGGTCGGCGCGGCCGATCCTGCACGCCACCGGCTTCCTGGTGCTGGCCTCGGCGCAGGTCGTGCTGGGCATCGCGCACGTGCCGTCGGTGCACGTTCCGCTGGGTGTGCTGATCTTCGGCCTGAGTGTGGCGGCACTGGTCCGGGCGCCGGCCGGCCGCGTCGTGCGGCGGTCCGGCGCCCGGTAGCGGTGGCTCAGGCGGTCCGGCGCCCGGGAGTGGTCCGGCGCCCGGTCACGGTGGCTCAGCCGGTGACGGTCCAACTCCGCCCGGCGGGCAAGTCGGTGGTGACGGGCGTGCCCGCGGCGGCGGTGCCGACGCCGAGGACGAGCCCGGTGGCGACGTTGGTGACGGTGAGGGCGCCGCCGGCCGGGGCCTGCGTCACCTTCCACTCCTGCCAGGGGTTGCCGGGCGCCAGGTCGAGCAGATAGGCGCTGTTGCCGGCGGAGGCCCCGGCCGACAGCACGGTGTGCCGGTGGGTCGGGGTGTCGCAGCCGTCGGTGATCCGGACCGTGCCGTCCGGGTTGGTGGTGAACACCCACTGCTGCGCCGGGTCCCCGCCGCGCGGCGGCTCGACGTCCGCGATCGAGGTGAGCGGCGAGGCACAGGAGCCGGAGACGCTCATCGCCAGGCCGCCGGTGGTCAGCGCGTGGTACCGGCCGTCGTCGACCACGCCCGACGTCCCGCCGGTGGCCGGCGCGGCGAGCCGGTACAGGGCCGCCCCGTGCGGGGGCAGCGTGGTGCCGAGCGGACCGGTGACGGTCGAACTCGCGCCGGTCCACAGCTCCTTGGCGCGGTAGGCGGCGCCGCCGAGCCCGAGTTCGGCGAGGCTGGTGCTCACCGTCCGGGCGGCCGACGGGTCCTGGTTGACCAGCAGCACGGCGGTGTCGCCGCCGGCCAGCTGCCGCTTGAGCACGACCGGTGCCCGCCCGTCGGCCGGCCTGGCGCCGACCAGGGTGGCGGGCTTGGCCAGGCCGTCCTGGTCGACGGCGATCACCTCACGGTTCTTCAGGATCGCGAGGCTCTCGGCGCTGATCCCGGTGGACCAGGTGTAGCCGTCGGCGCTGTGCCGGGACTGCGCGGCGGTGCGCAGGTCGGCGCCGGAGATCAGCGGCGCTGCGAGCATCGCGAGTATCGAGGTCTCCGTCCGGGACTCGTCGTCGGTGAACGGCTTGTGGCAGGTGCAGGTGTCGGTGGTGCCGTAGAGGCCGTAGACGTCCTGCCAGCCGGTGAACATCATGTCCAGGTCGTTCCAGCTGCCCGGGCGGACGTTGGCCGGGTACTGCAGCGCGGTCTGCAACTGCCCGTTCCAGAGCACCCCGTCGAGTTCGCTGTCCCGGTCGCCGCCGATCCGGCACAGGTGGGCGACCTGGCCGCACCAGATGCCGGTGGGCGCGTAGCCGGGGGCCTGGAAGGGGGCCGTGCCGGCGGCCCGGACGACCGGGTCGGTGCGGGCCGGGTCGTCGGCGGCGAGCAGGTACGGGACGCCGGTGTGGACGGGCTGGGCGGAGACGCTGAGGGTGGCCTTGGGCCGGCCCTGCGCGGCGGAGGCGGCGTCGAGGGCGCGCTGGAAGGTCTGCACCCGGGTGTAGATCGAGCGGGTGAGCTCCTTGCCCTCGCCCTGGGTGCCGTAGTCGTGCCCGTCCGGGCCGAGGATCTTCGGGCCGTACGGGCAGTCGTCGTACTTGACGAAGTCGACGCCCCAGGCGACGAAGTCGGCCGCGTCGGTGCTCTCGTGGCCGAGGCTGCCGGGGTGCATCTGGCAGGTGAGGTAGGTGTCGGTGGCGTAGAGGCCGAACTTCATGCCCTTGCCGTGGGCGTACCGGGCGAGGTACTCGATCCCGTTGACGGTACGGCCGTCGACGCTCTGCGCGGGGAAGTGGTCGGGGCGGGGGACCAGGTGGCCGGTGGTGGGGTCGTTGCCGGTGCCGTCGCTGCCGCCGACCGGGTTCCCGGCGGCGTCGTAGAGCTGCAGACCGCCGTCGGCGTTGCGGACCAGGTCGGTGGTCTGGCCGTCGCGGTGCCACAGCGACCAGCCGTCGTCGATGGTGACGGTGTCGTAGCCGGCCGCGACCAGGCCGTTGGCGGCCATGAAGTCGATGGTCTGGACGACCTGCTCCTCGGTGACCTCGGTGCCGAGGGAGTTCCAGGAGTTCCACCCCATCGGCGGGGTGAGGGCGTTGCCGTTGCCGAGCGCGGCGGCCCCGGGGGCGGCGCCGAGGTCGAGGGCGGTGAGGCCGGCGGTGGCGAGGGCGAGTGAGAGGAGGGTGGCCGCCAGGCGGCGGGGGGTTCGGCGCATGCGCGCTCTCCTGGGGTGTGGGGGAAGGAAGGTGACGATCCGTCGGAAAGCTCGGGGGAGCCGCGGCCGGCCGGGTGGGGCCGGCCGGCCGCGGGTGGTGCGGTGTGGGGGTCAGTCGGTGACGGCCGCGGTCGCGGACCGGCCGGGGGCGAGGGTGACGGTGGCGTAGGTGTACGTGACGCCGTCGACGACCTCGGTGCGGGCGTCCCGTGCGGTGCCGTCGACGGTGAGGTGCGCGTGCTGCCCCGGGAAGCGGGCCTGCCACGTGAGCGTCCTCGTGCCGGTGTTGGTGACGGTGCTGGCCCGCTCGCCGTCGTGGCGGACGGTCACCGTGCCGTCGCCGACCGGGATGGCGGCGACCTGGAGCCAGCCCATCGAGGCGGGCAGGCGGGAGGTGGTGGCGAGCGTGCCGGCGGCCGCGTCCGGTTCTACGCCGAGCAGGCCCTGGACGGTCTGGGCGAGCAGGGTGAACGGGACCTCGGGGTAGTCGCCGTTGAGGAGCTGCCCGCTCACGTGCCGCTCGCCGACGTTCTCGTAGACGTACCGCATCCACTTCCAGGCGGTGGCGCCGTCGTGGGCGGCGAAGAAGGCGTCCGGCAGGTAGGTGTAGGCCTCCAGATTGGCCGAGCGCTCGGGGCCGGAGTCGGCGGCGTCGATGGCGGCGAGGAGGGCGTCCCGGCGCGGCCCCGGGTCGAGCAGCTGCTTGACCGGCATCAGCACGCTCGCCTCGTAGCCCCAGCCGGTGATCGGCGCGCCGGTGGTGTCGTAGCCGTGCACCACCTCGCCGGGCTGCCTCGGGTCCACGCTCCAGGTGGAGTTGACGTACGTGCGCAGCGCCTCGGCGGCCCGGCGGTACCCGGCGGCCGAGGCGGCGTCGCCCCGGGCGTCGGCAAGCGTGGCGGCGGCGAGGTAGGCCTGGTACTGGGCGCCCAGCGCGTCGCCGGCCTCGGCGTAGGTGCCGGTGGCGTTCTCGGCGTAGCCGGCGGTGCCCGCGAAGATGCTGCGGCTGGTGGCCTGCGGGATCGGCAGGCCGCCGTTGTCGACGGGGCCGGGGTGGCGGGCGATGAACGGGCCGAGGGCGTTGCGGACGTACGTGCCGAGCGCCCCGTCGTCGGCGTAGTCGCGGTCGCCGGTCCAGCGGTAGGCCTCGCCGGCCTTCTGGACGAGTTCGAAGGGCGCGGGCAGCTCGCGGACGAAGCGGTCCGGGCTCCGGTAGTCGATGGCGCCGTACGTCCGGGCGTCGAAGTCGAGCGCCCAGACCGGGTACAGCCCGTTGACCTCGGTGGCGGAGGCGGCGAAGCCGCGCAGCATGGTCTTGTTCTCGGCGTCCAGGCCCAGCAGGTGCGCGCCGACCAGCTGGTGGGCGAAGTCCCGGCTGTAGAAGGCGGAGCGGAAGGGGTAGCCGGCCCAGTACGTGGCGTCGTAGGTGATGCTGCCGGTGCCGCCGGGGTGGTTCTCGTCCATGTCGAGGACGCCGGTGGCGCCCGCCTGCTGCACCCAGCTGTTGGCCTTGGTCTTCGCCCAGTCGAACAGGGCGACGACCTCGGGGTCGGAGGAGCTGACGACCGGGTCGTTGGGGGCGGACGGGGCGACGGCGGCGTCGTCCACGTTGACCCAACCGGTGGGCGAGGAACCGATGGTGAGGTCGATGCGGTCGCCGGCGGCGACCCGGATCCGGGGGAGCGTGTACTTGGCGTAGGTGGACTGCTCGGGGAGGGTGAGCGAGCGCACGACGGCGCCGTTGACGCTGACCGACAGGGTGCCGCCGGCGGCGCCGGTCGCGATCCAGGCGGACAGGTCGTAGCTGCCCGCGGTGACGGCGGTCGTCCGGTGGGCGACGGTGAAGCCGGAGCCGGCGTCGAGGTAGGCGAGGCGGGTGCCGCTGTGCGGGTAGTTGGTGGCGATGCCGGTGTGCTCGGTGAGGGTCCAGCCGTCGGCGCCCTGTTCGAAGCCCGGGTTGGCGAGCGCGAGGGGCTCGGTGCGGGTGAGGGTCCAGCGGTGGGCCGGCCGGGCGTCGCAGTGGCCGTGTGCGGCGGCCTGTTCGGCGGCTTGTTCGGCGGCCTGTTCGGCGGCCTGTGCGGCGGCCTGTTCGGCGGCTGGTTTCGCGGACTGCTGGGCGGTGAGGCAGGAGTCGGTGCCGCGCGCGGCGAGGGTGTACGTGCCCTGCGGTCCGCGGGAGACGGTGAAGCGCTCGGCGTCGGGGGAGGTGCCGCAGTCGGCCGTGGCGGGCGGGCGGGTCGGTCCGTCGAGGGTGAGGCAGCGGCCGCTCGCGGCGTTGACGAGCAGGTAGTCACCGCCGGTGCGGCGCAGTTGCCAGCGCTGGCTGAGCAACCGTTGGCAGTGGGCGCCGACGACCGGCACCGCGCCGGGGGCGGACTGCGCGAACTGCGGACCGAGGCAGCTGCCGTCCAGGGCGGAGCCGAGGACGTAGCTGCCGCCGTCGACGAGCGGGGCCCGGCCGCCCGCCTGGTCACCCGCCTGGTCGCCCGCGAACGCGGGTGCGCCGCCGAGGGATTGGGCGGCGAGGACGGCCAGGAGCAGGAGACCGGACGGTAAGGCACGGGTGCGGGCACGGGGCGGCATGGCGGGTCCTCTTCCGGTCGGGTGGGTTGACTGGGGAGCGTTTGAACGTTCAAATCGATGCGGAGCAGGTCGCATGTGATGGGTGACATTTCACATGTTCAGACAAGCCGCGTCAACGGCTTGAACAGCACTGGATGCGCGGCGCGACGACGGCCCCTGCCCGACGGGGGTGGGCAGGGGCCACCGCGTGATGCGCGGACCGGGCTCAGCGTCCGAGGGTGGCGAGCGTGTCATCCAGGCTGGGGCCACCGGGGCGCGGGCGGTTGTGCGGGAGCTTGGCGAGCAGCGTGCCCATCGCGCAGGTGTTGGTCAGCGCGGAGAAGGCCAGCCCGGCGCCGACGGCGGCGGAGACCCAGCGGGCGCCCGGCAGGGCGAGGGCGACCAGCAGCCCGGCGAGGACCAACATGCCTGCCACGAACCTGATCTGACGGTCCATCGTCCAGGTCGTACGGGCGCCCGGCGCGGTGTTCAGCGCCTGGCCGGCGCCGGACCAGGCGTTGGTGCCGCCGGACAGGGTCAGGGTCGGGATGCCCGCGTCGGCCAGCCGGCGGCAGGCCTGGTCGGCGCGCGGCCCGGCGGCGCAGACGACGGCGAGTTCGCGCCGCTCGGCGGCGCCGTGCAGCGCGGGCAGGGCGCGGTCCAGCTGGTCGAGCGGGATGTTCAGCGCGCCCGGGATGTGGCCGGCCGCGTACTCGGCGGGGGAGCGGACGTCGATGAGGGTGAGCTGCCCGAGGCGGGGCTTGAGCTGCTCGACGGTCAGCGGCGTGGTCATGGGGGTCCTCTCGGGATGGGGGTGGTCGCGGCCGGGGTCGGCCGGAAAGGGGAAGGGGGAAGGGGGTCTTGGTGGTCGGCTCGGTCTCGGTGAGGTGGCCGGCTCGGTGCGGTGCTCAGCCCAGCGAGCTGATCAGCCCAGCGAGGTGATCAGCATCAGGGCCGCGACGCCGAGCAGGGCGACGGCGAAGGCCTTCTGCAGGGTGCGTCCGCTGAGCTTGTCGGCGAGCCGCTTGCCGTCCCAGGCGCCGAGGATCGCGGCTCCGGTGAAGGGCGCGGCCACGGCCCAGTCGATGGCACCGGTCGCGTCGAGGCGGGGCAGCAGGGCGGCGAGGGAGTTGGCGCTGATGACCAGCAGGCTGGTGCCGACCGCCTCGGCCATGGTGAGGGCCAGCACCGACACCAGGGCGGGGACGGCGAGGAAGCCGCCGCCGACGCCGAGCAGTCCGGTGACGGCGCCGAGCCCGGCGCCCGCCGCCGTGGAGCGTCCGGGGCTTGCGGCGGAACGTTCCTGCACATCCGCCTTGGCCGGCTTCAGCATCCGCCAGGCCGCGAGCGCCGCCAGCACCGCGAAGGCACCGGTCAGCAGCGCGCCCGGCAGGTGCGCGGACAGCGCCCCGGCGGCGGCCGCCACGGGCAGCCCGGCAGCGGCGAACAGCGCGCCCGTGCGCCAGCGGACCCGTCCCGCCCGGGCATGGGCGAGCAGCCCGGTCAGCGAGGTCGCGGCGACGATCACCAGGGCGGCCGTGCTGGCCAGCGCCGGGCTGAAGCCCAGCAGGTAGACCAGGGCGGGCACGGCCAGCATGCTGCCGCCCCCGCCGAGCCCGCCCAGCGCGAGCCCGACCACGGCGCCGGCGGCCAGCGCCAGCAGCAGCGCGGTCACTTCACCCGCCCGGCGCCGCCGCTCGGCGTGGTGACCGGGAGCCCGGCCCGCGCCCAGGCGCGCATGCCGCCGGTCACGTTCAGCGCCCGGACGCCGCGCTGCGCGAGCAGCTCCGTCGCGTGCTGGGAGCGGTGTCCGGAGCGGCAGAGCACGAGCACCGCCCGCCCGGCGACCGCGGCCGGCAGCGGGGCGCCCGCGACCAGGGCGATCAGCGGCTGGTGCAGCGCGCCCGGGGCGTGGCCGGCGGCGAACTCGTCGGCCTCCCGGACGTCGAGCAGGACGGCGGAGCCGGTGCGGGCGAGCTCCCGGGCTCGGGCGGGGGTCGCCTGGCCGGGGGTGTTTCGTTCGGGGGCGGGATGGCCGGGGGTGTCCGGGTCGGGGGCGGCGTCGCCGGGGGCGGGGTGCCCGAGGGTGGGTGGCAGCTGGGGCAAGGGACTCTCCAGTGGTGCGGGCCGGACGGCACGTGGGTCCGGGCGGAGCGGGGGGTGTCGCGGCCGCCCGTACGGGCCTGACGGCCCGGTGCGGCGGCGGTGTCGGCGCTTCCACGGCCCCGCCCGTACCCGTTTCCGGTGGCGGCGGCCGGTCCCCCTCGACGCCACCATAGTACCCCCGGGGGTATTATCGGAATCGTTCGGCGATACCCCCGCCGGTATCGGCCCATGGCGGCCGCGTGCCGAATGGCATACCGATGGGGGTATCGCGACCATGTCCCGGCGCCCGACGCCGCCCAGGAGGGTTACCCGTGTACTTCGCCCAGTTCTACCTCGACTGCCTCTCCCAGGCGTCCTACCTGATCGCCGACGAGACCAGCGGCCAGGCCGTGATCGTCGACCCCCGCCGTGACGTCGACGAGTACCTCGCCGACGCTACGGCGCGCGGCCTGACCGTGGTCGGCGTCATCAACACCCACTTCCACGCCGACTTCCTCGCCGGCCACCTCGAACTCGCCGACCGCACCGGCGCGTGGATCGGCTACGGCCACCGCGCCGAGACCGAGTACCCCATCCGCAAGCTCACCGAAGGCGAGCGGATCGAACTGGGCGACGTCACCCTGCAGATCCTGGAGACCCCCGGCCACACGCCCGAGTCGATCAGCATCCTGGTCTACGAGCAGCCCGACGACACCGTCCCGTACGGTGTGCTCACCGGCGACGCGCTGTTCATCGGCGACGTCGGCCGCCCCGACCTGCTCGCCTCCACCGGCGTCACCGCCGGCGAACTCGGCGCGATGCTCTACGACAGCGTCCACCACAAGCTGATGGCCCTGCCCGACGAGACCCTGGTCTTCCCCGCCCACGGCGCCGGCTCGGCCTGCGGCAAGAACCTCTCCACCGACCGGCAGTCCACCATCGGCCGCGAACGCGCCACCAACTACGCCTGCCGGCCCATGGACCAGGACACCTTCGTCCGCATCGTCACCGTCGGCCAGTCCACCGCGCCCGCCTACTTCGGCCACGACGCCGCCCTCAACCGCCGCGAGCGCGAACTCTTCGACCCGGCCGCCGTCCGTTCCCTGACCGGCACCGAGTTCCTGCGCCGACGCACCGCGGGCGCCCTGGTCGTGGACGGTCGCGACCCGGTGGAGTTCGCCGCCGGGCACCTCGCCGGGGCCGTCAACATCCCCGCCGACGGCCGCTTCGCCGAACAGTCCGGCACCGTGGTGACACCCGACCGGGAGATCCTGGTCATCGCTCCGGAGGGCCGCGGCGCCGAACTCGTCACCCGCCTCGCCCGGATCGGGTTCGACCGCGTCGCCGGACACCTCGCCGACCCGCAGGCCCTCTTCCTCACCCACCCCGACCTGATGCGCCGGGGCGCCCGGCTCACCGTCCACGCCCTGCGCGAGGAACTCGCCGGGCCGCGGCCCCCGCTGGTCGTCGACGTCCGCGGCGCCGCCGAACGCGAGAACGGCGCCATCCCCGGCTCCCTCCACCTCCCGCTCGCCGAACTCCCCACCCGCCACCGCGAACTGCCCACCGACTGTCCCGTCGTCCTGCACTGCGCCGGCGGCAGCCGCTCCTCCGTCGCCGCCAGCCTGCTGCGCCACCACGGCCACCCCGACGTCTCCGACCTCCTCGGCGGCTACACCGCCTGGCACACCCTCACCCACCCCACCCGAGCCTGAACCCAACCACCCCGGCCCACCCCCCACCCGGGTTGCTGGCGATACCGAAGGGTTGCTCCCGCCAGGTCCCCCCCGGACAACACCGGCCCATCAGCGGCCCGGGGGTCTGTCCAGTTCTTTTTACAGACCCCGACGCCCTGGCAGCCGTCCTCTCCGAAGCCGAGAAGGCCGGCCACGACCCGAAAGCCCTCCTGGAAGAAGCTGCATCCTGGAGGGAACTCGACACTGCCCGCAACCGCGACGACGTCCTGGTCTGGCGCATCCGCCGCATCGCCCACCTGCCCGCCGACCCCGAACCACTGCGTACGGCTTCGACTCCCTCTGCGCGGATCGGCGCAATGCCGCGGCGAACCACACCGCGCACCGACTCACCGGCACCGGCCCAGCCCGCGACCGACCCGCACCGGCCGGCCCCGCGCCGCTGATTCCACAGGCCGGGGGATCACGGGCTCAAACTCCCGTCGACGCCTGGCCCCAGCAGGTGTTACGCAAGAACTTGTGAAAGGGCAGTCGGCCGGTGTCTTGGTGTTGTCCCAGCTTGTGTCACGCGTCGACCGGCCGTGACCGGTGGCGTGGCGGACCGGGCCGAAGTGAGCACCACCATTGATCAAATCCGGTTCGGATCGGAGCCGAATGACATCAAGGCACGGGACCACGACGGGTGGGGCGTTGCGCAGCGAGACTGCTGTGGAGGCGGCCTGGAGGGAAGCGCCGGCCGGCGAGAATAAGACCTCGCGTACGTCCGAACGACAGAGCCCGTGGAGAGTCTGGTCCTCGGGAACCCGCGGGATGTCGGACGTGCTTTCCTCGGCCGTCGTGTCGATCAGAGTTCGTCGTTCAGGTCGCGGGCCACATCCGGTGCGATCCTGGCGATCTCCTCAAGCAGGACGAGCGCCTTGCCGCTCAGCAATGCCCGACCGACCATCCGCCGGGCCAGGCCGACGCGGTCGAGGGCGGCCGCCTGACGGGCCAGCGCAGCCAGGATCGCCGGGCGTTCCGGCGCATAGGCCTTCTCCACGACGGTCATGGCCCGTTCGCTCCCGTCGGCTACCAGGTAGGCACAGGCCAGGCCGGTCAGGGCGGCGTACGTGTGGATCGGGTTGATTCGGCCGTCGAGGAGTTCCTCCGCGTCGGCCAAGTCGCCCACGGCTGTCAGTGCCTCGGCCAGGGCACACTGGTCCCCGTCGCGGTCGAACAGCACCGAGTGGAAGGTGTCGTTCGGATCGAATTCCGCACGGACCACGACGTCGGTGAGGAGCTGCTCGTTCCAGACCTCGACTGCTCTCGTGGCGTATGCGGCGGCCGCCGCGAGATCGCCTCGGCTCGCTGCGCCTTTGGTCGCCGCCGCCAGGCACTGGACGGGGCCGTGTACGACGAACCATTGGGATTCGAACCACGGCCGCAGGACGTGCTCGGCCCCGGCAGCCGCCAACGGCTCTGCCAGGAGCTGGAGCAGGAGCGTAAAGTCGGATGCGTCGCTCTTCTCGACCGCACGCAGCATGCCGACGACGGCGTCGAAGTCGCGGGCCGCGATCGCCGCCCGGGCGAGCTGCGTCCGAACGGCGAACGGAAGCGGCGTGGAGAGTCCGTCGGCCGTGTGGAAGGCGGCGGTGTGCCATCGGCTCGCGTGCTCCGGCGACCGGATGGCCATGGTGGCGAACGTGCGTGCCCGTACCTCCGGTGGGCTGATTGTACGGGCGATCCGTTCAGCTTCCTCCGGGTTCCCCGTCTCCGCCCAGGACTCCGCCACCTTGGCAAGCAGGTCGGATGCCTGACGCGGATCGGCGGTCCCGGTGGCGATGGCCTCAGCCCGGCGACGGTCTCCCACGGCAATCAGGGTTCGGACCCGGCACGCGGTGACTTCCGTGAGAGGGTTTCCAGGCCGGCAGAGCTCGTGTACCTCGTTCAGCAGCTGCTTGCCGCGCTCCGGGTCGGTGGCGCCCACGGCGACGGCGAGGCCGGTCAGCGCCCGGGCACGAATCTCGGACCGCGTGAGACGATCCCGGATCGTGCTTTCGGCGTCGCCGAGCCGCCCCGCCGCGATGAGGGAGACGGCGATCCGCTCCCAGTCCGGTGTGCTCGCTCCGGCGACGAGGCGTTCGATGTCGCCGACCGTCGGCCCGGCCCGTACGACCGCGTCAGCGACGGCGTCGAGGGCCCGCCTGGTGTAAAACTCGCGCCAAATCTCCGCCGCGGCGTCCCAGGCCGCGACGAACTGGCCGGTGAACAAGGCCCACCGCACGATGCCCCACAACGCCCGCCGCCGATATCGGCGCGCCTCCTCCCCATCCTCCCCGTCCTCCGCGGGGTACTCGGAGTCCTCGGCCCGGTGCGTGCGCCGGAGCACCTCCTCCGCAGGTTCGGTGCGCAGGAGTACCGGCAGGAAGCGGTCGATCTCCTCCGCGTACGTGACACCAGCGGTCCAGCGCCGTGCCAGCGCCACGGCCCGTTCGCGTTCGCCGGCCTCCGTCAGGGCGTCTAGGACATCGACCAGCGCGTCGACCAGTTCGTAGCTCGCGATCCAGGTGATCAGGTCCTCCGCCGAGCGCGCGAGCTCGAGGGCTTCGGCGACACGGCCCTGCTCCGCCGACGCCAAGCTCAATGCGACGAGCGCCCCCAACCTGCGCCGCGGAGCGGTGATTCGGAGGGCGGCGGACCGCCCGCCCGGTGGTGGGTCGCGCAGGGGCAGCAGCCCGCTATCGACCACCGCCTGGCGAACCGGGTCCTGCGACGCCCGCGGTCGCGGTGACGGCCGGCGAAGCCCTTCTTCGAGTTCACGTTGCGCCTCGGTACGGCGCCGGCCCTCCACGAAGCTGGCGGCCAGCGCCTCGCCCCGCGTCCGCTCGCCGAGCGCCGCCCACGCCCCCGGCAGTGACACGGGCAACTCGGCAGTGTGCCCGTCGAGGAAGTCGCGTCGTCGGGTCAGGCGGAACAGCGCCGCGAGGTCGGGTTCGGTCGGCGACGCCAGGTCGCACGTCGCCGCGTGCATCTCCAAAGCGGCGGTCACTTCGGCACGGCTGGTCGCGTCGCCGCCGAGGGTGCCCAGCAGGAGCCGTTGGCGAGCCGGGTCGGACGCCAACCGGGTCAGTCGGTCCAGGTCCTGATCGGAAATCAGCAGTTCGGAATAGCCGAAGCGGAGGTAGGTCGGCGTTTCCTCCGGCCATGGCGGGGTGCTGCTGGCGTGCAGGCCCGCCCAGGTGTGAATCCGGCTGCGGTACGTCATATCGAGCACCAGGCCGAAGTTCCTGAGGGCGCTGTCACGTAGGAGTTCGTGAGCGAAGAAGTGGGTAGTCCTGCCGTCCAGGTCGGACGAGGTCAGGACCCTCCCGGCTAGACCGTGCAGTGCGGTACGGACGACGGCGTGCTCCTTCTCCATCAGGTATTCGAGGTCGTGCGTGGTCAGGCCCCCGCCGGCCGCCGCGATGTAGCCGACCACATCGCGGCTCCGGCGCACGTGCTCGGGCGCGCCGTCGATCGACACGAGCTGTTTGATCTCGGCCTCGGCCTGGACTTGCAGCTCCTGCACGTGCGGCGACGCTCGCAGCTCGGCGGACCCGGCCCGCCAGAAGCCGTGCATGCGGTCGACGACGTCGGCAGGCAGCTCCACGGTGCTTCGGCTGGCGCAGATCACCGCCGTTCCTTCTTCGGCGAGGGCGGTCAGCAGGCTCGCGATGCTCGGCTGTCTCGGCCAGCCGACGACCGGACCGAGGTCCTCGTCGAGACCGTCCACTACCAGGACCAGTCGGCGGCCGTGCTCGGTGACGAGTGTGTTCGCCTCGCTGAGGATCCGGGGAAGCATCATGGGGTCGGCCTGTTCGCCGACCGGCGGGCTTCCCGGACGTCCGAGTAGCGCCCAGAGCTGTTCGAGCGTCCAGCGGGAGAACGCCTGGATGTCGTGTTGCCCCGGCGTCCGCGAGTTGACGAAGAACCCCACGATCTCGGTCCCGGGCGGCGGATGCATCACCAGCGTCGCGAGCAGG
Organism: Kitasatospora sp. NPDC097691; assembly: GCF_040302665.1. NCBI lineage: Bacteria > Bacillati > Actinomycetota > Actinomycetes > Kitasatosporales > Streptomycetaceae > Kitasatospora > Kitasatospora sp. NPDC097691. The sequence continues at coordinate 66 of NZ_JBEORY010000100.1, read as the reverse complement.
GCCGTCTTGCCGGACCAGGCCTCGCCTCGCCACCACATGAACCGGCGGTCGCTGGCGCAGAAGCGG
>NZ_JBEORY010000099.1:0-15849 GCF_040302665.1 Kitasatospora sp. NPDC097691 | reverse complement strand
GGCCGCCTCCTGGGCCAGCTCGGCCCGCAGCTCCTCGGTGGCCACACCGGAGACGGCCAGCTCGACCGCCGTCACCGGGTACTTGGCGAGCCGGAAGACCCGGTCGATGTTGCCGCCCGCCGCGGTGATCCGGGAGGTCAGCGCGGAGACGGCGGCGGCGGTCAGCGGGTGGCCGAGCACCGTGACGTGCGAACGGCCCTCGCGGCGCGGCCGGTTGTCGCCGATGCCGGAGAGGATCTCGGCCTGGAGCTTCTGCTCGTCGGCCCAGCGGTGGACGGTGGCCCGCAGCCCGCCCTCGGCGCCGGGCGCGGCGGGCGGGGTGACCAGGGCGCACAGCGTGATGCGGCCACGGGTCACGACCTGCTCGATGTCGATGACGTCGACGCCGAAGCCGGCCAGCGTCGCGAAGAGGCCGGCGGTGATGCCGGGACGGTCCTTGCCGAACACCTTGACGAGCAGGGTGCGCTCGTCCGCGGTCCGGGGCTGGGCGGCGGGGAGGGGCTCAGCGGCCAGGGGCGATGCGTTCATGGTGTGTCCCACGCTACCCGTCGGCCGGTGGCCCGAGGGCACCCGTCCCACCTCGCGGGACGCCGCGGGTGCGCGCTCCGGTAGCAGCCTGGTCACAGTCGCCCGGCCCGACTTTCATCGGCGGTCGGCGGGCTGGAATGATTCCCCCCGTCAGTCATCAGGAACATCGCACCCCCGGCGGGGGGCCAAATTCGGGGGAACCGAGAGAGCGGGGCAGGCGCGCAGTGCCGCAACTCGTCATTGAGATCAACGGACAGCAGCGGACTCTGGAGCCCGGGCGGTCCTACACCATCGGGCGCAACCCGCAGTCGGACTTCCCGTTCGACGACGCCAGGGTCTCCTGGCACCACGGGACCATCAGCTTCAACGGCAGCGGTTGGCAGCTGGACGACCACGGCAGCACCAACGGCACGTACGTGGCCGGTGCCCGCACCATGCAGGCCCAGCTGTTCCCCGGAGCCGTCGTCAACCTGGGCAACCCGGAGAACGGCCCCCGGCTCGGTTTCTCCGCGCCCGCGCAGGCCGCCGCCCCGCACGCCACCCCGATGCACGAGGCCGCCACCGCCCGCGGCCCGGTGCCGCAGCCGCAGCAGCCGGCCTGGCAGCAGCAGGACCCGTACCAGCAGCCGCAGCAGCAGCAGGCCTGGGCCGGTCAGCCGCAGGCCCAGCAGCCCTTCCCGCAGCAGCAGTACGCGCCGCCGGCCCAGCAGCAGGGCGCCTTCCCGCAGCAGCAGGGCTTCCCGCAGGACCAGGGCTTCCCGCAGGACCAGGGCTTCACGCCGCCGCCGCAGCACGGTGGCGACGGTCCGCAGCCGACGATGATCCGCCGGCTGGCCGACATGACGCGCACGCTGCGCATCGGCCGTGCGCTCGACAACGACATCGTGGTCTCGGACCTCCAGGTCTCCCGCCACCACGCCGAGCTGCGCCAACTGCCGGACGGCCGCTGGGAGATCGTCGACCTCGGCAGCCACAACGGCATCTTCCTCAACGGCCAGCGGGTCCAGCGTCAGCTGATGGGTGCGCAGGACCGCCTGACCGTCGGCCACTCCACCTTCACCCTGGTCGGCGACCAGCTGCAGGAGTTCGTCGACACCGGCGCCGTCTCCTTCTCCGCCCGCCACCTGACCGTCGAGGTCGAGCACAAGGGCGCCAAGAAGATCCTGCTCAACGACGTCAGCTTCGGCGTCCCGGAGAAGTCCCTGGTCGCCGTCATCGGCCCGTCCGGCTCCGGCAAGTCCACCCTGCTGCGCGCCCTCACCGGCTACCGCCCGGCCGATCGCGGCGAGGTGCTGTACGACGGGCGCAACCTCTACAAGCAGTTCGCCGAACTCCGCTCGCGCATCGGCCTGGTGCCGCAGTCCGAGATCCTGCACCGCGAGCTCACCGTCCGGAAGGGCCTCAAGTACGCGGCCCGGCTGCGCTTCCCCGGCGACACCGAGGCCCGCGAGCGCGACGCCCGGATCGACGAGGTGCTGTACGAGCTGCGCCTGGACAAGCGCGCCGACAACAAGATCACCGCGCTCTCCGGCGGCCAGCAGAAGCGCGTCTCGGTCGCCCTGGAGCTGCTCACCAAGCCGTCGCTGATCTTCCTGGACGAGCCCACCTCGGGCCTCGACCCGGGCATGGACCGCGAGGTCATGCAGATGCTGCGCGGCCTCGCCGACGACGGCCGCACCATCCTGGTCGTCACCCACTCGGTGGCCGAACTCGCGCTCTGCGACCGGCTGCTGGTGATGGCGCCGGGCGGCTCGGTGGCCTACTTCGGCCCGCCGGACGAGGCGCTGCACTTCTTCGGCTACGAGACCTGGGCGGACGTCTTCCAGGCGTTCGAGAACTACCCGGACCACGACTGGGCCGGCCGCTACCGCGGTTCGGTGCACTACCAGCAGTACTCCGCCCCGACCGTCGAGGCGGGCGAGGTGCAGCACGTCCAGGTCGCCCAGGAGGCCGTCAAGCCGCCGAAGCCGCAGAGCTGGGGCTCCCAGCTGTGGACCCTGATGCGGCGCTACATGTCGGTGCTCGCCTCGGACCGCGGCTTCCTCGCCCTGTCGGTGCTGCTGCCCGCGGTCATCGGCGCGGTCAGCGTGCTGATCCCCAACACACCGGGGCTCGCGCCGAACCCGAAGTCGCAGCTGGGACTGAACAGCGGAGCCGCGACGATCCTCCTGATCCTGGCGATCGGGGCCTGCTTCTCCGGCGCCGCCAACTCCGTTCGAGAACTGATCAAGGAACGGGCGATCTACGAACGGGAACGGGCCACCGGGCTCTCCCGGTCGGCGTACATGATGTCCAAGATCATCGTGCTGGGCTTCTTCAGCGTGATCCAGGGTGCCATCATCTCCGCCGTCGGCTTCCTGCCGCGCAAGCTCCCCGAGCACGGCCTGATCGTCAAGAACCTGCCGATCATCGAGATGACCATCGGCATGATCCTGCTGAGCTTCGCCGCGATGATGTTCGGCCTGATGATCTCCGCGCTGGTGAAGACCGCCGAGAAGACCATGCCGCTGCTGGTCATGTTCGCCATCGTCCAGGTCGTCTTCACCGGCTGCCTCTTCCAGATCTTCGGCAAGCCCGGTCTGGAGCAGGTCGCCTGGCTGATGCCGGCCCGCTGGGGCACCGGCATGGTCTCCACCACGCTCGACCTGTCCAAGCTCATGGGCCCCTGGAACAAGGACTTCCAGCACCCGGACTACGACCCGCTGTGGAAGCACGCGGTGGCCCAGTGGGCGATCGACGCGGGCGTGCTGATCGTGATCTCGGTCCTCATCGGCATCCTCGTCACCCGGCTCCAGCGCCGGCACGAGCCCGAGGTCATGCAGAAGGGCTGAGCCCGGAGGGGCCGAGCCCGTCCTGAACCGCCGAGGGGCGGCCCTCCCGAACGGGAGGGCCGCCCCTCCGCCGTTCGTCCCTCCGCCGTTCGCCCGTCCGCTCCGTTCGCCCGTCCGCTCCGCTGACCGCCCGGCGCCGGACCGGAGGACCGCGGGCGCCGGCCCGAACCGCGGGACCGGCTCCGGTCGGGCCCAGCGGCCTAGGTCCCCGGACCTGCGTCCGCCCCGGCCGCAGGCGGACGCGACCGCCCCGGCCGCGGCGGTAGTTTGGCGGTATGCCCAGCACCACCGGAGACCACCCGGCCCACCAGGGCCCGCTGCCCGCCTGCGACCCCTGCCTGTCCGGGATCGAGGCCGTCAGCCAGGCGCTGCTCGCCATGAGCCGACACCTGGAGGTCCGCGAGGTGCTGCGCCGCATCACCGCCTCCGCCCGGGAACTGCTCGGCGCCGAGTACGCGGCCCTGGGCGTGCCCGACGACCACGGCGGCTTCGCCCAGTTCGTGGTCGACGGCGTCACCGACGAGCAGTGGCGGGCGATCGGCCCGCTGCCGCGCCAGCACGGCGTGCTCGCCGCGATGCTGCACGAGACCGGCCCGATCCGCCTCGCCGACGTCCGCCGGGCGCCCTCCTTCGGCGGCTGGCCCTCCGCCCACCCCGAGATGGACGCCTTCCTCGGCATGCCGATCCTGGACACCGACGCGGCCGAGGACGAACCGCAGGTGCTGGGCGTCGTCTTCCTCGCCAACAAGCGCGGCGGCGGCCTCTTCACCGACCACGACGAGGAACTGCTGCGGATCCTCGCCGCCCACGCCGCGCTCGCCCTGTCCAACGCCCGGCTGTACGAGCGCAGCCGCGAACTGACCCTGGCCGGCGAGCGCGCCCGGATCGCGCACGACCTGCACGACGCCGTCTCGCAGAAGCTCTTCTCGCTGCGCCTCACCGCGAAGGCCGCCGCCAAGCTCGTCGACCGAGACCCGGCCCGGGCCCGCGCCGAACTCGCCGAGGTCGCCCGGCTGGCCGCCGAGGCCGCCGACGAACTGCGGGCCGTCGTCGTGGAGTTGCGCCCCGCCGCGCTGGAGGAGGACGGGCTGAGCGCCACCCTCGCCTCCCAGGTGCAGCTCCTCGACCGGGCGCACACCGCCGACGTCGCCTTCGCCGCCGACGGCGTCCGCGCCCTGCCGCCCGCCCAGGAGGCCGCCCTGCTGCGGGTCGCCCAGGAGGCGCTGCACAACGCGCTGCGGCACTCCGGCGCCGGGCGGGTCACCGTCACCCTGGCGGGGACGCCCGCGCGCGGTGCCGTGCTGCGGGTGCGCGACGACGGGCGCGGCTTCGACCCCGAGTCCGTCCGTCGGGCCGGCCGCCACCTCGGCCTGGCCTCGATGCGCGACCGTGCGGCCGCCGTCGGCGGCACGCTCACCCTGGAGTCGGCCCCCGGCCGGGGGACGCTCGTCGAGATGGAGGTCCCCGGTGCCTGAGATCACACCGTCGATCCGCGTCCTGCTGGTCGACGACCACCAGGTGGTCCGGCGCGGGCTGCGCACCTTCCTGGAGGTCCAGGACGACATCGAGGTGGTCGGGGAGGCCGCCGACGGGGCGGAGGGCGTCGAGCGGGCCCGCGCACTCGACCCCGACGTGGTCCTGATGGACCTCAAGATGCCCGGCGTCGACGGGATCGAGGCGCTGCGCACCCTCAAGGGCGAGGGCAGCCGGGCCCGGATCCTGATCGTCACCAGCTTCACCGAGCACCGCACGATGGTCCCCGCGCTGCGGGCCGGCGCCGCCGGGTACGTCTACAAGGACGTGGACCCGGAGGCGCTGGCCGGGGCGATCCGCTCGGTGCACGCCGGCCACGTGCTGCTCCAGCCGGAGCTGGCCGAGGCCCTGCTCTCCGACGACGGTCCGCGCGCGCCGCAGGGCCGCGGCGGCACCCTCACCGAACGCGAGCGCGAGGTGCTCGGCCACATCGCCGACGGCCGCTCCAACCGGGAGATCGCGCGCAGCCTCCACCTGTCGGAGAAGACGGTGAAGACCCACGTCTCCAACATCCTGATGAAGCTGGACCTCGCGGACCGCACCCAGGCCGCGCTCTGGGCCGTCCGCAACGGCGAGACCCGGGACGCGGCCCCGGGAACCTGATGAGCTGTCAGTGGGGTGTGCGAGGGTGGGCGCTGACACCGCATCGAGGGGGGCGCCACGGGGGAGCCGCGCACGGTCTACGGGCCGGTGCCGCGGAGCTCGTCGCCCGGCTGGGCGCCGTGCCCCGGGTGGGCGCCGTCAAGGCCGCCAGGACCCTCGTGCGGGCCACCGGGCCGCCGGTCGTGGCCGAGGACGTGCACCGGCTCACCGAGGCCGGGGTGCTCCGGTCCGACGGCGAGTTCAAGGGCCACCCGACGTACGGCGCCGAGTCCCTGCTCGCGTTGCCGGCCGCCGTGGTCGAGGAGGCGGTGACCGACCGGCTGCGCCGGGCCGAGGCCACGGCCGAAGCCGCCGCCCAGGCGCTGCGGGTCCGGCTGGCGCAGAGCCCGTCGCCGGCGGAGGCGGCCGAGGAGCTGGGCTGGTCCGCCCGCCGCCTGGCCCTGGCCGAGGCGGACCCGTGGCGCTGACACCGCGGGCCCGCCCCGGTGGCGCCCACCGTCGGACGGGCCGGCGTCCGGTGCACGCGGGGGGTCGGATTCCGGCCAGGTACGGGGGCCGTCCCGCGAGCCCTCAGCGGGCCTCGCGCTCGTCCACCAAGGCGTTGTAGGCGGCCACCTGGGCCCGTCGGGCGGTGCGCCGCAGCGGCGCCAGGACGGACTGCCGCGCGGCCATCTCGGATGCGCTGACGGCCGCGCCGTGGCCCCCGGAGGCGATCGACAGCAGGGCGGACACCTGCCGGGCCGACTCCAGCACGCGCACGGCACGCGGCGGGTAGCCGGGCGCCAGCAGCTCGGCGTTCCCGCGCCGGCGGTACGCCTCCAGGGCGCGCAGCGCCTCCGGCCCGGCGCCGGCCACGTCGAGCCGGGTGAGCAGCACGGTCGCCTCGCGCAGCCCGTCCGCCAGCTCGCGCTCGGCCTCGTGCAGCGACGGCACGTCCGCCGGCGGTGTGTCGTTCACCTCGGAGCAGCGCCACAGCACGGTCGCGGAACGGTCCCCCGGCGGGCCGAACACCTCGACCTCCGGCACCAGCCCGAGCGGCGCCCCCACCGCCAGGACGGCCTCGCCCGCGGCCATGGCGCGCTCGTTGAACGGCGCGGGGCCGGTCAGCCCCAGCGGGTGCCCGGCCGAGGGCAGCGCGAGGCGCAGGCCCTTCACCCCCAGCACCCGCAGCCGGCCCAGCGCCCAGGTCAGCCCGTGCTGCTCGCCCGGCTCGTCGCCGGGCAGCCCGGTCACCCGGTGGCTCTCGTCGGCGCCCAGCACGGCCGCGGCGGCGTTGTCGGGCGGCACCAGGCCCGCGATCAGGGCGTTGCCCCAGGCGGCCAGTCGCCCCGAACGGGGCTCTTCGTACGGATTGTCGGCAGGAGTCGCGAGCATCCGGCCAGCCTACGGAATCGGCGGTCATCCGCGTGGCGTAGGTTTGCCCATGCGTGTGCGGCGCACCCACCCGTGCCCACCGGCTGCCGGAGTCGGCGTGCCGCCCGCACCGACGGCCGAGAATCTTGTTTTTGGGGAAGGCGTAGGCATGAGCGACGTGCTGGAGCTGGTGGACGTATCCGTGGTCCGGGAGGGGCGCGCGCTGGTCGACCAGGTCTCGTGGTCCATCTCCGAGGGTGAGCGCTGGGTCATCCTGGGCCCGAACGGCGCCGGCAAGACCACCCTGCTGCAGATCGCCTCCTCGTACCTGTTCCCGACCTCGGGCAAGGTCACCGTGCTGGGCGAGAAGCTGGGCGAGATCGACGTCTTCGAGCTGCGCTCCCGGATCGGCCTGGCCGGCGCCGCCATGTTCGACAAGCTGCCGGCCGAGCAGACCGTCCTGCAGACCGTGCTCACCGCCGCCTACGGGATGACGGTGAGCTGGCAGGAGAGCTACGAGCAGTCGGACGAGTCCCGCGCCCTCGCGCTGCTCGACCGCCTCGGCATGGCCGGCCTCACCGGCCGCAAGTTCGGCACCCTCTCCGAGGGCGAGCGCAAGCGCACCCTGATCGCCCGCGCCCTGATGACCGACCCCGAGCTGCTGCTGCTCGACGAGCCGGCCGCCGGCCTGGACCTCGGCGGGCGCGAGGACCTGGTCCGCCGGCTCGGCGCGCTCGCCCAGGACGAGTTCGCCCCGGCGATGGCGATGGTCACCCACCACGTCGAGGAGATCGCCCCGGGCTTCACCCACGTCCTGATGATCCGCCAGGGCAAGGTGCTCACGGCCGGCCCGATCGACACCGAGCTGACCGCCCGTAACCTCTCCAAGTGCTTCGGCCTGCCGCTCACCCTGGAGCGCCACGGCGACCGCTGGTCGGCCCAGGGCCTGCCGCTGGGCTGAGGCCCCGTCCGCCGCTCCTCCGCCCCCCGCTCCGCCCCCGCTCCGCCCCCGCTCCGCACGTCCCGCGCAAGGCCGCCGGAACCGGTCGCACGTGCGACCGGTTTCCGCCCCTCGACCTGCGGGAACTGTCCGCCTCGAAGGCCTTCGCTCCCTAGGATGGACGTGTGGACAGCTGGATCTGGTGGCTCCTGGCCGCCGCAGGGCTCGGCATACCGCTGGTTCTCACCGCGATGCCGGAGTTCGCCATGTTCGCGGTCGGAGCGCTGGCCGCCGCCGGCGTGGCCGGGCTGGGCGGGGGAGTGGTCCTGGAGACCGTGACCTTCCTCGTGGTCTCGGTCGCGCTCGTGGTCTTCGTCCGCCCGATCGCCTACCGGCAGTTGCAGAAGGGCCCGCAGATCAAGATGGGCATCGAGGCGCTGCACGGCGCCACCGCGGTCGTCGCGGAAACCGTCGACGGGGAGGGCGGCCGGATCAAGCTGAACGGCGAGATCTGGTCGGCCCGTGCGCTCCACCCGGACCAGGTGTACCAGCCCGGGCAGCAGGTCGACGTCGTCGAAATCCAGGGCGCGACCGCCCTGGTCGTCTAGGGGAGAGTCCGTGGAACCCGTCCTTATCGTCCTGGTCGTCCTGGTCGTGGTGGCCTTCATCGCGCTGATCAAGACGATCCAGGTCATCCCACAGGCCAGCGCGGCGATCGTGGAGCGCTTCGGCCGCTACACCCGGACGCTCAACGCCGGACTGAACATCGTCGTCCCGTTCATCGACCGCGTCCGCAACCGGATCGACCTCCGCGAGCAGGTCGTCCCGTTCCCGCCGCAGCCGGTGATCACCCAGGACAACCTGGTCGTCAACATCGACACCGTCATCTACTACCAGGTCACCGACCCCCGCGCGGCCACCTACGAGGTCGCCAGCTACATCCAGGCGATCGAGCAGCTGACCGTCACCACGCTGCGCAACATCATCGGCTCGATGGACCTGGAGTCCACCCTGACCTCCCGCGAGGTCATCAACGCCGGTCTGCGCGGCGTCCTGGACGAGGCCACCGGCAAGTGGGGCATCCGGGTCAACCGCGTCGAGCTGAAGGCGATCGAGCCGCCGACCTCCATCCAGGACTCGATGGAGAAGCAGATGCGCGCCGACCGGGACAAGCGCGCCGCGATCCTCACCGCCGAGGGCCAGCGCCAGGCGCAGATCCTCAAGGCCGAGGGTGAGAAGCAGGCGGACGTCCTCCGGGCCGAGGGTGAGGCGCAGGCCGCGGTGCTGCGCGCCGACGGTGAGGCGGCCGCGATCCGGACGGTCTTCGAAGCCATCCACGACGGCGACGCCGACCAGAAGCTGCTCGCCTACCAGTACCTGCAGACCCTGCCCGAGCTGGCCAAGGGCGACTCCAACAAGCTCTGGATCATCCCCAGCGAGGTCGGCGACGCGCTCAAGGGCCTCGGCGGCGCCTTCAACGGCCTGACCGGCAACGGCGGCGGGGTCAACGGCGGCGCCGTCGCGGTGCCGAGCGTCCCGAAGCCGGCCCCGGCCACCCAGGTGCCGATCGACCCGGCGTCCGGGCCGCGGCCGGTGGACACCGACAAGGGCGCCGCCCGTCCCCGGGTGGACCCGACCCGGGAGTTCCCCAAGATCGACCCGGAGTGAGCCGGCCTGGACTGAACCGGCCTGGAATGAGCCGAGCCGGAGTGGACCGAGCCGGAGTGAGCCGAGCCGGAGTGGACCGAGCCGGAGTGGACCGGCCTGGAGCGAGTGGTTGAACCGTGCTCCGTCGAGGGCCCGCCGCCGTACGTCTTCCGTACGGCGGCGGGCCCTCGGGGCTTTCGCGGTGCCGTTCGCGGCGGTGTGGTGTGCGTCCCGAATGGTGGGCGGGCCTGGTCGGTCGGGCGGGCGGTCCGGCATGATCCCCTCGGACAGGACCGAGAGGAGGAGTGACCCATGACGTTCTGGGAGGCGATCGCCGTCCTGGTGGCCGGGGTCGGCGCCGGGATGATCAATGTGATCGTCGGGTCCGGCACCCTGATCACCTTCCCCGTCCTGCTCGCCGTCGGGATCCCGCCGGTCACCGCCAACGTCTCCAACTCCTTCGGCCTGGTCCCCGGTTCGCTCAGCGGCGTGATCGGCTACCGCCGCGAACTCGCCGACCAGGGGCGCCGGGTGCTGCGCCTGGGAACCGCCTCACTGCTCGGCGGGCTGCTCGGCGCGCTGCTGCTGATCAAGCTGCCGAGCGCGGCCTTCGACGCGATCGTCCCGGTGCTGATCCTGCTCGCGCTCGTCCTGGTGGTGATCCAGCCCCGGGTGGCCAAGGCCGTCGCCGCCCGCCGCCGGCCGGGCGGCGACCCGGACGGCGGCCCGGCGCTGCTGGCCGGGGTGTTCCTCACCGGCATCTACGGCGGCTATTTCGGCGCCGCGCAGGGCGTCCTGCTGATGGCGCTGATGGGCATGCTGCTGCAGGAGGACCTGCAGCGGATCAACGGGGTGAAGAACGCCCTGGCGATGATCGTCAACGCCGTCGCCGCGCTGTTCTTCCTGTTCACCTCGACCGTGAACTGGGCGGCGGCCGGGCTGATCGCGGTGGGTTCGCTGGTCGGCGGTCTGGTCGGCGCCAAGGTCGGCCGCCGCCTGTCGCCGGCCGTGCTGCGCGGGGTGATCGTGGTGGTCGGCCTCGCGGCGGTCACCAAGCTGCTGACGGCGTGAACGGCCGCCAGGCCATGAGGCCGTGAGGCCATCAGGCCATACGGATGTCGGATCAAACGAGAGTCACAGGAGTAGGCCATGGCCCTGGAGATGCGTGAGACCTGCGAGCGCTGCGCGGTGTCGCTGACCGCCGACGGCGCTGCCTCGATATGTTCCTACGAGTGCACCTTCTGCCCGGAATGCACCGAGGCCATGGCCGGCACCTGCCCCAACTGCGGCGGCGAGCTGGTGGCCCGTCCGCGTCGGAAGGCCGCCTGACCCCGGCACCCCGGAGAACCCCGGGCCCCCAGAGCACCGACGACCGAGCAGGAGCGCAGCGATGAGCAGCAGGGCACGGCTGAGCGAGGACGAGATCACGGCGGCCCTGGCGGCGCTGCCGCAGTGGACCCGCGAGGGGGACGGCATCGTCCGCAGCGCCGACGCCCCGGACTTCCCCGCGGGGATCCGGGTGGTCGTCGCCGTCGCCGAACAGGCCGAGGCACTCGACCACCACCCCGACATCGACATCCGCTGGCGCACCCTGCGCTTCGTCCTGTCCACCCACAGCGCCGGCGGCCTCACCGGCCTGGACTTCACCCTGGCCGCCCGCATCGACGAGGCACTGCGCGCCGAGTCCGCGGCCTGATTCCGTCGGGCCGGCCGGCGGGAACGTACGCCGAGGGCCCGGGTCGTCCCTCCGGACGGGCGTGAGATGCTGACTGCCGCAATCGGCAGGCAGGCGGGCGGAGGGACGGAACGGATGGCGCAGGAGCCCTTCGGAGACGCCCACGCCGGGCAGCAGCCGTGGCACCCCCAGGGACAGTCGGGCCAGGGACAGCAGGCCCAGGGCCAGCCGGACTGGCAGGGCGGCGGGTACTACGAGCAGCAGGCACATGAGCAGGCGCACTGGCAGCAGTACGACCAGGCCGGCTACGGGCAGGCGGGTTACGACCAGGGCGGGCACGGGCAGGCCGGTTATGACCAGGGCGGCCACGGGCAGGCCGGCTACGACCAGGGCGGCCACGGGCAGGCCGGCTACGACCCGAGCGGGTACGCGCAGAGCGGCTACGGGCAGACCGGGTACGTCGAGGGCGGTTACGTCCAGGGGCAGCACGGCGGCCAGGAGCCGTACCAGCCGTACCAGCCGCTCCCGGAGCACGCGCAGCAGTACGCCCCGTACGCCGCCGCGCAGCAGCACGCCGGGGAGGGGCTGTACGTCCCGGCGGGAGCGGACTACTCGGCGGACGGCTACGTGCACGTCGAGGAGCCCGGGCCGGAGCCCGCGCCGGCCGGGCCGGAGAAGGCCTCGGGGAGGACCGCGGAGGAAGCCCCGAAGCCCGCGGCCGGGGCCAGGTCCGCCGCGCGGTCCCGGTCGGCCTCCCGCCGGGGTGGTGACGGCGGTTCCGGCTCCGGTTCCGGGCCCGCGTCCGGTTCGGCGTCCGGCTCCTCGCTGTCGGCCAAGGCCCGGAAGGCCGCCGACGCGGTGCTGACCGGGGAGCACGTGCCCAGCCGCAAGGCCCTGTTGGTGCGGGCCGGCGCCGGCGTGGCCGCGCTGGGGGTGCTGGTCACGGCCGGTCTGATGGTCGGTGCGGAAGGCGGCGGCAGTGCGGCCGCCAGCAGTGGCGGCGAGACCGGGTTCACCGTGGCGCACTCCCGGGCGTGGTCCGCGCAGCCCGTCGCGGCCGGGCAGCCCGCGGGTGACGACACCCTGGTCGGCAGCTGGCTGATGGCGGACGCGGTGGTCCGGGCCGACGGCTCCGGGGTGCACGCGTACGACCGCGCGGGCGGCAAGCCGACCTGGTCGGTGGAGCCGCCGGCCGCCGGGGCCGTCCCGTGCGGGCTGTCGGCGGGCGTGAACCAGGCTGGCCTGGGCGCGGTGCTGTTCCGTCCGCAGGCGGACCCGAAGAGCCCCTGCACGCTGGTGGCCGCCGTGGACACCAAGACGGGCAAGACGGCCTGGACCAAGACCCTTGCGGACACCAAGGGCGCCTACTCCGCACGGGTCGGCGTCACCGAGGACAAGGTGGTCGCGATCGGCGACGACCACGTGGTGGCCTGGGAGTCGGCGGACGGCAAGGACGTCTGGCAGTACACCGGGCAGGGCAAGTTCTGCACCCTCTCCGGCGGCGTCAGCGGCAAGACCGTGCTGGTGGCCTCCTCCTGCGCCGACTCGACGCCCGCTGACCAGGCCGTTTCGCTGAACATCGCGGACGGCAAGGTCGGCTGGTGGCGAGGCCTGAACAACCAGCCGAAGACGGTGACCGTGCTGTCCGCGGAGCCGGCCGTGGTCCTCACCACCGGCGACAAGCCGGAGAACGACCGGGTGTTCGCCTGGGGCGCCGCCGGCGACCCGGCCGCCGAGATCCCGGTGGTCACGGACGGCGGCCGGCTGGACGTCGCCCGCGGCGCCTTCGCGGCCACTCCCGAGGTGTTCTTCGAGGGCCGCACCATGGTCACCACCCTGACCCCGGCGAACGGCGGCGGGCCGGTGGCCGCGGTCGGCTACGACCTGGAGACCGGCAAGCAGCGCTGGAAGGTCCCGGCGTCCGCCAAGGGCACCGTCCGGGCGGTCGGCATCGACGGCGGCTCGCTGGTGATCGCCGCCGACGAGCGCCGTGACCAGCCCGCCCACCTCACCCGGTTCCCGCTGGCGGGCGGCGAGGAGGCGACCGGCGGCAACTTCCCGCCCGGGACCGGCTCGCTGCTGATCTCCGGGCGGGTGCTGATCGGCGGTGGGCAGGTGGTCGTGGTGCCCGAGCACTCGGCCAACTACGGCACGGCGGCCGGGTACCAGGCGAAGGGCTGAGGCCACTCCCCGGTTCCCGGCCGGGTGGCTACGCCGCCGGGACGGGCAGGCCCGGCACCGGCGGCAGCCAGTCGGCGAGCTCCCGCGCCTCCGAGCCGCGCAGACCGAGCGCCAGCATCAGGCTGGCCTGCGGGGTCGGCACGAACGGGCGCCGCAGCAGTTTCATCCCGGCCTGCTCCGGCGTCCGGTCCGCCTTGAGCTGGTTGTCCTCCGCGCAGGCGGCCACGGTGTTCAGCCAACTGTCCGCTCCACCCCGCGACTTGGGGTGCAGGTGGTCCACCGTGGTGGCTCGCCGGCCGCAGTACGCGCACAGGTGCTGGTCCCGGGCCAGGACACCCCGCCGCGACCACGGAGCCTGTTGTCGGAACGGCACCCGTACGTACCGTTGCAGTCTGATCACCCTCGGGACCGGGACGGCGACACCCGTCCCCCGGATCGAGCGCAGCGGATGCGCCTGCTCCACCACCGCCTTGTCCTGGAGCACCAGGACGACGGCGCGCTGGAGCGACACCGTCGTCAGGGGCTCGTAGCTCGCATTCAGAACCAGCGTGTTGCGCACTCGGCACACCCTTCCCGCGGGCGTGCCACGGCGGCACGACCGTCTCCACACACGTCACTGCCGCCGCACGGCGGTGACACCACTCTGAACGGGCCCGCAGCCGACGAACAACGGAATTTCCGGTATCGCGGAGGGGCCCGGGGGAGTGGGGTGCCGAAGCCGCGAGGGTGCCGCGGAGAAAACGAGGGGGTGCCTCGGGGAAAACTCGCTGGCCGGAACCGCGTAGGCTCTATCAGGCTGGAGTCGTACCGACCCGGGGCCCGACCGAACCGGGCCGCAAACGGGCGGACGCCCGACAGAAGGAGAAGCGTGACCGTGACGGACATCGTCGACGAGCTGCGGTGGCGTGGGCTGATCGCCCTGTCCACCGACGAGGACGCACTGCGCAAGGCGTTCGCGGACGGCCCGGTCACGTTCTATTGCGGCTTCGACCCGACGGCCCCCAGCCTGCACCTCGGCAACCTGGTGCAGATCCTCACGATGCGCCGCATCCAGCAGGCGGGGAACCTCCCGCTCGGCCTGGTCGGCGGCGCCACCGGCCTGATCGGGGACCCGAAGCCCACCGCCGAGCGCGTGCTCAACGACCCCGAGACGGTGGCCGGCTGGGTGGAGCGCCTGCGCGGCCAGATCTCCCGCTTCCTCGACTTCGAGGGCCCGTACGCGGCGCGCATGGTCAACAACCTGGACTGGACGTCCGGGATGTCGGCGATCAGCCTGCTGCGCGACGTGGGCAAGTACTTCCGGGTCAACAACATGATCGCGAAGGAGGCCGTCGCCCGACGGCTCAACTCCGACGCGGGCATCAGCTACACCGAGTTCAGCTACCAGATCCTGCAGGGCATGGACTACCTGGAGCTGAACCGCCGCTACGGCTGCAGCCTGCAGACCGGTGGCAGCGACCAGTGGGGCAACCTGACCGCCGGCACGGACCTGATCCGCAAGGCCGACGGCAAGTCCGTCCACGCGCTGGCCACGCCGCTGATCGTCAAGGCCGACGGCACCAAGTTCGGCAAGACCGAGTCCGGCACGGTCTGGCTCGACCCCGAGCTGACCACCCCGTACGCCTTCTACCAGTTCTGGCTGAACGCGGACGACCGGGACGTCTCCAACTTCCTGCGGATCTTCAGCTTCCGCTCGAAGGAGGAGATCGAGGAGCTGGAGCGCGAGACCAGCGAGCGCCCCGCCGCCCGTCTCGCCCAGCGCGCCCTCGCCGAGGAGCTCACCACCCTCGTCCACGGCGCCGAGCAGTACGAGCGCGCGGTCGCCGCGTCCAAGGCGCTGTTCGGCCAGGGCGACCTCGCCGACCTGGAGGCCCCGACCCTGGCGGCCGCCCTGGCCGAGGTGCCGAAGGCCGAGGTCTCCGAACTCCAGCCGGTGGTCGACCTGTTGGTCGCCGTCGGACTGGCGCCGAGTCGTTCGGCCGCGCGCCGGACGATCAAGGAGGGCGGTGCCTACCTCAACAACGTCAAGGTGACGGACGAGGAGGCGGTGCCGACCGAGGCCGACCTGCTGCACGGCCGGTGGCTGGTGCTGCGGCGCGGCAAGCGCAACCTGGCGGCGGCGGAGCTGGTCTCCGCCGGCTGACCGGCCGTATGCCGGCCGACCGACTCGGCTGGCTGAAAGCGCACCCGCTCTGAGCTGCGACTTCGAGCGTCGAGGGCCGGATCTGGACAGATCCGGCCCTCGACGTTTGACGATGTCGTCCAGGTGGCCTAGTGTTGAACGAGTCGCTGGAGCGGCCACCCCGTTCGGCAAGACTCACTCTCACTCCTCGTAACCCATTCACATGGGTCAGTTGGCGTTTTCGTCAACAAGGTGTGAGCGTGAATTTCGAGTGACACTCGGAATGCGCTAACGTGGTGGATGTCGCGAAAGTGACCCCGGCCAGTTCGGGAAATCGGATAAATGAAACTCCGGAAAACGGAGCGGAAAACATCTGGTAAGCTGGAAACACGAAAGAACGAAGCCCGGAGGGTCCGCTGGAAGGCGGTCCGAAGGA
>NZ_JBEORY010000098.1:0-18841 GCF_040302665.1 Kitasatospora sp. NPDC097691 | reverse complement strand
GTTCGGCTTCAGCGCGGCGGGGGACGGCGCGACCGCGACGGCCGACCCGAAGGCCACCCACTCCACGGCCGGGGTTTGCGCCCCGGCGAGGTGGGTCAGGAGAGCAGGCCGTCGTAGTCCGGCAGCTTGAAGGTCCGCTCGGCGTGGCCGCCGTTCAGGTCCGTCCAGTTGTTGCCGACGCTGGCGATGATCGTGTAGCCCTCGTTCTCGACCTTGATCCGCTCATCCGTCTTGTACTGCTGCACCGACTTGAAGAGGTCGCCGATGCCTCGCCCGTGCAGCTCGTCCACGGTGTAGCCCGCGCTCTGCAGGCTGGACCGGGTGATGGCCTCGATGAAGTCCACCCGGGCGGTGATGAAGATGATCGCGACCCCGCGCGAGTGGGCGTACTGCGCCAGCTCCACCACCGGCTGTATGCCCGGCATCGCGAACGGGTGGAAGTGCGTCGCGAGAGTGGTGTTGTCGATGTCGAAGACGATCGCGGGCTTCCCGCCCGACGGCTGGGAGATGCGCTGGTCGACGTAGGCGCGGGCGGGCGCGATCGCGGCGGTGACATCGGCCAGCCACTGCTCCTCGGTCACCGAGCTGCTGCCCGCCTCGGGAGCGGTGGCGGCAACGGGGGCAGCGGGCGCCGCGGCGACGACGGGAGCGGCCGGGGCGGCGACGGCGGGGGTGGCGAGCACGCCGGTGACGGCGGCCGTCAGGGCCGCGGCGGCAACGAGCTTTACCTTGATACTCATATCGACATCTCGACTTTCAACGTGATGAATGGTCAACAAGAGGGCTGGTACGGCACTTGGGTCGCGCTGCGGCACAGGGCCGACCGCGGGGTGCCGAGAAGAGCGATTCTCGCTGACCCGCCCCCGGCCACGTCGAGTCATAATCGACAGAATGTCAGGAACGTGCCAGACGCCGTCAGGGACGGCCGTGCTCCTGCGCGCTCGGGTCGTGGGCCCGGGTCTGCGACAGCATGATCCGACGGCGGGCCGGGTCGACCTCGATGATCTTCACGACGAGCCGGTCGCCGACCCGGACGGCGCCCTCGGGGCCGGCGACGGGAGGATCCGCGAGCTCGCTGGTGTGCACCAGGCCCTCGAAGCCGTCCGTCCGGTCCTCGATGCGGACGAACGCACCGGACGGCACGAGCCTGGTGACAACTCCGGTGACGGTCCGGCCGACCTGCTGCGCGATCTGCAGCATCGGGTCTTCCTGCAGTGCCTTGAGCGACAGCGGCACCCGTTCCCGCACCAGGTCGACATCGAGCACCTCCGCGGTGACCTGCCGGCCGACCGCGACGACGTCGCCGGGGTGGTCGACGGGGCGCCAGGACAGTTCGGGAAGGTTGATCATCGCGGTGAAGCCGCCGATGTCGACGAACGTGACGCCGAAGTCGGCGATCCCGGTGACGGTGCCGGTCACGGTCTGACCGCGGCGCAGGGTCCTCAGGAAGGCCCAGGCCCGGTCGCTCGGAGTCGGTTCGGTCCGCCACCGGGCGCGGACGACACCGTCGCTGTCGGGCAGCACGGCCGTGAACAGCGGGGTGCGCTCGTCCACGTACACCGACAGGAGCGCGGCGGCCCTCGCACCGGCGACCAGGGCGGAAGCGGCCTGGAACTGGTCCTCGTCGGCGAGCACACTGGAGATCCGGCCGTCCTGGTCCTCCCAGACGAACTCGAGCAGGCCCTCGTCCGGGAGACCGGCCAGGACGGCGCCGACGTCGGTGGAGAGGTCCGGCCAGACCGCCAGCCGGGCACGGGGGGTCAGCCGCGCCCGCACCGCCTCGAGGGAGCCGTCGCCGAGCCGGTGCCAGCGGGAGGCGTTGTCGAGGTGCATCTCCTCCAGGATCGCCGCCTCACGCATCGCCACGCACGCGCGCACCCGTGCCCAGAAGTCGTCGTCGGCGGGGCGCTGCACACCGGGCTCGTCGAGCGCCGCGTCGTACGGGGAGGCCTCCAACGGCTCGGGGTAGAGCCCCAGTTCGCGGGTGCGCGCCAGCGCCGCCTCGCAGGGCACGGCGCTGCCCACGTAGACGTACTGGTCCCAGCCGACGTGCACCGCGAAGGTGTCCTCGACCTCCAGACGGCACCAGGCGCCGTTGTCGCGGAGCATCGCCCGCACCAGTTCCAGGCCGACCGGCACCGGTACGGATGCCCCGTCGTGGTAGCCGGTCAGGTCGGGCGGGAAGAGTCCCCCGAGACCGCCGCCCTCGACCGCCGGCTCCAGCCCGAAGTGCGCGAGGCGGGACGCGACCTGGGGTTCACGGACAGCCAGCTGCCGCACACCGGTGTCCTCGGCGAAGGCGGCGACCGCCTTCAGATAGGCGGCCTCGACCGGCCCGTGGTCGCTGACCGGCTCCTCCGCCCCGATGTAGGCACCCCGCTCGTCGCGGTCCGCAGGATCGTACTTGGTGACCTGGTACACGTACGGCAGCACGCTTCACACCCCCACAGCAGCCACGACTGCCGCAGCTGCCAGGTCTGCCAGGTCTGCCAGGTCTGCCAGGTCTGCCAGGGAGGGTGCCGCCGCCCGGTGGCGCTCCGGGACGTCCGCGCCCGCGCTGCGGCGAGAACGGACCTGCTGCCCCCGACGGTGAGAACTCATCGGGCCATCCTCCCACTACGGGAGCGACGGCCGTATCCGAGCCCACGCGGCATCCGTTGTCGCTCCTCGACCCGCCACAAGATCAGTCATCGGGCAGACTTCGGGATGCGACAGGAGCAGGTGCGATCCCGCCGACGCGAGGGCGCCGACGCCTGGCGTACTCCATGACCGGCATCAGGCGGCACCGGCCGTCGGCCCGGGCAACGAACACCGGCGCGCCGGCCGGCAGCCCACCGGCCCTGCCGAACTCGAACACGAACCCGTCCTCTCCGGACGCCCACTCGTCCCGTCTGAGAGTCCATCCGCCGTCCGTCCACCCCCGGATCTGACCGCGCAGGTAGGCGCGAGCGAGTTGCTCGGCCTCCCCGACTGTCACGTCTTCCACCCGACCAGTCCGCTCCCACGCCGCGTCCATCGACTCACCTTCGCCGGCCACAGGCTCAATGATGAGACACGGCCCCGTCACCGGGCCCGCCCATCAGGCCGGTGACGTAGGCGTCGAGCCGCTCCTCCACGGCTCGCGTCGTCAGCTCCGTCCTGCCGGCCTCCCGCCACGGCTGCGCCACCGACCGCACCTCCTCCGAGCAGGCCAGTGCGTCCCGCACCCGCCAGTACAGCCGCTCGCTCGCGGCCGCGGCCAGTACGCCGCCCGCCTCCTCGTACGCCTCGGCGAAGCGCCGGCCCCACGCCGGGCCGTGCAGCAGCGCGAGGTTGGTGGAGCAGTGCGACACGTCGAGATCGGCCGGGCCCCAGGAGGCGGCCGCCCAGTCGACGACGCCGGTGATCCGCGCACCCGCCGGCCGTCCGGGCGGCACGTCGAACAGCACGTTGCCGGGCTGGAAGTCCCGGTGCAGGAACCGCCCTTCGTACGACGGCGCGGGTTCGCGGATCACGTCGATCGCCGCGGCCCACGCCGCCGCGTCGGCGCCCTTCGGAACCACGACGGTCTCGGCGGTCGTCAACGCCACGTACTCCCGGGGCCGCTCGACGGGTCGCACCGCGTGGATCGCCACCAGTTGGCGGGCCAGCAGCGGGACGCGCGCCTCCAACCCCTCGTCGTCGAGGACCGTCCGGCCGGGCCGATGGGTCATGAGGAGCGACGGATACTCGCAGTGCGCGGCGCTCGGATCGACCGCGACCAGCGCGGGAGCCGGCACATCGGTCCCCGCCAGCACGGTCAGGGCGCCGGACTCCCGGGTCAGCCAGTCCTCGGCACTCGCCGCGGACGACGGGTCGACGAAGCTCCGCAGCACCAGGTGACGGGTGCCGCCGTCGCGTGTGCCGATGGTCAGCCTCCGCACCTCGGCGGTGATCCCGCCGTGCAGCGCCTCGGTCCTGACGATGCGTTCGCCGGGTGCCAGGTGTCGGCTCGCCCACGCCAGTGTCGACGGCCGCACGGCGGAGGCCTCATCGTGGTCGGTCACCCCGCCACCTCATCACCCGCGCACCAGTGCGCGCAACGCCTGACCGGGCCGCTTCCCGTCCGCAATGAATCGCCTTTGCCCTGCGAGGAGTTGGCCCGAGGAGAAGGGGAGCGGACGGGAGCGGCCTCGCCGGGTTCCGCGAGCCGGCGGCGCCCGCCGGCAGACCGGGACGCGGATTGTCAGTGGGACCGGTCAGGATGGGTGCCATGACGGATGGAACGACCTGGCTCGCCGCTCCTCAGGCCATCGCCTTCGGGGGCTACCACGTGGTGCTCGCCCGCGGGCTCTCCGTGGATGAACTCGCCGACCGCCTCGCAGCGATTCTGCACGGCGGAAAGCACGTCGTCGTGCCAGTCGGGGAGCACACCGGAGACTCCCTCCTGGAGCTCATGGACGACACCTACGGCGGCGTCTTCGACGGTATCGGCCTGCGCCTCGGCCGGTTCGACGACTGGACGTACGCGGTCGCGTACGGCGGCTGGCCGGGCGAGTTCGACCCGGTGGGCCCGATATCGCACGGCGGCGCGCACGTCTTCCTCCTGGAATACGAGGAGGAGAACGGCAAGCCCGTCCCGCCGCAGTTCGCGGCCTTCCACGACGGCCGCCTGCTGAGCTCCTTCAACCTCCACCTGGACTCCTCCTGGGGCTACCAAGGAGTGGACGGCGACCCCGCGACGGCGGCCCGTCTCCAGGAGCGGCTCACCGCCGCCGGCCTGCCGGACCCGGAGCGGGACCGCTGGGAGGTGCACCGCGCCGCGCTGGGCGTCATCGACGAGTTCTTCGGGCTCTCGCTGCCGCAGGACACGGTCGTGAACGGCAGCCTGCCGGCCGTCCTGCTGGAGCTCGCGTAGGGCACCGCCGAGCGCTGTCCGTCCCGGACGATGAGCGCTCCCGAGTGCGTCGGCTACCTGTCGACCGTCTCGGCCTACCTCCGACTGCCGCGATCGACGCGGCAGCAGGCGTACGACGCGATCACGCGGGCCGTGCCGGAGACGGTCGGGATCGCCGCCGACATCGTCGTCCACCTCGCGCGTCGGGGACCCGGGTAGCGGCCCCGGAGCGAATAGCATTGGGGCCGCCGAACGAACGGCAGGTACCGGGTCCGCGCCGGCAGGAGCGGCCCCGTCCCACAGGTGGTCCGTCGGCACCCGCCGCGCGGACGCACCCCGGAGGGAGAGCGAACCGTGAGCACTGCTCCCGTCGGCGGATCCTCCCGCTACCTGGTGCTGGCGGCGATGATCTTCGCCGTCGCGATGACCTTCATCGACCAGACCATCGTGTCGATCGCCGTGCCGAACATCCAGCACGAGCTGGAACTGACCAGTACGGGGGTGCAGTGGGCGGTCAACGCCTATCTGCTCACCCTGGCGGCGTTCTTCGCCTTCGGCGGCCGCCTGGCCGACACCGTCGGCCACCGCAGGATGGTGGTGCTCGGGGTGCTGGTCTTCGCGGGCGCCTCGGCCTGTTGCGGCCTCACCCCCACCGGGAGCCTGGCCGAGGCGTGGCTGGTCGCCTTCCGCGCCGTGCAGGGCTTCGGCGGCGCGATCATGTTCCCGGCGGCGCTGGCGATCGTGGTGCAGAACTTCGCGCTGCGTGAGCGGGGGCGGGCGCTGGCCCTGTTCTTCGGCATCGCGGGCGGTCTGACCGCGATCGGCCCGGTCCTCGGCGGCTACCTGACCGAATGGACCTGGCGGGCCATCTTCTGGGTGAACCTGCCGGTGGCGGCGATCGCGCTGGTGCTGATCGCGATCTCCAAGCCGGTGACGGAGAGCCGGCCGGCGCCCATGGACTACCGGGGCCTGGCCCTGATCGCCAGTGGTGTCGCGCTGAGCGTCTTCGGGTTCCAGCAGTCGCAGGTCTGGGGCTGGTCGAACCCGGCGATCGGGCTCTGCATCGCGGCCGGTGTGCTGCTGCTGGTCGTCTTCGTGCTCGTCGAGAAGCGCACCGCCTCGCCGCTGATCCAGGTGGACATCTTCCGCATCCGCGCGTTCTCCGTGCAGAACCTGGTGCTCGGCATCTCGATGCTGGTCTTCGTCCCGGTGTTCTTCTTCTCCAGCGAGTACGCGCAGATCGCGCTGGGCGACTCCTCCTCGGAAGCCGGCATCTTCCTGCTCTACTTCTTCATCGGGTTCGTGATCGCCTCGCAGATCGGCGGCCGGATGCTCGACCGGGGCGGCGCGAAGCGGCCGGTGGTGACCGGGTGCGTGCTGGCCGCGGTCGGGTTCTACCTGTGGGCGGGCGACGCGACCACGCTGAGCTTCAGCGAGCAGCAGTGGGACGTCGTGCTGGCCGGCGCGGGCATGGGCTTCATGCTCAGCCCCTCCAGCACGGACGCGGTCAACCGTGCGTCCCGGCTGTCCTATGGCGAGGCGACCGGCATCACCCAAACGGTCCGCAACTACGCGGCGAGCCTGGGACTGGCCGTGCTGGGCACCGTCCTGGTCACCGATCTGCGGTCCCAGCTGACCGACTCCCTGGTCGCCCAGGGCCTGCCGCACGCGCAGGCGGTCTCCACGGCCACCCACCTCTCCCAGGTCCAGGCGCAGAGCGGCGGGAGCGGGAGCACCGCGAGCATCCCGCAGTTCTTCCGGGTCGACTTCGCCCACGCCACCCAGACCGTCCTCTACTGGATGGCGGCCATCATGGCGGCCGCCGCCGTGGTCGCGGTGGTGGGCCTGCGTCCGGGCGTGCAGGCCGAGACCGCCGCCGAGGAGCAGGAGGTCCAGCCGACCGGACGCGGGCCTGGCCAGGCGTAGGGCGAGGCTTCAGCGGCGGCGCGAGTCATCGGATCGTCTGCGTCGTCGGCACCGGGGCAGGGGCGTGGGTGCGGGCGACGGCGACGAGCATCCGGGCCTGCGGCCCTCTGCCGAAGGGCAGTTCACCACCGGCGCGACCCGCCCGGGCGTGACCTCGACGCCGCTGGCGAGTTCACCTGGCATGACGAATGTGACTTACCTGCCCGGCGACCCGTACCCCGACGACAGGCGCCAGGGCGATGGCGGTGACGCGGGCCTGGCATTGTTCGCCGCCGACCGGGCCGCCTTCGCGGATGCCCGGGTCGCCCGCGCGCGGCAGGACCCGGCGGGGTTCGCCGAGGCGGACCGCGCGGTGGCGCAGCAGCGCGCGCGGGTGGCGGCCGCGGCGGTGCTCGCGGCGGCCGCGGCGGGCCGGGCGGCGGTGTGGGTGGCGGAGCTGGCTGCCCGTACCGGCCGTCGGCAGGTAGCCGAGTACGCGGCGGCCGTCCTCGCGTGCGGCCGGGACCTGGACGACGAGGACCACGTCGACGGCGGCGTGCCCGAGGAGGTCACCCGGGTGCTCAGCGGGGCGGTGCTGCTCGACGATCCCGGGCTGACCCCCGGCGAAGGTCTCGCCCTGGTGGCGGTGGGCGCCATCGCCCTCGCGATGCCCCGCTCCATCACGGCCGGCGACCCTGTCCGGCAGTTGCCCGAACTCGCCCGCCACCTCGACCGGGCCGTGAGCGCCGGCCGCTCCGCCGTCGGCTGACGCGGCGGGGGCGGCTGACGCGGCGGGGGCGCCATGGCCGCACGACACCCCGGCGCCGGCCGTACAGCCGGACCGCGCTGCTACCGGACCATGCGGCTACCTGACCGGGCCGGCCAGCGTCCGGATCGGGCCCGGGTCCGGGCCCGGCTTCGGCGCGCGGGTGAGGCTCGCCAGTTCCTCGGACGGTTCGCTCCCGTCCCTGACGGCCGCCACATAGGTCCTGGCCTCCTGCAGGGTCACCCGCGGGGCCTGCTTGCGCAGGTGCTGCATGGCGGCGGCGGTGCCGACGGTGTTCGCGAGTCGGCGGACGTCGGCGGCGAGGGGATCGGGCGCCCTGAAGCCCTTGACCTGCCAGAGGTAGTCCTCCTCCCAGTCATCGCTCCAGCGGCAGGCGGGAACGAAGTGGATGCTCCCGTCCTCCCGGTCGACCAGATAGGGGCCCCCGTGGAGGAACCCGCGCTTGGCGGGGTCGCGGGCGCCCTCGGCCGAGGTCCAGTGGACGAGCCACCCGACCGGCCACTCCTCGACGGCGTAGACGGCCAGCGCCGGGATCAGCCTCGCCCATGTCCAGTTCGGCAGCTCCCGCGCCAGGTAGGACTCGACCAGCTCGATCGCCTGTTCCTTGGACAGCACGCTTCCATCCTTCACCCCCGGTCAACCGGATTTCCGCGTGTCCGGTCGTCGTCGCCCGGCCGCAGCGCGTGGCATCCGGCGCGCCGGTTGCCGCCACGGGGCACACGGCCCAGATTGGCAGGGACACCGCCCGCGCGTCCGCCGCCGTTCGGCAGCCGCTCGGCGGGTCGGCCGACAGGACGGCGTGGAGAGGCGAGGCCCGATGAGCACGGTGGTGGAATCGATCGACGTGGAGGTGCCCGTCCGCGTCGTCTACGACCAGTGGGCGACCTTCGAGGACTTCCCGAAGTTCATGGAGGGCGTGGAGGAGGTCCGACAGCTGGACGACCTCCATGCCCACTGGCGGACCAGGATCGCCGGGCTGACCCGGGAGTTCGAGACCGAGGTGATCGAGCGGGTCCCCGATGGACGGGTCGCCTGGCGGACCACCGGCGAGAGCGTGAAGCACACCGGAACGGTCGACTTCGAGGCACTCGACGCGACCCGGACCCGGGTGACGATGACCATGGACTTCCAGCCCACCGGCTTCGCCGAGAAGGCCGCCGACAAGCTCGGCGTGCTCGGCGTCCAGGTCCGCGGCGATCTGCGCCGCTTCAAGCGGTACATCGAGGACCTCACTGCCGGGGCCGACTCCGGGCGGCCGCCGAAGGACACCTGACGGCGGCAGGCCGGTCGGCCCGGGTGCTGGTGTCCGATGACCACTCGGCGTCGGCCGGCCCGCATGACGCCGGCCATCGCCGGCCCATGCCGCCCCCCGCGCAGGGGATCGCGCGGAGGGCGGCCACCGGCATTCGACCTGGAGCGGTACGAGAACCGGAACACCGTCGAACGGGCCGTCAACAGGCTCAAGCACGCCGGAGCGGTCGCAACCCGATACGACGAACGCGGATACGTCTACCTCGGGACCGTCACCGCAGCCGCCCTCGTCATCCGGCTCCGCTCATGATCGAACGGACAGGGTCCTAGGCGTGCCCCGCGGCCCGGCGTGGGAGCTCCCGGCCCGGTGCGGGCGGCAGCCCGATCCGAGCCAGGTCGGTGCGTTCGGCGTCGGGCGCATCGAGGGACTTCGCGTGCTTGGCCGCATCGACGGAACCGGGTCCGTGGATGGTGAGTTCGAAGTCCTGGCGCGCCTTGGCGTCCGGCGCGAACGGCAGGCGGATGCGCCCGTCCGCGACCAGACGGCGCACCTCGGCCCGGCTCAGGCCGAGACCGAGCTGGAGCAGCCGCTCCACCCGGACCGGCGCGGGCAGCTCGAAGCGCACCTGCACCGAGAGCGGGTTCGGGTCGTCGAGCGCGTACAGCGGCATGCGGGTCTCCAGCTCCCACGTCCCGGTCCAGTCGAGCCGGTACCGGTTCTTCGCCGCGAGCGACGTGCTCATCACCAACTCCCGTACCGCTGCCGGGTCGTTGGTCTCGTAGGCCACCAGCCGGGCCGGCTCCAGCGTCGAGACGTGGACGCGCTCGTGGACGGGCACCTTCGAGGTCCGGTCGCACGTCGCGCAGCTCAGCAGCAGCCAGACGTCGAGCAGCTTGCCGTTCGCGTTGACGCGGATCTTCCCCGAGGCGCGGTGCCGCATGCCGGGACAGTCCGGGCAGGACAGGACGACGGTGGGCAGGGCGGACTGACGCACGGCCCACAGGGCCTTGCGGTCGGTATTCATGTGTGGTGGGTGCTTTCAGGACTCAGCAGGAGGGCATGCCGAACTCACTCGGCGACTCCCGCTCTCTGACGGATGCTCACGAGGGGCGCGACCCATCGCCTCGGGGCCAGGTCGTCAGGCTCCGAGGTCGATCGCGCGACAGGTACGTACTACGTGGCAGTCATCAAATGTCCATGCGGGCGATCATGATCGAGACGGCGGCCCGCGGCAACCCAATTTCCCTCTGCCCTCGGCCGGCGGTCGCGCTGCATGCCGCAGTCCACCGGATGGTCACAGATGATCGGCCGGACAGCTCCTGGACGTTCATCCGGAGCTGCAGCCGACGGCCGCCCGGGGCGCCCCTCGTCCCGGCCTCTAGGGGTGAACCCCGACAACGCCGTTGTCGGGAGGCACGGTTGACCTGGGGTCTTGCCAGGGTCGACGCCCTCCTCGGTGGCGATCCGGGCCGCCGGATTCGCTCGACAGGATGGGCTCCGCACGAACAGCCCGTCCACACCACGGAGCGTCCCTTGAGCACCCGCATGAATGCCCGCACGGGCATCCGCACACGTACCGCCCTGGCCACCGTCCTCGTGCTGGGCCTCGGCGCAGGCCCCCTGGCCGCGGCGCCCGCCGTGGCCGCAGCACCCGCCGTGGCCGCGGCACCCGGCGCCCGGGGCACGGTGGGTCAGTTGCCCGGCCCGACCGTGAAGGCGCTGGAGGACGCGCTCCAAGGGCTGCCCGGCCCGGACGCGACAGCGGCCCTCGTCCGGGTCGGCGGCAACGGGAGCTGGCACGCGAGCGCGGGGGTGCGTGACCTGGACAGCGGCCGCAAGGCCCTGGAAGGGGCTCGGTTCCGGGCCGGATCCACCACCAAGGTCGTCACCTCGACCATCGTGCTGCAGCTCGCCGCCGAGGGCAGGGTGGATCTGGACGGCACCGTCCAGAGCTACCTGCCGCACCTGCTGAGCGACGCCTTCGAGCCCATCACCGTACGGCAGTTGCTCACGTTCACCAGCGGGCTCCAGCCGGGCTCCTCCCTCGGCCCGGAGAACGCCGAGGGGTACGAGAAGCGCTTCGAGACGCTGACCCCCGGGGACGTCGTCGCGGCGTCGGTCGCCCAGGGCCCCTACCGGGGGCCGGGCGAGGGCCCGGGCAGGAAGCAGCGGTACGGCAACATCGACTACACGGTCCTCGGCCTGCTGATCGAGAAGATCACCGGCGACACCTACGCGCACCAGGCGCAGACACGTGTCTTCGACCCGGTCGGCATGTCGCACACCTCGTTCCCCGACGGCCCCGACCCGCGGATCCACGGCGCGCACAACGAGGGCTACCAGAAGCTGGCGGACGGCAGGGTCGTGGATGCGACCGAGTGGAACATGTCGGACCGGTGGGCGGCGGGTGACATGATCTCCACCACCGCCGACCTGGAGAAGTTCCTCTTCGCGCTGTTCAGGGGAGAGCTCGTCCCCCAACCCCTCCTGGACAAGGAGATGTTCACCGTGCCGGACATCCCGGGCGCCGTGATGAGTGCGGGACTGCAGCGCTTCGACGCGGGCGGCGGGCAGATCATCTGGCTCAAGACCGGGGAGCGGCCCGGCTACGGCACACTCATCGCGGCGACCAGGGACCTGTCCCGCACCCTCGTCTACTCGGTCAACGCGCTCGACGCCAAGTCCACCACCATGAACCCGGTCGCCGAGCGCATCGTCCGGGCCGCCTTCACGCCGCCCGCCCGGTAGCCCCCGCCCGACAGCCCGCCCGACAGCCCGCGTCGGCCGGGTCGCGACGTCCGCGGGCGGCGGTGTCCTTCGGCGGCGGTGTCATGCCGGGTGGACGAGGCGGTTCTCGTAGGCGAAGATCACGGCCTGGATCCGGT
Source organism: Kitasatospora sp. NPDC097691 (assembly GCF_040302665.1). Classification (NCBI taxonomy): domain Bacteria; kingdom Bacillati; phylum Actinomycetota; class Actinomycetes; order Kitasatosporales; family Streptomycetaceae; genus Kitasatospora; species Kitasatospora sp. NPDC097691. The sequence goes on along the minus strand of NZ_JBEORY010000098.1, from coordinate 7,157 downwards.
CGCGGAGTTCGAGCTTGTGCAGGATCCGCCCCAGGTGGGACTTCACGGTCGCCTCCGCGAGGTACAGGGTCGCCGCGATCTCGGTGTTGGACAGGCCGCGGCCCACCTGGACGAGCACCTCGCGTTCGCGGGCGCTGAGCCGGTCGAGCCGCTCGTCGTGGTGGGCGCTGCCGCCGTCGGGGATGTGCGGGCGGAGGTCCTCCAGCAGGCGGCGGGTGATCCGTGGGGAGAGCACCGCGTCGCCCGCCGCGACGTTGCGTATCGCGGTGAGCAGTTCCTCGGGCCTGGTGTTCTTCAGCAGGAAGCCCGAGGCTCCCGCGTTGAGTCCGGCGAAGGCGTACTCGTCCAGGTCGAAGGTGGTGAGGATCAGCACCCGGCTGTGCGGGACGGTCCCGACGATCTGCCGGGTCGCCTCGATCCCGTCGGTCCCGGGCATCCGGACGTCCATGAGGACGACGTCGGGGCGCAGTTCCCGGGCGAGGCGTACGGCTTGGCTGCCGTCGGCGGCTTCGCCGACCGGCGCCATGTCGGGCTGGGCCTCCAGGACCGTGCTGAAGGCCATGCGGAGCAGCGCTTCGTCGTCGGCGATCAGGATGCGGATCGTCATGCGGACGTCGCTCCGCTGCTGCCGAGGAGGAGGCGGGTGTGCACTCCCCAGCCGCCGCCCGGCAGCGGTCCGGCCCGCAACGTCCCGCCGTAGGCGGCCGAGCGCTCGCGCATGCCGGCGATGCCGTGGCCGGACGGTGTGGCGCCGGGGGGTCCGACTCCGGACGGTGTGGCGCCGTGGAGCGTGGCGCCGGGGGGCGTGGCGCCGGACGGTGGCGGGCAGGGGCCGCTGTCGGTGACGTCCACGGTGACCGTCCCGGTCGAGCACCGGATCCGGACGTTCGCGCGCGTGCCGGTGGGGGTGTGCTTGAGGGCGTTGGTCAAGGCTTCCTGCACCAGGCGGTAGACGGTGAGTTGCGCGGTGGCGGGTACGTGGCTGTGGCCGCCGTGAATGTCGAGGCGGGTCGGCAGCCCGGCGGCGCCCATCTGGTCGGCGAGGGCCTCCAGTTGGGCGATGCCGGGCAACGGGTGGCGTTCCGCGTCCGGTTCGTCGGTGCGCAGGATGCCCAACGAGCGCCGCATGTCGGTCAGGGCCTGGCGGCCCGTCTCGGAGATCTGGAGCATCGCGGCGGTGGCCCGGTCGGGCGACCGGTGCTGCGCGTAGACCGCGGCGTCGGTGAGCGCGACCATGACGGACAGGTTGTGGGTGACGATGTCGTGCATCTCCCGGGCGATGCGTGTCCTCTCCTCGGCGACGGCCAGTCGCGCCTGCTGCTCCTGTTCCCGTTCCAGGCGTGCGGCCCGTTCCACCAGGGCCGCCAGGTAGGCCCGGGTGGTCCGCGCGTTCACCCCGAGGACGGCGGCGGCGACGGCCGTCGCGGTGACCGCGACGAACGGGGTCAGGAAGGCGCCTTCCGCCGCCCAGCGCAGGCACGCCAGCAGGACGCCCGCCTCCACGACGGCACCGGCGACGAGCGCGCCGCGCCGGCCGGAGTGCGCGGCCGCCGTGTAGAGGACCACCAACAGGGCTATGTCCGCCGGCAGTTGGACGTCCATCAGCCACTGGACGAAGGCCGCGGCGGTCACGGCGCCGAACACCGTGAGCGGGGCCCGGCGCCGCCACACCAGGGGCAGCGCGAGGGCGGTGGTGAGGGCGGCGGCCACCGGAAGCTCCTGCGGCGTGCGTGTGGTCACGACGTTGAGGAGGAGGAGCGCCGGCAGCAGCGAGTCCCACACCACGGGCGGCAGTCGGGCGCTCCGGCGCCCGGCGGCCGTCACCAGCCGCGCCGCTCGTACGGTGGCCGGGCGGGCGTACCCCGTCAGCCGTGAGGCCGTCCCCGTCCACCGCACCCGCAGCCGGTCCCGGTGCCGCAGCCACACCCGCGTCCACTCCCGCACCCGCACAAGGCGGGCGCTGTCGGGTTCCGCGGCCGCCTCGGTCATCACACGTCCCTGTCGATTCGGCGTCAGGCCGGCCCCGGGCGGGGCCGACACCGCGTACGACCGGATCCGAGTCGGGTCCGGGGGCCGTACGCCTCGCACTGCCCGGCACGTACCCGCCGCCCGGCAGGTCGCGGCCCTGTCACGGTAGGCGGTTGGCCCCGCGGAGCACATGAGCCCACCGTCTGATGGCCCCGCGCCGGGATACGACCTCAGGAGGAGCCCGCCACCTCCCGTGGTCGCAGAACAGCCACCGATCCGGCGCGCTCGACCGCTGCTCCGGTCGCACGCGGCCCCGCCACGACTGCGACCGCGGTCGCACGGGCCGGCGACCCGGGATCGATGTGGCGGCGCACGCCCGGCGCCGAGCATGGCCGGGTGACCGAGATCATCGAGGGACCACAGATGTCCCCCCTGGAAATCCTCGCCCTGCTGGGTGCCGTCGCGCTGGTGCTGGCGCGCTGGCTTCCCCCCGCCGCGCGCCCACGCGTCACGATCGCGGCGGGGGCGGTTCTGACGCTGTCCGTGATCGTGCTGGGTGTGACGGGGATCCGCTGGCAGATGCTGCCCGTCCTGGCTGGTGCCGCCTTCGCGTTGCCGTTCGCCCTCTCCCCCCTGCTGCGACGCCGGCCAGGCCGGCCGGCCTGGCGGGCCCGTCGGTGGCTGGCGCTGCCGGGATCGGTGGCCTGCGTCGGCCTGGTCGCCACGGGCCCGGTGGCCGCCTGGGCCTTTCCCGTGCCCGTGTTCCCCGCGCCGTCGGGCGACTTCGCGGTCGGCACCCGCGTGGTGCAGTGGACCGACCCGGACCGCCCCGAGACCTTCACCCCGGATCCGCACGACCTGCGGACGGTCGTGGTCCAGCTCTGGTACCCCGCGCAGAAGAGCCCCGCGGGCGCGCAGCGGGCCCAGTACCTCGGCCGCACGGAGCAGGAGGCGCGAACCGTCTCCGAGGCCCTCGCCCGCGGCGTCGGCCTTCCGGGCTTCCTGGTCGACGGTGTCCCGCGGGCCCGCACCCGTTCGGTCTTCGACGCCCCGGTGGACGGCGGCGGGGGGCGGTTCCCCCTCGTCCTGTTCTCTCCCGGGTCGGGCGGAGTGCGCACCCAGAACACCGCCTGGGCGGAGGAACTGGCCAGCCACGGCTACGTGGTCGCCGCGCTCGACCACCCGTACGACTCCGCCGCGGTCGTCCTCGCCGACGGCCGGACGATCACCGGCGAGACCACCTCCTCCGGTGACCCGGAGAAGGACGAGGAGCTGGCGGCGGGCTGGACGGCGGTTCGCGCCGCCGACCTCCGCTTCGTCCTCGGCCGGCTGGACGGTGTCGACCGGGGCGAGAGCGCGGACCCGCTGACCGGACGCCTGGACACCGGCCGGGTCGCGGTGGCCGGCCACTCCATGGGCGGTGCCGCCGCCCTGCAGGCAGCCCGGCAGGACCGCCGGTTCGACGCCGTCATCGACCTGGACGGCTTCCCCCACGGCCCCGCCTCGCCCTCCCTCGACCAGCCGACGCTCGCCCTCACCCAGGCCGTCACCCCGGGAACCGACCCGCGCTACCTGCCCCGCCTCACCGAGGCGCTCGCCGCCGGCACGGCGACGAGCTACCGGCTGACCATCCCCGGCGCCGCCCATCTCACGTTCATGGACGGCCCCCTGTACCTGCCACCCGTGCCCTCGATCGTCGGCTCCCTCGGCCGCACCGAGAGCCCGCGCGTCGTCGCCGCGGCCACCCTGGCCTTCCTGGACGCCACGCTGCGCGGCAAACCCGGCGACCTGCCCGGCGAGTTGCAGGCCTACGGCAGCCTCACCGTCCACCGCCCTGACGGCAGCCACTGACCGGCCGTCTTGTCCTGGTCCGCGGCGGCGGTGCACGATGGCAGTTCGGCTGCCGTGGGAGGGGTGCAGGCGCATGTGGGGACGCTTCGGCCGTCGACGCGCGAAGGCACGGAACGCCCGGGAGGAACGGGAGGTGCGGGAGCAACCGGCGGCTCGGCCGGTGAAATCGGAACCGCAGCCGCAGCCACAGCCGGATGACCGCCCGTACGAGGGCAAGCTCGTCTCGGCATCGGCCCTGGAGACCGGACTGCACTCGGCGAGGCTGCTGCGCGCCGCGAGGGACGACCTGGCCACGGCACTCGGCACGTACCTGGACGAACAGGTCTGGCGCACCGAACCGCAGATGATCCTCTGGCACGGCGCAGAGCGCCACTACGAGGAAGTCCGGTGGGAGGCGGGGGACTGGGATGCGAGCCCGGTCGACTGGAGCAAGGTCCGGCGCACCTACGCCTACCGATGGGTCTACCGGACCAGGACACGGACCACGTACGTCCTGACCATGACCGTCACCCCGGAGGGAGTCGTCGAACTGGAGGGCGAGGGGAACCTCCGGCGTCAGCCTCTGCCCGTCACCGTGGAGGGTGTCGACTCCTTTCTCGGCCCGGTCTGGAACAACGACCGGCAGAGCCTGGAACAGAGGCTGAACGAACTGACCGACCGCGGCGACAGCTGAGATCAACGGGCAAGGCGGCCGGGCGGAACCGAGCCCGCAGAGACGTGCTCGGCACCCGCGATCGAGGGCCGGGGCCCGGCGCTACCGGGCCGTGGGGTCGGGAACGCAAGCGGTGGGTGGGGTGCCGGTGGGTGGGGTGCCGGCGGGTGGGGTGTCGGCCGGCGTGACGTGTCCGCGGTGTTCGACGCCGTCGAGCAGGAGGCGGAGTCCGAGTTCGAAGCCCCGGTCGTCCAGGTCCGACGCGCCGCCGCGGGCGAAGGAGGCCTCCAGTGAGTCCGCGAGGGCGGGGTAGTCCGGCCGGTAGGCGTCCGGTGTGCGGGTGAAGCCGGCGGTGAAGGTCTCCAGCGCGGAGCCCAGTACCAGGTAGTCGAGTGCGGCTGCGGTCTCCGCCGCGTCGGCCGGGTCGAGGCCGGCCCGGCCGAGCGTGGCGAGCAGGGTGTCGTAGCCGCGCAGGGCGCGGTCGGCCTCGACGCGGCGGCGGGCCAGCAGGGCGATGGTGTTGGGGTGCCGCAGGAAGACGGCGCGGTAGCCGCGCGCGTACGCGGCGAGGCCGGCCCGCCAGTCGGGGTCCGCGAGCGGGGTGTGGTCGATCTCGTCGTTGACCAGTTCGGAGACCGCGTCGACCAGTGCGTCCTTGCTCTGGATGTGGTTGTAGAGCGACGCCGCCTTGACGCCGAGCCGCTCCGCCAGCGCCCGCATGGTCAGGCCGTCGGGGCCTTCCTCGTCCACCACCCGGAGCGCGGCACGTGCGATCCCTTCGCTGGTCAGCAGCGCCCTGGTCGGTCGGCCCACTGGGAACCCCCTCTTCCGTTCTCCGTTTCCGGCAGCTATCGTGCCAGACCAGCAGCGGTTGCTAACAAAGTTAGTTTTATCAGGAGGGCACAACGCGTGGCTGAGAACACCCCATCCGATGACGACACGCTGGCCGCGCTCGGCTACCGCCAGGAGCTCAGACGCAGCCTGAGCGTCCTCGGCAACATCTCCATGGGCTTCGCCGTGGTCAGCCCCGTCGTCGGGCTGTACGCCGCCGTGCAGGTCGGCATGAGCGTGGCCGGCGGCGCCTGGGTCTGGGCCCTGCCGCTGTGCCTGCTCTGCCAGTGCCTGGTCGTGGCCGTCTACTCGGAGCTCGCCTCGCAGTGGCCGCTGGCCGGCGGCGCCTACCAGTGGGGCCGGCGGCTGGCGAACCCGGGCGTCGCCTGGCTGACCGGCTGGATGTGGCAGTTCGCGGTGATGTTCGGCAACACCACCGTCGCCTACCTCGCCTCGCCCTGGCTCTTCGCGCTCTTCGGCGCCGTTCCGACACCCACCGAGCAGGTGCTCGTCTCGGTCGGGTTCGTGCTCTTCTGCACGCTGGTCAACGCCTGCGGCATCAATCTCCTGCGCTGGTTCGTCAGCCTCGGCATCGCCGCCGAAGCCGTCGCCTCCGTCCTCGTGGGCCTCACCCTGCTGCTGGTCTTCCGGCAGCACGGCTTCTCCCTGCTGACCGACTTCCTGGACGCGCCCGCCGGACTCGGCATCGGCGACACCGGCGCGCTGCTCGCCGCCCTGGCCGTCGCGGGGTGGGCGTTCGTCGGGTTCGACGCCTGCGTGTCGACGGCCGAGGAGACCAAGGACGCGGCCCGGCAGGTGCCCCGGGCGATGTGGTGGTCCCTGCTCAGCGTCGGGCTCGTCGTCATCCTCAACGCGGTCTCGGTCGAGCTGGCGCACCCGAACCCCGCCGACGTCGTCTCCGGCCAGGACCTCGACCCGGTGACCACCGCCGTCACCCACGCGTTCGGCGGCTGGGCCGACAAGCCCTTCGTCCTCGTCGTCCTGATCAGCTTCACCGCGTGCCTGATGGCCTCCCAGGGCGGCGCCGCGCGCGGGCTCTACTCCCTCGCCCGCGACGACGTCTTCCCGTTCTCGCGCCAGGTGCGCAAGGTCAACAGGCACAAGGCGCCGATCGGCGGCCTGATCGCCGCGACGCTGATCAGCTGCGCCGCGCTGCCCCTGGGCCTGAGCACCTCGGCCATCGGCAGCCTGATGACCTTCGGCAGTGCGGCGATCTTCGCACCGTTCTTCCTGATCTGCCTCATCGCGCTGGTCGCCCGCCTGCGCGGCTCCTGGACGCCCGCCGGCGCGGTCCGCTACGGGCGCCTCGGCACCCCCCTCAATCTGCTCGCGGTGCTGTGGACCGGCTTCGAACTGGTCAACATCTGCTGGCCGCGCGCCGTCCTCGCCCCGGCCGGAGCGCCCTGGTACCAGATCTGGGCGGCGCCACTGGGCGTCGCCACCGTCACCCTCGTCGGCCTCGCCTACCTGCTCGCGCGCCGCCCCGACCGCCGCATGGGCGACATCGACCAGGACCGCCCGCCGGCCGACGAGCTCGCGCCCGCCGTCCTGTAGCCGGCAGCCGCCCGGCTCCCGTCGGCCCGCCCCGCGGCCGGCCGAAGGCCCGGCGCCGCACCTCCGGGGCCGAGCGCGCCTCGGGCCCGTTCACCCGCACCACCGTGGAGACACCCGCATGACCCCCACCCCCACACCCAACCCCGCCTTCGACGTGGTCGAGAAGAGCATCGCCGACCTGCGCACGGCGCTGGAGAAGGGCGAGACCACCGCCGTCGCGCTGCTCGACGCCTACCTCGCCCGGATCGAGGCCTACGACCGGCCCGGCACGGCCACCGCG
>NZ_JBEORY010000097.1:0-19236 GCF_040302665.1 Kitasatospora sp. NPDC097691 | reverse complement strand
GGCCACCCTGGGCGAGCACGCGCTCGCACTCGGCGCCTCCGTCCACATGCCGCGGATCGGCTGCGGACTGGTGGGCCCTGCCACGCAGGGCGGCCGCCGTGCTCCGTACCGAGCAAAGGAGGACCACACCATGATGACCTCACTGCACCGCCTCGTCGCCGACCCGGAGACCTTCCGAAACGCGTGGCCGGACACCCCGACCGTGTACGACAAGGACGCCGACGACCTGCGGCTGCTTGCCAGCCGTCAGGCGGCCCGCGAGATCCTGGCCGACCCGGACCTGCGTCCCGGAGGTTTCGGGATGGTTCGCGACGGGGTGCTGACCGCTGAGAGCCCCAGCGCCGACCACCCCACCGACACCCTGGTCCTCAACGGGCTGCATCGGTCGTGGCCACCGCTGGTGACGTTCTGCAAGGCCCTGTCCACTCAGCTCGGACACCCCGTCACCGGCAACGTCTACCTCACGCCGGCAGGTGGGGCCAAGGGCTTCGGATAGCACTGGGACTGTCACCACGTCTTCATCGCACAAACCGAAGGCGCGAAGCGGTGGCGTGTGTTCAAGCCTGTGTTCGTCAACCCGCTCGAACACCACAACTGGTCGAGGATCGGGTTCGACCCGGCGGACAAGATGAGGTTCGAACAGGCGGAGCCGGACTTCGAGGTGACCCTGCGGGCCGGGCAGGTGCTGTTCATCCCCCGGGGTTGGGTTCACGCAGGGCAGAGCACCGAGAGCGAACACAGCCTGCACATCACTCTCGGCGTGCAGCTCCTGACCGTGCACTGGGCCTTGAAGAGGTTGCTGGAGCTGGGTGAGGAATCCGAGGCGCTGCGTGCCGCGCTGCCGCCGGATCTCGGTGGTCGAGACTTCCTTGACCTATCGGCACGGCTGCGGGCCGTGCTGGTCGAGTGGGTGGCCGAGCAGCCCACGGAGGTGCCCGCGCTGCGTCTGAGGGCCGCTCAGCGGTTGTCGGTGTTGAACCAGGAACCGAAGTAGAGCGACGGGCTAACCTCGGAGCGATGCCGAGCCGGAGGGTCCGAACCGTGGTCTTTCCTGACGACGAGTCACTGTCGGAGTGGTACGCGGCCCGGGCCGGGCGGTCCCGGGAGCCCGGGACGCGGGACGCGATCGTGCTCGTGTCCGAGGACCGGCAGGGCCTGCATCCGTTCCAGGACCTTCCTCGGCTGGTGGTCGAGTGGGACGGACGGGCCTGGCGGCCGGTCGCTGTCGCGGCCGACTTCGGGGAGGCGTATCCGCTGATCGTGCGGCGGGACGGGCAGCTGGTCGAGGCGCAGGACGACACGCCGGTCGCGTTGCTGCGGAAAGGGAGCGGCCGGCACCGGCGATCGATTCCTCCGAACAGCTGACGGTCCCGCCCCGAAAGGCTCTCGGGGCGGGACCGTTGTGTGGCTTTCCAGGGAGAGGGCTGGTGTGGGGTGGCGTTCGGGCTGCCGGCCTGTCGACAGAACGCCGAAGTGGGTGGAGGAAAGGGGGATGGCTGTCGTAGGAGACCGGCATGCTGGGGGCATGACGCTCGCTCAGCATCCGTCGATCGTGCCGCCCTTGTGGCGTCCGCTCCAGCGACTTCATCACCGGGCCGTGGAGAAGCGCACTGCCGCAGCGGCGAAGGATCTGCGAACGGTCCTCGGGAGACCGCTTGATGTGAGTCTTCTGCGCCGAGCTCTGGTCTATCACTACACGGGATCGGGGCTGACCAAGCTGTTCATGGCTGTCCTATTGGCAGGGGGAATCGCGCAGGTGATTCTCGCGGCGATGCAGGGGGCATGCACCCCTGGGGGACACCTTCCAGCGGCCGGCCAGGAGCTCGGTCCGTGTCCGACTCATGGTCAGAAGGTCGGGCTTGCACTGATCGCGGGTTCCGGCGCCGTCGCACTCGTCGCGCTCTCCACGCTCAGCAACTCGTGGAGCGGCGCTCGGTTCAGGCCATGTTTCGGGCCCGTACTCCCAGCGCTTGATGTCCTCCGGGCATGCGCTCGGCTCTGCGAACCCGGAGCTGGGCACGCGGAGGCAGCCGAGTTGAGTGTGAAAGCGCAGGCCCTGGGGCAAGCCTTGGTCGACGCGGCAGGCCGCGCGGCAACCGACTACGGTTCCCGAGTAGGGACCCGTGCAACGCTACGCAATCATGCCAAGCGGGTCGCAGCACTCCTGGAAAGGACTGCTGATCAGTTGCTCCCGGACCGGGAGCGTGCCACGCGAGAGCTCGCAGTATTGGCATCGGCGATTGCTGAACAGACTGCGGATGGGTGTTTCACCGATCTTCTGGGTTCGATCGGACAACCCCCAGAGCTTCCAACGAACGCTCCGGAGTCGCCGGACCGCGCCGATGGACGGAGGCTGGCCATCGCCACGGTCACGGCCTTGTTGCTCACGACCGCACTGGCTGTCACAGTCGGGCTGTTCGGTCTCCCGGCCTTCGTCACCGCGCCCCTGGCGGTGTTCACGGTCCCGCTACTCACGTTTCTACTGCTGTCGTTCCGCCACGGGCTCACTGAGGCCCTGCGTCTCGTTGCTGTCTTGCGAACAGTGCGTGGGGAGAATTCCGTAGAGCCCACTGCGGTGGCTGAAGGCGAAGCGACGACCCAGAAGGATTCAGATCCAACGGCCGGGTCGGCTGACTGAGGCAGTTCTCTCTCGGGCGGTGTCGGCGGATCGCTGTTACGGACGGCCATGTGGAGCTGCAGCCGCTGGTCGCGGGGCGTGACGAGGAGACTATCGCTGTGTAGGAGCTTTCAATGTGCTACAGGGAAAGGGAAGCGGTCGGCACCGGCGGCCGCTTCCGCCGTCTGGCTGACGGGGGCCCGGTGCCGGGTGTTTCGGGGAGGGGGAGAGGGCGGCGCTGCGGCAGTGTCGGGGTGGATTTCCCCCGATACGAGAGGCGGCCGGGCATGGCTCATTCCGATACGAACACGGGGCCGGTTGCCTCGGGGCACACCGGGCTCAAGCGGGAGGTCGGGGTCGCCGGGCTGCTGTGGGCTTCGGTCGGCGCGATCATCGGCTCCGGGTGGCTGTTCGGGGCGCAGAAGGCGGCGGTGGCGGCGGGACCCGCAGCGTTGGTGTCGTGGGGCGTCGGTGCGGTGGCGATCATCCTGTTGGCGCTGGTGCACGCGGAGCTGGGCGGGTTGTTCCCGGTGGCGGGCGGGACGGCGCGGTACCCGCACTACGCCTTCGGTGGGTTCGCGGGGATGTCCTTCGGCTGGTTCACCTGGCTGCAGGCGGCGACCATCGCACCGATCGAGGTGCAGGCGATGATCAACTACGCCCAGCACTGGTCCTGGGCGGACGGCCTGCTGAACAAGAACCTGACGCTCACCGCCTCCGGCTTCGTGGTGGCGGCCGCGCTGATGGGCGTCTTCGTCGCGATCAACTTCCTCGGCGTCAGGCTCCTCGCGCACACCAACAGCGTGGCCACCGTGTGGAAGGTCGCCGTCCCGATCCTGACCATCTTCGCCCTCGGGATCACCGAGTTCCACGGCTCCAACTTCAACGTCCACGGCTTCGCACCGGACGGCGCCAAGGGCGTGCTCGCCGCGATCAGCACCAGCGGGGTGATCTTCGCGCTGCTCGGTTTCGAGCAGGCCATCCAGTGGGCCGGCGAGAGCCGCAACCCCCGCCGGGACATCCCCCGGGCCGTCCTGGGGTCGGTGGTGATCGGCACGGTCATCTACGTCCTGCTCCAGGTGGTGTTCATCGGCGCCCTGCCGCCGGAGACCTTCGCCGGCGGCTGGGGCACGCTCACCTACCCCGGCATCAGTGGGCCCTTCGCGGGCCTCGCCACCCTGATCGGCCTGGGCTGGCTGGCCACCATCCTCTTCATCGACGCGATCATCTCGCCCGCCGGCACCGGGCTGGTCTACATGACCTCCAGCTCGCGGGTGACGTACGGCCTGAGCCGCAACGGCTACGCGCCGCAGGCCCTGCAGTTCACCGACAAGCGCTCGGTGCCCTGGCTCGGTCTGATCATCGCGTGGGTCGCCGGCGTGATCTGCTTCCTGCCCTTCCCGAGCTGGCAGCGGCTGGTCGGCTTCATCACCTCGGCGGTGGTGCTGATGTACGCGGGTGCCCCGCTGGCCTTCGGCGTCCTGCGCAAGCGGCTGCCGGGGATGGAGCGCTCCTACCACCTGCCCGGCGGCACGGTCATCTCGCCGATCGCCTTCGTGGTGGCGAGCCTGGTCATCTACTGGTCCGGCTGGGACACCCTCTGGCGCCTGGGCCTGGCGATCGTGATCGGGTACGTGCTGCTCGGCGGCTACTCCGCCTACGCCGTCTCGAAGGGCGTGCCCAACGCGCCGCGGATGGACTTCAAGGCGGGGCAGTGGCTGCCGGTCTACCTGGTCGGCATGGGCCTCACCTCCTGGCAGGGCACCTTCGGCGAGGGCGCGAAGGGGAACCTGCCGCTGTGGTGGGACATCCTCGTCGTGGTGGTGTTCTCCCTGGTGATCTACTACTGGGCGCTGGCGGTCGCGCTGCCGGCGGAGGAGATCGAGCGGAACATCCGCGGCGTCGAGGTGGTGGACTCGGGCGGGCACTGAGCCCGGTGAACGGGAGAGCGGCCCCCGAGGCGGGGGCCGCTCTGCTGTGTCCCTACGCCTCGACGGCCGCCTTCCAGGCCGCCTCGGCGGCGGCCAGGGCCGGCCCGGCGTCCGCGCCGGTGGCGTCGCCGAGCCCGCCGAGGCAGGCACGGACGGTGTCCAGCGAGGCCGCGGCGCCGTAGTGGTTGACCCGGAGCATCGAGGCGGCCAGCGCGCCCCCGCCCGGCTGGACGGGCAGCGCCGGGTCGAGGCGGGCGGCGAGCTCGCCCGCGTGCAGCCCGTCCGGGGTGCGCAGCGTGGTGGCGACCGGGGCCGCGTGGGCGTCCTCGGTGACGAAGGGGGAGAGCGTGCCGAGCGCGCGCACGCCCGCCCGGGTGGCGGCCGCGGCGGCGCGGTGGCGGGCGATGACGGCGGGCAGGCCGTCGGCGGCGATCCGGTCCAGGCAGGCGCCGAGCGCGAGCATCTCCAACTGGGCCGGGGCGTGCGGGAGTACGGCGCGGCCGGCGTCGGTCCAGCGCTCCTTCCAGTCGAGCAGCGACAGGTAGGAGCGGCGCGGGGCGGCCGGGTTGGCGGCGATCCGCTCCCAGGCACGCTCGGACACCGAGACGGCGGAGACCCCGGCCGGGCCGCCCATCGCCTTCTGGCCGCCGATCACGCACAGGTCGATGCCCCACGCGTCGGTGAGCAGCGGTTCGGCGGCGACGGAGGCGACCGCGTCGAGCATCAGCAGGGCGCCGTGCTCGCGGACCACGGCGCCGATCTCGGCGACCGGGTTGGTGTTGCCGGTCGCCGCCTCGGCGTGGACGAGCGAGACGAAGTCGATCGCGGGCTCGGCGTCCAGGGCCTCGGCCACCTGCCGGGCGCTCACCGCGCTGTCGAAGGGGACGGCGAGGTCGACGACGGTCGCGCCGCAGGAGCGCAGCCAGTTGCCGAAGGTCTGCCCGTACGGGCCGGTGACGATGTTGAGCGCCGTCGAGCCCGGGTGCGCGGCGCCGCGGATCGCGGCCTCCAGGGGGAGGAGTGCCTCGCCCTGGGTGACGATCACGTCGGCCTCGGTGTGCAGCAGCGCGGCCACCTGGTCCTCGATCGCCGCGAACTCGGCGGCGCTGAGCGGGGGGAGGTCGAGGAAGGGACTCATGCGCCCGCCTCGCTGCGCTCAGCGGGGGCATTCGCCCACGCGCACCTCTCGATGGCTCGCTCGCTTCGCTCGCTCACGTTGAAAAGGCCTCTCGCTGCGGGGATGGTCGGTGCGGGAACGAGTCTGCCGCATCTTCGCTGCTTACACGGAAGGTCTCCGTCGGTAGAGTGCGGCCATGAGCGATGGCGCGGTGCTGCACGTGCGGGGTCGGGTGCTGGTCGGTCCGGAGGACGTCCGGGACGAACTCTGGGTGGTGGACGGCCGGGTGAGCTTCACCCGCCCGCCGACCGCCGGGGACGTCCGCACGGTGACCGGCTGGGTGCTGCCCGGACTGGTGGATGCGCACTGCCACGTCGGACTGGACGCGCACGGCGCGGTGGACGCGGAGACCAGCGAGAAGCAGGCGCTCACCGACCGCGACGCCGGCACCCTGCTGATCCGCGACGCCGGCTCGGCCGCCGACACCCGCTGGATCGACGAGCGCGAGGACCTGCCCCGGATCATCCGCGCGGGGCGGCACATCGCCCGCACCCGCCGCTACATCCGCAACTACGCGCACGAGATCGAGCCCGGCGACCTGGCCGCGTACGTCCGGGCCGAGGCCCGGCGCGGGGACGGCTGGGTGAAGCTGGTCGGCGACTGGATAGACCGCGACCGCGGCGACCTCGCCGCCTGCTGGCCCGGCGACGCGCTGGCCGAGGCGATCGCGGCGGCGCACGAGGAGGGCGCGCGGGTCACCGCGCACTGCTTCTCCGCCGAGTCGCTGCCGGACCTGCTGGCGGCCGGGATCGACTGCGTCGAGCACGCCACCGGGCTGACCGAGGAGCTGATCCCGGTCTTCGCCGAGCGCGGCGTCGCCATCGTCCCGACCCTGGTCAACATCGCGACCTTCCCGGACCTCGCGGCCGGCGGCGAGGCCAAGTTCCCGGCCTGGTCGGCGCACATGCGGTGGCTGCACGAGCGCCGGTACGACACCGTGGGCGCGGCGCACGACGCGGGCATCCCGGTGTTCGTCGGCACGGACGCGGGCGGCTCGCTCGCGCACGGGCTGGTCGCGGACGAGGTGGCGGAGCTGGTGAAGGCGGGGCTGAGCCCGGCCGAGGCGCTGTCGGCGGCGAGCTGGGGCGCGCGGCGGTGGCTGGGGCGGCCCGGCCTGGAGGAGGGCGCGCCGGCGGACTTCGTGGTGTACGCGCAGGACCCGCGGGCGGACGTCCGGGTGCTCGCGGACCCGCGGCTGGTGGTGCTGCGGGGGAAGCCGATCGGCTGAGGGTGGGGCGCGGCGGTGAGCGGGGCCCCTCGGGCGGGGCCATCGGGCGGGTCCGTCGGGCTGCCGCAGGTGCCGTCGCGCGGCTCGTCGCGGGGGCCCTCGATGCCATGATCATCCGCCGAACGCCCTGTCGGTGTAGGCCGATAGGGTGGCGACCATGGCACCGCGTCCACTGAATGAGATCGTCGAGCCCGGTTGGGCCACCGCCCTGGAACCCGTCGCCGGACGGGTCGCCGCGATGGGCGACTTCCTGCGCACCGAGCTGGCCGCAGGCCGTACCTACCTGCCCTCCGGCCCGAACGTGCTGCGGGCCTTCCAGCAGCCCCTCGCCGACGTGCGGGTGCTGATCGTCGGGCAGGACCCTTACCCGACCCCGGGCCACGCGGTCGGGCTCAGCTTCTCGGTGGCGCCGGAGGTGCGCCCGATCCCGGCGAGCCTGATCAACATCTACCAGGAGTACGGCACCGACCTCGGCCTGCCGCAGCCGTCCAACGGGGACCTCACCCCGTGGACGCAGCAGGGTGTGCTGCTGCTCAACCGTGCGCTGACCACCGCGCCGGGCAAGCCCGCCGCACACCGGGGCAAGGGCTGGGAGGAGGTCACCGAGCAGGCGATCCGGGCGCTGGTGGCGCGCGGCGGCCCGCTGGTGGCGATCCTGTGGGGGCGCGACGCCCGTAACCTGCGGCCGTTGCTGGGGGAGGTCCCGGCGATCGAGTCGGCGCACCCGAGCCCGTACTCGGCGAGCGGGGGCTTCTTCGGCTCGCGGCCGTTCAGCCGGGCGAACGAGCTGCTGGTGCGGCAGGGGGCGCAGCCGGTGGACTGGCGGCTGCCGTAGGCCCACTTCTAGCAGAGTCGGGTCAGCGCGGAACGTCAATCTCACTCCAACGGGTGAAATGACGTTCCGTGTTGCTCGTGTGACGGATTGTTCGAGAAGACTGGCGGCTCATCGTTCCATCTGTGTGGGGGTACCGCCTTGTCTGCTCGCCGAATCGTTTCTGCAACCGCCGCCGTCGCCGCCACCACCGCCGTGGTGGCGGCGGGCACGCTGCTCACTGCCGGGCCCGTCCAGGCGGCCCCGGCAGCCCCGGGCGCTCCCGTTGCGCAGGCAGCCTCGGGCGCCCCGTCGGCCGAGCCCTTCCCGGGCAAGGCCCGCGCCGTCACCGCCGAACTCGCGCTGGACGTCAAGCTGTTGAACAACGCGGTGGACGTCCCGGTGAACATCGCGCTGAACAAGGTGGAGTCGCCCGCGCAGCGATGGGGGTCCCCCCGGCCGGAGGCTGGGGGAGGCTCCGTCCTCACCGCCAAGGTGGACGGCGTCGACCAGCAGGGCCCGGTCACCCTGGTCAAGGCCGACGTCGGCAAGTCCGTGACCCGCGTCGACGCCAAGGGCGCCACCGCCTCCGTGAAGCTGGTCAACGCCGACGTGCACGCCCCCGGCCTGCCCGCCACCGCCCTGCTCGGCCTGGAGGCCATGAGCGCCGAGGCCACCTGCCCGGTGGACGGGCAGCCCACCGCGGACGTGGTCGCGCCGGCCAAGCTGACCGTGCTCGGCAAGCCGGTCACCGTCGGCCTGTACGGCCCGACCAAGGTGGACGTGCCGCTGATCGGCAGCGTCACGGTGGAGTTCTCCAAGAAGACGACCACCTCGACCACCGCCGCCGCCTCCGCCCTGGAGGTGCAGGTGGAGGTGAACCCGCTGAACCTGAACGTCGCCAAGGTCAGCGGCAAGGTCACCGTCGCCTCGGTGGGCTGCGAGAAGCCCTCCGCTCCGTCGGCCGCCCCGTCCGTGACGAACGCCCCGAGCGCCGCGGCCTCCGCTCAGCCGGTGGCCGACACCACCACCTCGCGCGCTGCAGCCCCGCAGGCCGGGGCGGAGAAGTCCGCGCAGCCGGAGCGGCTGGCCACCACCGGCGGCAGCAGTGCCACCGGCCCGCTGGCCGCCGGGGCGGCCGCCCTGGTCGGGGGCGGCGCGGCGGCGCTGTGGGCCACCCGGCGTCGCCGGGCCGCGCACGCCCGCCGGCACTGAGGCGTCGACACCGAGGCGCCGTGGTGGTCGGGGCCCCGTCGTGCTGTCCCCGGGACACTCCGGCGGGGCTCCCGGGGTCCCCGAGGCGGGATGCGTGCATCGCGCGAGGCGGGAGTGCCACCCCCGGCACTCCCGCACCGTGACCGTGCCAATGCGGACGGTTGGTTCACATGCGCGTTACATGAGAGGAACAACCGGGAAACGGCGGCTTGCGACGCTACGCGGGCACCCACCACCCAGCAACGCGAGGGACAAGCCGTGGCAATCAAGGCCGAGTACATCTGGATCGACGGCACCAAGCCGACCGCGAAGCTCCGTTCCAAGACTCGCGTCCTGCCGAACGCCGACAAGATCCCGACCTGGGGCTTCGACGGTTCCTCGACCAACCAGGCCGAGGGCCACGCCTCGGACCGCGTGCTGGAGCCGGTGAAGGTCACGCCGGACCCGATCCGTGGTGGCGACCACATCCTGGTCCTCTGCGAGGTCCTGGAGACGGACGGCACCCCGCACGAGTCCAACTCCCGCGCCCTGCTGCGTGAGGTCGCCGAGAAGTACGCCTCGCAGGAGTCGATCTTCGGCATCGAGCAGGAGTACACCTTCTTCAAGGGCTCCCGCCCGCTCGGCTTCCCGGAGGGTGGCTACCCGGCCCCGCAGGGCGGCTACTACTGCGGCGTCGGCGCCGAGGAGGTCTTCGGCCGCGAGATCGTCGAGCTGCACCTGGACCGCTGCATCGACGCCGGCCTGGCCATCTGCGGCATCAACGCCGAGGTCATGCCCGGCCAGTGGGAGTTCCAGATCGGCCCGGTCGACGCTCTGACCGTCTCCGACGACATGTGGATCGCCCGCTACCTGCTCTACCGCACCGCCGAGGAGTTCGGCATCGACGCCACCCTCGACGCCAAGCCGGCCCGCGGCGACTGGAACGGCGCGGGTGCCCACACCAACTTCTCCACCAAGGCGATGCGCGAGGGCTACGACGCCATCATCACCGCCTGCGAGTCGCTCGGGGCCTCCCAGGAGAAGGTGCTGGAGCACGTCAGCCAGTACGGTGACGACATCCAGTCCCGCCTCACCGGCAAGCACGAGACCGCCCCGTGGAACGTCTACAGCTACGGCGTCTCGAACCGCGGTGCCTCCGTCCGCATCCCGTGGCAGGTCGAGGTGGAGCAGAAGGGCTACATCGAGGACCGTCGCCCGAACGCGAACGTCGACCCCTACGTCGTCACCCGGCTCCTGATCAACACCTGCTGCGAGGCCCTGGAGAAGGCCGGCCAGGTCTGATCCCGGCTTGATCCGCACCGCAGGCCCTTCCCCGCCCGGGGGAGGGCCTGCGGGCGTTGCGTCAGGGAGTGCCGGGACAGGGGGCGTCGCGTCAGGCGGGGCATGCGTGGCCGGGCCCGATCGTGACCCGCAAATCGCTGGTCAACCACCGCCGCCGGACCGAGAATTCATGGCATGACCCAGCAGCCCCTGCTCCTCCTCGACGTGGACGGACCGCTCAACCCCTACGCCGCGCCGAAGCGGCGGCCGGACGGCTACGGCACCTACCGGCTGCTGCCCACCTGGTGGGTCGCGAAGCAGGAGCGGCTGGCGGCGGCGCAGGCCAGGCTGGCGACGCGGGCGAAGCACGCCAAGCGCCCGGTCGGCCGGGTCAAGCCGCTGCGGGTGTGGCTGAACCCGGCGCACGGGCCGCAGTTGCTGGCGCTGCCGTACGAGCTGGTGTGGGCCACCGGGTGGATGGGCGAGGCGAACACCCACATCGGCCCGAACATCGGCCTGCCCGAACTCCCGTACATCCGTTGGACGGAGATGTTCGGCGAGGATCCGGACGGGCTGCACTGGAAGACCAGGGACGTGGTCGCCTGGGCGGCCGGGCGGCCGTTCGTCTGGGTGGACGACGAGCTCGGCCCGCAGGACGCCGAGTGGATCGCGGCGAACCACGCCGGGCCGGCGCTCACCCTGCACGTCAACCCCCGAATAGGCCTGCTGGCCGACGACTTCGCGACCCTGCGGGAGTGGGCGGCCGCCGCATGACCGGACAGCCGCTGCTCTTCCTGGACGTGGACGGACCGCTCAACCCCTTCGCCGCGCCCGGGGCCCGTCAGCCGGAGGGCTACCGGACCCACCGGCTGCTCCCCGAGTCGTGGGTGGCCCGCCACGCGCCGCAGCCGCGGGAGCAGGTGGAGCCGCTGCGGGTGTGGCTGAACCCGGCGCACGGGCCGCAGTTGCTGACGCTGCCGTACGAGCTGGTGTGGGCGACCACCTGGACGGACGACGCGAACGCCATGATCGGCCCGAACGTCGGGCTGCCGGAACTCCCCTACGTCCCTTGGACGGAGATGTTCGGCGAGGATCCGGACGGGCTGCACTGGAAGACCCGCGATCTGGTCGCCTGGGCGGCCGGGCGGCCGTTCGTCTGGGTGGACGACGAGCTCGGCCCGCAGGACATCGAGTGGATCGCGGCGAACCACCCGGCCCCGGCCGTGGCGCTCTGGGTCGACCCCCGCTTCGGCCTGCGGGAGCTGCACTTCGAGGCGCTCCGGGAATGGGCGGAGGAGGAGCAGTGAGCGGCTCCGACGCGGGCGGCGGCTTCGACGCCGGCGCCGGTGTCGGTGCTGGTGCCGGTGTCGGCCTCGGTTCGGTCGAGCGGCTGCGGCGCTACCCGGTGAAGTCCCTGCTGGGGGAGGAGCTGGCCGCGGCCGACGTCACCGGCCGCGGCCTGGCCGGGGACCGGGAGTGGGCGCTGCTCGACCTGTCGACCGGGCGGGTGGCCGGCGCCAAGCAGCCCCGGCTCTGGTCGGGCCTGCTCGGGTACGCGGCGGTGGCCACGGCGGACGGCGGCGTGGCGGTCACCGGGCCGGACGGGTGCGCCGCGGACGAGGCGGGGCTGTCCGAGGCGCTCGGCCGCAAGGTCGCGCTGGTCGCCGAACGTCCGCCCGGCGCGAGGGTCGAACGGGCCGTGCCGGAGGAGGTGCTGGCGCACGGCATCGCCGCCGAAGTCGGTTTCACCGTCAGCGAGTTGGGTCGCGCCGCGCCCGAGGGAGGATTCTTCGACTTCGCTCCGCTGCACCTGATCACCACCTCGACGCTGCGCGCCACGGGCTGCGAGGCCGAGCGCTACCGGCCGAACCTGGTGATCCGGACCGAGGGCGAGGGCTTCGTCGAGAACGCCTGGGTGGGGCGGGAACTGGCCGTCGGTCCGACGCTGCGCCTGCGCGTCCTGGCGGCCACCCCGCGCTGCGCCGTCCCCACCTTGCGGCACGGCCTGCTGCCCCGCCGCCCGGAGGCCCTGCGCATCCCGGCCGAGCGGAACCGGGTGGTCCCGCTGGAGGGCATGCCTGCACTGCCCTGCGCGGGGGTGTACGCGCAGGTGCTGGCGCCCGGTCGGATCCGGACCGGCGACCTGCTCAGGCTGAACTGAGAACCGCCTCAAGGGCTTTGAGGAACCGGTCGGTGGTCTCCTCGTCCCGGACGGCGATCCGCAGCCACTCCTCGCCCAGGCCCGGGAAGGTGTCCCCGCGCCGGACGGCGAAGCCGTGCTCACGCAGGCGCTCGCGGACGGCGGCGGCGTCCGGCAGTCGGACCAGGACGAAGGAGGCGGCCGGTTCGCCGTACCACCGCACCTGCGGGAAGGCGGCCAGGCCCGTCAGCAAGTGGTCGCGCCGGCGGGCGAGTTCGTCGGCGGCCCGGTCGGCCTCGGCGAGTGCGGCCGGGGTGCTGCAGGCTTCGGCGGCGGCCAGGGCCGGAGTGGAGACCGGCCAGAGCGGCTGGGCGGCGGCGAGTTCGGCGATCAGCGGCGCGGGTCCGAGCACGTAGCCGATGCGCAGCCCGGCCAGTCCCCAGGTCTTGGTGAGGCTGCGCAGGACGACGACCCGGCCGGGCAGGTCCCGTACGGAGGCGAGGGACTCCCGCTCGCCCGGCACGGTGTCCATGAAGGCCTCGTCCACCACCAGGGTGCGGCCCGGCCGGGCGAGCGCGGCCACGGCCCGGGCCGGGTGCAGCACCGAGGTCGGGTTGGTCGGGTTGCCGAGGACGACCAGGTCCGCCTCCTCGGGGACGGCGCCGAGCCGGAACCCGTCCCCGGGGGAGAGCAGCACCCGGTGTACCGGGTGTCCGGCGTCCCGCAGAGCCGCCTCCGGCTCGGTGAACTGCGGGTGCACGACAGTGACGTGACGCGCCGTCAGAGTGCGCGCCAGCAGGACGAAGGCCTCCGCCGCACCCGAGGTGAGCAGCACCTCGTCCACCGGGCGGGCGTGCCGGGCGGCCACCGCGGCGCGGGCGGCGCTCTGGTCGGGGTAGGCGGCGAGGTCTCCCAGGGTGGCCGCCAGGTGCTCGCGCAGCCAGCTCGGGGGCGTACCGGTGCGGACGTTGACGGCGAGGTCGATCAGGCCGAGCCCGTCGGCGCGGACCTCGGCGTCGCCGTGGTGGCGCAGGTCGGGTTCGGGGGCGGTCACGCGGGGTCTCCCTGGTACTGGGCGGGGTCGGTGGGGTGGGCGGTGCCGGTGGTGGTCTTGGCGTCGGTGGTGGTCTTGGCGTCGGTGTCGGTGCCGGCCGGTGCGGGTGGAGCGGCCGGCCCGGGCACGTGGTGGAGCTCGTACGGGCCGGGCGGCACGATGAGTCCGGCGCTGTCGCCGAGGGTGACCAGGGCGACGGCGTGTCCGTGGGCGGCGAGGTGCGCGGCGGCTCCGGCGGGGTCCAGTGGCGCCCCGGAGCCGTCCGCCGCCGTCCCGGCGGCGACGTCCACCGCGATCCGCCGCGTCGTCGGCCGGAGCGGTCCGGCCACCGCCTCGACCGCCGCGAGCGCGTCGAGGGCCTGGGGGGTCCCCACCACCGCCGAGGCGCCCCGCAGTGCGGCCGGCACGTTCGGCTCCGGTGCGTCGGGCCATGGCAGGTCGGCCCCCGGCACGCCCGCCGCCGGCAGGTCGGGCCCGCCGGACCCGAGGTCGACCTGTACGAGCCGCCCGCGCACCGACGCCGCCCGCGCGATCGCCACCGTCGCCATCGCCGACTTCCGCTTGGCGACCACCAGCCGCCCGCCCGGCGCGCTCGCCAGCGACGCCGCCTCGGCGACGCTCGCCGTGCCGACGGCCGCCCCGACCGCCGCGGACGGGTTCGGCACCGGCACGCCCGCCAGCTCCTCCGCCGGGTGCTCGTCCACCGGCACCCCGCCCAGGCAGAACGCGGCCCAGCGCACCGCCGGATGATCCGCCTTGCCGGCCACCGTGGCCAGCCGGGCCACCGCGCCGCGGGCCAGACCGGCCTCCTTGAGCGTGACGTCCAGCAGCCGCATCAGCTCGGTCCGCTCGGCCCCGCCGGCGGCGCCGACCCCGACGACGAGGGTGCGCGGGAGCACCAGCAGATCGCTGTCTCGCGGGTCCTCCTGGTCGGTGATCCGCAGGATCGGGGCGTCCTCGGGCACCTCGGGCCTGCCGGGTGCGTCAGGCGTACCGGGTGCCTCAGGTGTGCCGGGTGCCTCAGGTGTGCCGGGCGCCCCGACCCGCGGCGCGTGGCCGGTGGGGACCGGGGTGACGCCGAGGGCGGCCGCCACCTCGACGGACAGCTCCTCCGCGGCGTCCCCGCCGGCCATCGGGATCACCCAGCGCCGCTGCGGGTCCAGGCAGAGCAGGGCCGTGCCGCGCGGAAGGTCGACGAGCCCGCCGGTCAGCAGGGAGACGACGGTCGGGAGCGGGGCGACGGCGACCACGGCCCGGTACCGGCGGAGCGCGAAGTGCAGGACGTCCGGCGGCTGGGAGCAGTTGCCGCGCGAGGCCCGGTGGACGTGGCTGCCCTCCGGCCAGAGCGCGTGCAGTTCGTCGGCGAGCGGACGGCCCGGCCCGTCGATGGCGACCAGTCCGATCACGTACCGCGCTCCTTGCCGTTCCCGGCCCCTCGGCAGCGGCCCCCGCGATCCCACCACGGGCGGCCGGAGAGGGTCAATCACGACCGGTGTGACGTCCGCCGCCGGGCGTGCTCGGGCCGGAGTACCAGGGGCGTGCTCGGGCCGGGGTACCACGGGCGTGCTCGGGCCGGACTACCACGGGCGTGCTCAGGCCGGGGTACCACGGGCGTGCCGACCGGAACGCGGGGTGCGGCGAGCGGAATCCCGGGCGTGCCGACCGGAACGCGGGGTGCGGCGAGCGGAATCCCGGGCGTGCCGACCTGACCCTGGTTCGCCGACCGGAACGCCGCACGTCCACGAACCGGACGGCCCCGCTCGCGGCAGCTGTTCGTCTGTTCTTCACTTGTCTTGTGCCGTACACGACACCCCCGCGCTCCTACTGTTTTCGGCGCCCCCGCCCCGGCAGCCCCGACCTCCGGAGGACCCCATGGCCACCGCACGACCGCGCACCCCCGGCGTCCCCGCCCCCGTTCCCGGCACCGCCCCGTCCGCCGCGCCGCGCCCCGCCCGCCGCCGCAGGATCCGCCCGCTGGCCGCCCTCGCCACCGGGCTCGGCCTGGTCGCCGGCTCGCTGGGCCTCTGGTCCGCGGGCGGCAGCGCGGCCGCCGACACCGCGGCCGGCCTGCCGGCGCCGGACCACGTGGTCGTCGTCGTGCTGGAGAACCACGCCTACTCGCAGGTCATCGGCAGCTCCGCCGCCCCGTACCTCAACGGCACCCTGGCGGCCGGTGGTGCGCGGCTCACCCAGTCCCACGCGCTCACCCACCCCAGCCAGCCCAACTACTACATGCTGTTCTCCGGCAGCGCTCAGGGCATCGTCGACGACAGCTGCGTGGCCGTCGGCGCGCTGCAGCAGCCCAACCTGGCCTCCGAACTGCTCGCCGCCGGCCAGACCTGGGCCAGCTACAACGAGGGCCTGCCCGCCCAGGGCGCCACCGACTGCCGCGTCGACAGCTACGCGCAGAAGCACAACCCGTGGTTCGGCTTCGGCAACGTGCCCACCGACAGCGCCTACGGCATGGACGCGTTCCCCACCGACTACAGCACCCTGCCCAAGGTCTCCTTCGTCGTCCCGGACCTCTGCGACGACATGCACGACTGCTCCGTCGGCACCGGTGACTCCTGGCTGCAGAGCAACCTCGACGGGTACGCGCAGTGGGCCAAGAGCAACAACAGCCTCCTCGTCGTCACCTTCGACGAGGACAACGGGATGGCCGGCAACCGCATCCCGACCCTGGTCTACGGCGCCCACGTCGCCCCGGGCAGCAGCACCGCCACCACCTACAACCACTACGACGTGCTGCACACCCTGGAGGACCTGGCCGGCCTCGACGCCCACGCGGGCAACTCGGCCGGCGCCACCGACATCACCGGCATCTGGAACTGACGCCCGTGTACGTCGCGGACTCCCGCAGCTCGAAGGCCCCCGTCGTCCCGGCCGCAGGACCGGCGAGACGGGGCGCCGTCCCCGCGACGGTGGTCGCCCTCGGCGCCGTCAGCCTGGTCACCGACATCTCCTCCGAGATGGTCACCGCCGTCCTCCCCCTCTACCTGCTCACCGGGCTCGGCCTCTCCCCGCTCGGCTTCGGCCTGCTCGACGGCATCCAGAACGGCTTCAGCGCCCTCGTCCGCCTAGCCGGCGGCCACCTCGCCGACCGCCGCGGCCGCGACGGCGCCACCCGCCACAAGGCGGTCGCGGCAGTCGGGTACGGACTCTCCGCGCTCTGCCGCCCGCTGCTGCTGCTCGTCCATACCGTGCCGATGATCGGCGCGGTGATCGCCGTCGACCGCACCGGCAAGGGCCTGCGCACCGCACCCCGGGACGCGATGATCTCCCTCGCCACCGAACCCGCCCACCGCGGACGGGCGTTCGGCGTGCACCGCGCGATGGACACGGCCGGCGCCCTGCTCGGCCCGCTCACCGCCTTCCTGGTGCTGCGGCTGGCCGGCGGCCCCCTGCTCGCCGACGGCGGCGAACGGCACGGCTACGACGCGGTGTTCACGGTCAGCTCGTGCGTCGCCGCCCTGGGCGTCCTGATCCTGCTGCTGTTCGTGCCGAGCAGGCAACAGTCTGACGACCCGTCAACGCCAGCCCCCTCGCTGCGCGACAGCCTCACCCTCCTGCGCCTGCCCGGACTCCGGCGCCTCACCCTGTGCGCCGTCCTGCTCGGGCTGACCACCGTCAGCGACTCCTTCCTCTACCTGCTCGTCCAGCGCCGACTGGGCCTGTCCGTCACCCTCTTCCCGCTGCTGCCGCTCGGCACGGCCGCCGCCTTCCTGCTGCTCGCCGTCCCGCTGGGGGCACTCGCCGACCGGATCGGCCGCCGCCGGCTCTTCCTCGCCGGGCACGGCGTGCTGCTGCTCGCGTACGGGGTGCTGCTCTCGCCGTTGCGCGGACTGCCGGCGGTGATCTGCGTACTGGTGCTGCACGGCGCGTTCTACGCGTCCACCGACGGGGTGCTCGCGGCCGCGGCCGCCGACGCCGTACCGGCCGAGCAGCGCGGCGCCGGACTCGCCCTGGTCGGCACCGGGCAGGCGCTGGCCCGGTTCGCCTGCTCGCTGCTGTTCGGCGCACTGTGGGGCGCGGTCGGCGGCCCGACGGCGCTGGGCTGGTCGGCGGGGACGCTGGCGCTGTGCGTGCTCGGCGCGGCGGCGGTGCTGCGCCCGACCGGGGCGGCGGCCGCACCCGATGCCGGACCCGTCGCCGGAACCGTCACCGCACCCGATGTCGCACCCGATGCCGGACCCGTCGCCGGAACCGTCACCGCACCCGATGTCGCACCCGATGCCGGACCCGTCGCCGTCGAGGAGACCTCGTGAACCTGCAGAACCGGACCAGGGTGATCATCCTGCTGGTCGCCGTCGTGTTGCTCGGCGCGGTCGGCACCGGGGCCGTCCTGTACGCGGCCGACCGCACCGCCCGCCGGGACCAGGCCCAGCCCGGCGGACCGTCCGTCCGGTCGGGCTCAGTTTCCCTCCAAGTCCCCACCAGTGGGCGCCAGTTGCTGTTCCGCAACATGGCCTGGGGTCCGCACCGGGACGAGATCACCACCGTCGCCGCCGACCACCCCGACGGCCCCCGCACCGCCTCCGGGGTCCAGTGCCTGCGCTTCCACGCCGCCGCGGGCACCGGCATCTGCCTGCAGGCCCAGCGCGGCGCGCTGGAGGACACCTACCGGGCCGTCATCCTCGACGACCACCTGCGCGAACGGCGCTCCTTCCCCGCCGCCGGCATCCCCACCCGGTCCCGGGTCTCGCCGTCCGGGCACCTCGCCGCCTGGACGGTGTTCGTCAGCGGCGACTCGTACGCGGGCAGCAACTTCTCCACCCGCACCTCGATCGTGGACGTCCGGGACTGGAACCTCCGGGAGAACCTGGAGGACTTCGCGGTCATCCTGGACGGTCACCCGTCCCAGGCGCACGACGTCAACGTCTGGGGTGTCACCTTCGCCGACGACAACACCTTCTACGCCACCGTCGCCAGCGGCGGACAGACCCACCTCGTCCGCGGCGACCTCGCCGCCCGCACCCTCACCGCGCTGCACGACAACGTCGAGTGCCCCTCCCTCTCCCCGGACGGCACCCGCATCGCGTACAAGAAGCGCGTCCCCGGCCTCCCCGACGACGCCCCGTGGCGGCTGTACGTGCTCGACCTCGCCACCATGACCGAGACCGCCACCGCCGAGCAGCGCAACATCGACGACCAGGCGCTCTGGTCCGGCAGCGGCACCCTGGTCTACGCCCTGCCCGGCGACTACGGTGCCGACCTGTGGACCGTCCCGGCCGACGGCTCGGGCGGCCCGCAGCCGGTCACCAAGGCCGCGGTGGCCCCCGCCTACCTGGGCTGAGGAACTCTCGACTACGGTCCCACGTCGAGCACACTGTGACGTCCTGATCCAATGGTCGGATCGAACGTCCTGATCGAGGGGGAGCGAGCAACCGTGGACGGCAGCCCACCCGAGCGCATGGTGACCGACTCCTGGCCCGCCCTGCACGGCCGCCCCGTCCTGCGGCGCACCGTCGCCGTCGGACTGGTGCTGTGCGTGTCCGTCGCCGCCGCCCTCGTGGTGCGCGGCGTGAACGCGCTCACCGTCGGCCGCACCGGCCACGAGACCGACCGCGACCGCGCCGAACGCCTGGCCGGACTCCACCCCTCCCAGCACCCCGGCGTCGGCCGGTACTACGTCCCGGTCGGCGCCGTCTACA
The DNA here is from genome assembly GCF_040302665.1 of Kitasatospora sp. NPDC097691. NCBI lineage: Bacteria > Bacillati > Actinomycetota > Actinomycetes > Kitasatosporales > Streptomycetaceae > Kitasatospora > Kitasatospora sp. NPDC097691. The sequence goes on along the minus strand of NZ_JBEORY010000097.1, from coordinate 152 downwards.
CCCACACCTCCGACGGCGCCCCCATCGCCTACCTCCACTACCGCCTCGGCGGCGGCAAGGCCCCGGGCCTCGGCGACTTCCTCAGCGCCTACGACCTCCCCGCCCCCGGTCCCGCCGCCCCCCTCCCGCCCGACCTCGTCGCCGCCCTCGGC
>NZ_JBEORY010000096.1:420-19418 GCF_040302665.1 Kitasatospora sp. NPDC097691 | reverse complement strand
TCGCCGCTGCCGGGGCCCTGGAGGGGGGTGCCGTCGCCGGTGGCGATGAGGGTGCGCACGCCGGGCAGGGGGCGGCCGATGGGTACGAGCAGGGCCGGCGAGGCGTAGCGGGACCAGGACAGGCAGCCGTCGGGCGGGCAGAACTCGGGGCGGCGCGGGTCGTGCCCGAGCTCGCGCAGCTTGGTCCGGACGGAGTCGGGCGTGCGGCCGAAGCGGGCGGCGATCCGGGCGACGGTCTCGCCGTCGTGGAAGCGCCGGACCAGCTCCTCCTCGTGCTGCGGCACCCAGGGGGCGCCGTGGCCGGGGTACAGCTCGCGCAGCACGTCGCGGTCGGGGATGGGCTCGGAGACGTCGGCGACGATCGCCAGCGCCCGCAGCGCGCGGTTGAGCGCGATCCGCAGCGAGGCGACGTCCTCGACCGGCAGGCGGAGCTTGCCCGAGGCGAGCGGCGAGGCCGCCGCCCCCTCGCGCCAGCCGGTCAGGGTGAGGGTGACCTCGCGGTCGTCGTCGCTGGCGAGTTCGATCCGGAAGACCTTGTCGCCCAGCGGGAGCTCGTTGAGATGACGGAATGCCATGGCAGGACCCCCAAGTGTCGTGCCAGGTACGCACCTTGAGGGTGCGTCCTGAACACCTTCATTCTCTCCCGGGGGTCTGACAATCCGGCCCGTCCGAGGGCCCGCTCAGCCCTTCTCCATGTAGGCCGCGCGGTCCTCGTCGAGCAGGCTCTCCAGCGCGGTGCGCAGCTCCGGGTGGGCGGTCAGGTCCGGGTCCTCGGCGACCAGCCGGGTGGCCTCGGTCCGGGCGGTGAGGATGACCTCCTCGTCCTCCAGCACCGAGAGCACCTTGAGCGAGGACTTCACCCCGGACTGCGCCTGGCCCAGCACATCGCCCTCGCGGCGCTGTTCGAGGTCGATCCGGGACAGCTCGAAGCCGTCCAGGGTGCCCGCCACCGCGTCCAGCCGGGCGCGGGCGGCGCTGCCCCCGGGCATGTCGCTGACCAGCAGGCACAGGCCCGGCGCGCTGCCGCGGCCGACCCGGCCGCGCAGCTGGTGGAGCTGGGAGACGCCGAAGCGGTCCGCGTCCATGATGACCATCGCGGTGGAGTTGGGGACGTTGACGCCGACCTCGATGACCGTGGTGGCGACCAGGACGTCCACCTCGCCGGCCGCGAACCGGCGCATCACCTCGTCCTTGGCCTCCGGGGCGAGCCGGCCGTGCAGGATCTCCACCCGCAGACCGGCGAGCGGCCCCTCGACCAGCTTCTGCGCGGTCTCCACCACCGAGAGCGGGGGCCGCCGTTCGTCGCTCGCGGCGCCGACGTCGGCGACCTCCTCGAAGTCCTCCTCGGCGGGCTTCCGCTTCTTCTTCGCGCCCTTCGGATCGGCCGCGGGCTCCTCGTCCCCGATCCGGGGGCAGACCACGTACGCCTGGTGGCCCTTGCCGACCTCCTCGCGGACGCGCTCCCAGGCCCGGGTGAGGAAGTTGGGCTTCTCCAGCGCCGGGACGACGTGGGTGGAGATCGGCGAGCGGCCGGCCGGCAGCTGGTCCAGGACGGACGTCTCCAGATCCCCGAAGACCGTCATCGCGACGGTGCGCGGGATCGGGGTGGCGGTCATCACCAGCAGGTGCGGCGGCTGCTCGCCCTTGGCGCGCAGCGCGTCCCGCTGTTCGACGCCGAAGCGGTGCTGCTCGTCGACCACGACCAGACCGAGGTCCTGGAACTGGACCTTGTCCTCGATCAGCGCGTGGGTGCCGATGGCGATCCCGGCGTCCCCGCAGGCCATGTCGAGCAGGGCCTGGCGGCGGGCGGGCACGCCCATCGAGCCGGTCAGCAGCACCACCCGGGTGCCGAGGTCCGAGCCGCCGAGCATGCCGCCCTCGGCCAGGTCCCCCATCATCTCGACGATCGAGCGGTGGTGCTGCTGGGCGAGCACCTCGGTGGGTGCCAGCAGGACGGCCTGGCCGCCCGCGTCCACCACGGCGAGCATGGCGCGCAGCGCGACCAGGGTCTTGCCGGAGCCGACCTCGCCCTGGAGCAGCCGGTGCATCGGGTGGTCGGTCGCCAGGTCGGCGGCGATCTCGGCGGAGACCGTTTCCTGGCCCTCGGTGAGGGTGAACGGCAGCCGGGCGTCGAAGGCGTCCAGCAGGCCGCCCTCGCGGGCCTTGCGCGGCTTGGCGGGCAGCGCGGAGTCCGCGGCCCGGCGCCGGGCCAGGGCGACCTGGAGCACGAAGGCCTCGTCCCAGCGCAGCCGGCTCTGGGCGCGCTCGCGGTCGGCCTGGCCGAGCGGGCGGTGGATCAGCTCCAGCGCCTCGGGCAGCGGGATCAGCTCGTGCCGCTCGCGCAGCTCGGCGGGCAGCGGTTCGCCGACGTCGCCGAGGTGCTTGGTGAGCGCGGTCTCGATGCAGATCGACAGCTTCCAGCTGGGCATCTGCGCGCTGGCGCCGTACACCGGGATCAGCCGGCCGGCGAACTGCCGCGCCGCGTCCGACCCCGCGTCCTCGTCGAGGAGCTGGTAGTCGGGCGACACCAGTTGGCGGGTGCGGTTGAAGACGCCGACCTTGCCCGCGAACAGGCCCTGGGCGCCGGCCCTGAGCTCCTTCTGCCGCCAGCCCTGGTTGAAGAAGACCAGCGAGAGCCGGCTGCGGCCGTCGGTGACGACGACCTCCAGGCGGTCGCCCTTGCGGCCGCGGAACGGGATCAGGGTGACCTTCTCGATCCGGGCCAGCACGGTGACGTGCTCGTCGATCTCCAGCTCGTCGAGACTGGTGAGCTGGCCGCGCTCGACGTAGCGGCGCGGGTAGTGGTGCAGCAGGTCCCCGACCGTGCGCAGCTTGAGGCTGTCGGCGAGCACCTTCGCGGTGCGGTCGCCGACGAGTTTGGTCAGTGGTTCATCGAGAGCGCCCATCAGGGCCCTGTTTACACCACGGGACCGACGAACCGGGCCTCGTGCCGGCCGCCGCCGCGCCCGGACGGGCCGCTACTCCACGCCGATCAGCAGCGGTGCCGACTCCTGCCCGCCGTGGAAGACCACCGCGTCCACCTCGGGCCGCCGGTGCCGCACGTGCGCGACCAGCCGTTCGGCGAGCGCCTCGTCGGTGCCGTCGCCGAGGATCAGGGTGACGAGTTCGCCGCCCGCGCCGAGCATCCGGTCCAGCACGCTGGCGCCGACCTCCTCCAGCCCGGTGCCGATCACCGCGACGTCGCCGTCGATCAGCCCGAGCACGTCCCCGGCCTGGCAGACCCCGGCCATCGTCCAGGACTCCCCCTCGGCGACGGCGAGTTCGGCGTACCGGGTGGCCCCGGCGGCGGAGGTCATGGCGACCACGTCCTCGTCGAAGCGGCGGCCGCCCTCGTGCACCGCGAGCGCCGCCAGGCCCTGCACCGGCGAGCGGGTGGGCAGCACGGCGATCCGCACGCCCTCCTCGCGCAACTGGTCGGCCGCGGCGCCGGCGGCGGCGCGCAGTTCCGGGTCGTTGAGCAGCAGGACGACCTCGCGGGCGGCCGAGCGGCGCACCGCGGCGGCGAGTTCGGCGCTGGCCGGCGGCCGGTCCGGGTCGGCGTGCAGGACGACGGCTCCGGCCTGCTCGCACAGGTCGGCCAGGCCCTCGCCGGAGACCACCGAGAGCACCGCGCGGGCCCGCTCCTCGCGCTCGCCGCGCTCGGCGGTGGTGCCGGCCCGGGCGGCGGCCTCGGCGAAGTGCGTGATCCGGATCCGGTGCGGGCGCCCGGCCTCGACCCCGGCTTCCACGGCGGCGCCCGCGTCGTCCACGTGGACGTGCACGTTCCACAGGCCGTCGCCGCCGCCGACCACCAGGGAGTCGCCGAGCGCGCCGAGCCGCTCGCGCAGCGCGGGCAGCGCCTCGTCCGGGGCGTCCAGCAGGTAGATGACCTCGAAGGCGGGGTGGCCGGGGCCCACGAAGGGGGCATCGCGCAGCGATCCGGGCAAAGGGTGGTGGCGGGCGGCGGGTGGGCGCACCTGCGCCTCGCAGCTCTCCACGGCCCGGACGTCCCCGCGCAGCGCGACCGGCCCCATCGGCTGCTGCCCGGCGACGGCGTCGGCGAGCGCGCCGAGGACGGCCACCAGGCCCCGCCCGCCGGCGTCCACCACGCCGTTCTCGGCGAGCACGGCGAGCTGCTCCGGGGTGTGCCGCAGGGCGTCCCGGGCGGCCCGGTAGGCGGTGTCGGCGACCTGCGCGAGCCCGTCCCCGGCCCGGACGGCCTCCCGGGCGGCGACCCGGGCGACGGTCAGCAGGGTGCCCTCGACGGGCTCCGCGACGGCCTGGTAGGCGGAGTCGGCGGCCCGCTGCAGGGCGGCCCGCAGCTGCTCGGCGCCGCCGCCCTCGGCCAGCGTCTCGGCGGTGCCGCGCAGCCACTGGGCGAGGATCACGCCGGAGTTGCCGCGGGCGCCGACCAGCGCGCCGCGGGCCATCGCCCGGACCGCGTCGGCCAGTCCGGGGGCCGGGTCGGCGGTGGGGTCGGCGAAGCGGCTCTCCACCTCGGCGGCGGCGGACTCGACGGTCAGGTAGAGGTTGGTGCCGGTGTCGCCGTCCGGGACGGGATAGACGTTGAGCGCGTCGATCTCCTCACGGGCCTGGCCGAGCGCGCGCAGGGCGAGCTGGCACCAGCTGCGCACGGCCGGGGCGTCGAGCGTGTGCAGCACCAGGTCTCCTCCGGATGGGACGCCGCGACGGCCTGTGGGGCAGCAGCGCCTTCGAGGCGGCGGCGAGGGGTGATACCGGCAGGCTATCGGGGGGCGGGGAGGGCCGTCCGGACCGGCGACCCGAGCGATCACTCGGCCGGTCATGGTAGTTTCGTGGGACGGAAGCAAGCGTTGTATGCTCTTCCGGTTGCCTGGAACCGTCCAGGCTCACCCCCTTGTCCGGTCTGGTTCACGCGAGTGCTCCGGTGGGTGGGCGGGGTTTTCGAAAGTATCTGATCTGAAGTCTTGGAGTGACTCCTGTGGCTGCCAACTGCGACGTCTGCGGCAAGGGGCCGGGCTTCGGCAACAGCATCTCCCACTCTCACCGCCGTACCCCCCGTCGTTGGAACCCCAACATCCAGACGGTGCGCGCTGTGATTGGGCGGACGCCGAAGCGGCTCAACGTCTGCACCTCGTGCATCAAGGCCGGTAAGGTCTCGCGCTGACGCGCAGACCGGCATGCCGGTCCTCCAGTGAGCCGGTTCATCCTCGGATGGGCCGGCTTCGCTGTTTCCACGGCCGGCAACGCCGTTTTCCGGACTCACCACTGGTGGGCGGACTCCTCCGGGAGTCCGCCCACCAGTGGTGTGTCCGGGCTTCTCAGCGCCAGCGCCAGGCGTGGTCGACCGGCCCGATCCCGGCGCCCAGCGCGAAACCGCCGGCGATCGCACCGGTGATGTACTCCTTGGCCGAGCCCACCGCCTCCGGCAGCGGCTCGCCCTTGGCCAGGCCGGCCGCGATCGCGCTGGCCAGCGTGCAGCCGGTGCCGTGGGTGTGCCGGTTGTCGTAGCGCGGCGCCCGGTACCAGTGGACCTCCTGCGGCCCGCCGTACAGCAGGTCGGCAGCCTCGCCCTCCAGGTGGCCGCCCTTGACCAGCACCCAGCGCGGCCCGAGGTCGAGCAGCGCCTTGGCGGCGTCCAGCATCTGGCCCTCGTCCTCGACGGTCCGGCCGGTGAGCTGCGTCACCTCGTGCAGGTTGGGGGTGGCCAGCGTGGCGACCGGCAGCAGTTTCTCGCGGACGGTGCCGACGGCCTCGGCGGCCAGCAGCGCGTCCCCGTGCTTGGAGACGCCGACCGGGTCGACCACGACCGGGGCGTCCACCCCGGCCAGCAGCTCCGAGACGGTCTCGACCAGCTCGATCGAGGCGAGCATGCCGGTCTTCACGGCCTGCACCCCGATGTCGTCCACCACGCTGCGGAACTGCGCGCGGACGGCTTCGGCGGGCAGTTCCCAGTAGCCCTGGACGCCGAGCGAGTTCTGCGCGGTGACGGCGGTGATCACGCTCATGCCGTGCACGCCGAGGGCGAGCATCGCCTTGAGGTCGGCCTGGATGCCGGCCCCGCCGCCGGAGTCGGAGCCGGCGATCGTGAGCACGCGCGGGGGTGCGGCGGACGGGCCGGGGGTGTGAGGGGGGAGGACCATGACCCCAACCTACCTGCGCGGATTCAGAGCACGGCTTCGGATTCCACCCAGCGGTCCGCCGGCACCGTCTTGAGCCGGGTCACCGCGTCGCCGATCGGCAGCAGCTCGATCCCGGTCCGGCGCAGCGCGGTGAAGTGCCCGAACGCGCCCTGGTGGACGGCCTCCACCGCGTGCCAGCCGAAGCGGGTGGCAAGCACCCGGTCGTAGGCGGTCGGGGTGCCGCCGCGCTGGGTGTGGCCGAGGATGACCGGGCGGGCCTCCTTGCCGAGCAGGTTCTCCAGCTCGTGGGCGAGCCGGTTGCCGATCCCGCCGAAGGTCCGGTGGCCGTACTGGTCGACCTCGCCGTGGTCGAAGCGCATGGTGCCGGGCATCGGGGTGGCGCCCTCGGCGACGGCGATGATGGCGAACTTCTTGCCGCGGGCGAAGCGGTCCTCGACCATCCGCGCCACCGCCTCGATGTCGAAGGGCTTCTCGGGGATCAGGATGCCGTGCGCACCGCCGGCCATGCCCGCGGTGAGGGTGATCCAGCCGGTGTGCCGGCCCATCAACTCGACGACCATGACCCGCTGGTGGGACTCGGCGGTGGTCTTCAGCCGGTCGATCGCCTCGGTCGCGACGTGCACCGCGGTGTCGAAGCCGAAGGTGACGTCGGTGGCGTCGATGTCGTTGTCGATGGTCTTCGGCACCCCGACCACCGGCAGTCCGGCGTCGCTGAACAGCTTGGCGGCGGTCAGCGTGCCCTCGCCGCCGATCGCGATCAGCGCGTCGATGCCGATGTCCCGGGCCAGCACCTTCGCGTTCTCCACCGCCCAGGCGATCCGGTCGCGCCGCACCCGGGCCGAGCCCAGGATGGTGCCGCCGAGGGTGAGCAGCCCGGTGACGTCGTCGTGCGAGACCGTCCGGGTGCGGCTCTCGATCAGGCCGAGGAAGCCGTCCAGGATGCCGACGATCTCGTAGCCGTGGACGTCCGTGCCCCGGTGCACCACCGAGCGGATCACCGCGTTGAGTCCGGGGCAGTCGCCGCCGCTGGTCAGTACACCGATGCGCATGTCAGGTGTGCTCCCGCTCGCAGTGGTTCGGGCCACCCGCGCCGGACGGTGCGCCGGCGGGCGGGCTCGGACGCCGCAAGCCTACGCAAAACGCACCCCCGAATCCCGTCCGCCGCACGCCCGGAGCGTCGTCTGCCGCGGCGGCGTCCAGTGCCCATCGGCCGTACGCCGTACGCCGGTCGGCGAACCCGCCCCGGGCCGACGGGCGCGCCGGTGCCGAACGGCCGACCGCCGGTACCGGTGCCGGCGCCGGTGCGGTACGGCCGTCGGCGCCGGATCCCCAACGCCTGCGGGCGGGCGGGCCGGCCGCCCTCACTCGGCGAAGTGGTCCCAGCCGCCGACCCGGTCCCAGGGCGCGCCGTCCACCGTGACCCGGCCGCTGCGGCTCCCCGTCGGCCGGCCGGTCACCTCGCCCACCACCCGCCAGCGGGCCGGGAGTTGGACCCCGCGCGGGAAGGTCGCCACGATCGCGTGGTCCTCACCGCCGGAGAGCACCCAGACCAGCGGGTCCACCCCGACCGCCTGGCCGATGTCCGCCATCTGCGCCGGGACGTCGAAGTCCGCGGCCTTCAGGTCGATGTCCACCTCGCTGGCCCGGGCCACGTGGCCGAGGTCGGCGACCAGCCCGTCGCTCACGTCGATCATCGAGGTCGCGCCCAACTCGGCTGCCGCCGGGCCCGCGTGGTACGGCGGTTCGGGCCGCCGATGCGCCTCGACGAAGGCGCGCGGGGAGCGGAAGCCGCGCTGCAGCACGGTCAGCCCGGCGGCCGACCAGCCCAGCCAGCCGGTCACCGCGACCACGTCGCCGACCTGCGCCCCGGAGCGCGTCACCGCCGCACGCCCCTGCAGGTCGCCGAGCGCCGTGATGGCCAGCGTGACGGTGTCGCCGCGCACCACGTCACCGCCGACCACCGTCGCCCCGGCGACCTGGCACTCGTCGCGCAGCCCGTCCATCAGCTCGGTCGCCCACGTGGTCGGCAGGTCGGCGGGGGCGACCAGGCCGAGCAGTATCGCGGTCGGCACCGCCCCCATCGCGGCCACGTCGGCGAGGTTCTGGGCGGCCGCCTTGCGGCCCACGTCGTAGGCGGTGGACCAGTCCCGGCGGAAGTGCCGGTTCTCGATCAGGACGTCCGTGGTCGCCACCACCCGGCCGTCCGGAGCCCGCACCACCGCGGCGTCGTCACCCGGGCCGAGGTCGACCGCATCGGTGAGCGGTACCCGGGCGGTCAGCTCCCTGATGAGGCCGAACTCGCCGAGCTCGCCCACGGTCCCCTGCATCTGCCGTCCTCTCGCCTTTCATTCCGGATGGCGCTGCCATCCGTTCCGGTCCCCGTCGCGCTCCCCCGCGCGCAGCGTACGCCCTTCGGGGGTGCCGAAGTCTCCCCTCCCCGGCCCGCTGCGCGGTAGCGTGGTGATCAGACTGCCGTTGAGCCCGTTCCACCCCGATGCCTGACCGGGCGACCACGGCGGCGATCCCCGTAACCGGCCGCCGGGAGGTCCCTCGTGGTACAGGCATACATCCTGATCCAGACCGAAGTTGGAAAGGCCACCGCGGTGGCCGAGCTGATCTCCGAGATCCCCGGCGTGCTCACCGCCGAGGACGTCACCGGCCCCTACGACGTCATCGTCAAGGCCGAGGCCGAGACGGTGGACGAGCTGGGCCGCATGGTGGTGGCCCAGGTCCAGAAGGTCGAGGGCATCACCCGCACCCTGACCTGTCCGGTGGTCCACCTCTAGGACCGGCTCCCCGTAAGGCCCGGCTACCATCGGCGGGTGGCCAGAGAACTGCGCGTCCCGAAGGCGCTGACCGCCCTGCCGGCGCCGATCCGCTGGCTCGCCCTGCCCGTCGCGCTGACCTGCACGGTGGTCGTGCTGGTCGGCAGCTGGGGTCCGGCCGACCGGAAGATCGAGGTGCCGGACCCGACCGGCAAGGCGGCCGAGTACTGCAGGGCCCTGGCCGCCGCGCTGCCGCAGGAACTGCTCGGGCACGCCCGCAAGGACCCGTCGCCCGCGTCGCCGTACGTGGCCGTCTGGGGCAGCTCGCCCCGGACGGTCCTGCGCTGCGGCATCGACCGGCCGGAGGAGCTGAACGGGGAGCACGCCAAGGACTGGTCCCCGACCGTCGACGACGTCACCTGGTGGTCGCAGAAGCTCGATGACGGCGGCTACCGCTTCGTGACGACCATGCGCGCCGCCTACGTCGAGGTGACCGTCCCGTCCGGGGCCGCACAGAACCCCTTCGACCCGGCCGCCGCGCTGACCCCGGCGGTCAAGGCCGGCATCCCCGGCTGAGCCGGGCCGCACCGACGTGCGGAGGGCGGGCCGGGAGCTCCCGGCCCGCCCTCCGTCGTACGGGACCGCTAGCGCAGGCCGGTCGAGCGGCGCAGCGCCGTCTGCAGCAGCCGGTCGATCAGCTCCGGGTACGAGACCCCGCTGGCCTCCCACATCTTCGGGTAGGCCGAGATCGGGGTGAAGCCGGGCATGGTGTTGATCTCGTTGATCATCCAGGTGCCGTCCTCCAGCAGGAAGAAGTCCACCCGGGCCAGGCCCTCGCAGCCGAGCGCCTCGAAGGCCTCGACCGCCTGGCGCCGGATCTCGGCGAGCTCGTCGGCGGTGAGCTTCGCGGGGATCTGCACGTCGGAGGAGTCGATGTACTTGGCCTCGAAGTCGTAGAAGTCGAAGCCCTCGCCGACCAGGATCTCGCCGGCGACGCTGGCCCGCGGGCCGTCCTCGAACTCCAGCACGCCGCACTCGATCTCGCGGCCGGTCACGCCGGCCTCGATGATCAGCTTGGGGTCGTGCCGGCGGGCCTCCTCGATCGCGGCGTCGAGGTCGGCCAGGTCCTTGACCTTGGTGATGCCGATGCTGGAACCGGCCCGGCAGGGCTTCACGAACACCGGCAGGCCCAGCTCGGCCGCCCGCTCGCGCACCGCCGCGCGGCCCGCCTCGGTCTCCCACTCACGCGGACGCACGATGGTGTAGCGGCCGACGCCCAAGCCGTGCGAGGCCAGGATCCGCTTGGCGAACTCCTTGTCCATGCCGGCCGCGCTGGCCAGCACGCCGTTGCCGACGTAGGGGACGCCGGAGAGCTCCAGCAGGCCCTGCAGGGTGCCGTCCTCGCCCCAGGGGCCGTGCAGCAGCGGGAACACCACGTCGACCTCGCCGAGGGCCTTGGGGGCGCTCCCCGGCTCGCTGAGCAGCACCTCCCGGTTGCCCGGCGCGACCGGCAGCGCGACCTGCGCGTCGACGGACTCGGCGACGTGTGCCACGTCCGGCAGCTTGCCGTCGGTGATGGCCATCCGGGCCGGCTCGTCGCTGGTCAGCGCCCAGCGGCCCTCGTGCGTGATACCGATCGGCAGCACGTCGTACTTGTCGCGGTCGATCGCCCTGAGCACACTGCCCGCGGTGGAGACCGAGATGGCGTGCTCGGAGCTGCGCCCGCCGAAGACCAGTGCGACGCGCGGCTTCGGGGCGGACGGGTTCGGGGAGGACTGTTCGATGCTCATATCGGGTTTGAGACTACCGTGCGACGTGTTTCCGGGACGTCAACCGTCCCGGTGACCCTCGCCTCCCCGGCCGTCAGCGCCGCCGCTCCGCCTTCGCCGAGCGCGACATCAGCGTCTGCAGCGCCTCCTGGGTCGGCCGCCCGTTGTGCACGACGTCCACCACGGCCTCGACGATCGGCATGTCGACGCCGTTGCGCCGGGCCAGGTCCAGCACCGACTCGCAGGACTTGACGCCCTCGGCGGTCTGCCGGGTGGCCGCGATGGTCTCCGCGAGCGACATGCCCCGGCCCAGGTTCATGCCGAAGGTGTTGTTGCGGGACAGCGGCGAGGAGCAGGTGGCGACCAGGTCGCCCATCCCGGCGAGTCCGGCGAAGGTGTGCGGGTCGGCGCCCAGCACCTCGCCGAGCCGGGTGGTCTCGGCCAGCCCGCGGGTGATCAGCGTCGCCTTGGTGTTGTCGCCGAGCCCCATGCCGGCCGCCATGCCGACCGCCAGGCCGATCACGTTCTTGACCGCGCCGCCGAGTTCGCAGCCCACCACGTCGGTGTTGGTGTACGGCCGGAAGTACGGCGTGTGGCAGGCCGCCTGGAGCCGCTTGGCGACGGCCTCGTCGGTGCAGGCGACGACACTCGCCGCGGGCTGCCGGTTGGCGATCTCCTTGGCCAGGTTGGGCCCGCTGACCACCGCGACGCGCTCCGGGCCGACCTTGGTGACCTCGTCGATCACCTCGCTCATCCGCTTGGCGGTGCCGAGTTCGATGCCCTTCATCAGGCTGACCAGCACGGTCTGCGGCTCGATCAGCGGCGTCCAGGCGGCCAGGTTGTCGCGCAGCGTCTGCGAGGGCACCACCAGCACCGCGAAGTCGGCGCCGGCCAGCGCCTCGGCGGCGTCGGTGGTGGCCCGCACGGTGTCGGGCAGCCGGACGCCCGGCAGGTAGTCCGGGTTCTCGTGCGTGGAGTTGACGGCGTCCACCAGCTCCTGGCGGCGGGCCCACAGCACGACCTCGCAGCCGGCGTCGGCGAGCACCATCGCGAACGCGGTGCCCCAGGAGCCGGTCCCCATCACGGCGCAGCGGGTCACTTGCCTGCCTCCTCGGTGCCCTTGCCGCGCTCGCCCTTGGCACGGCGGCGCTCGGCCAGCGCCGTGGCGGCGCGCTCGCGGGCGGCCTTGCGCATGTCGTAGCGCTCGGCCGGCGGCTGCTCGCCGCGGACCTCGGCCAGCACGGCGGTGATCGCCGTCATGATGTCCTCGGTCGCGTCCGCGAGCACCTGCGCGGTGAGCTCCTGCCCCTGGTACTTGCTCAGGTCCACCGCCGGACCGGCGGCGACGGTCACCTTGTGGCGCGGGAAGAGGTTGAACTTGCCCTTCCCGTACCCGGCCCGGCCGTACGGCGGGATGATCTCGTGCGCGCCCCAGTGGGCGACCGGGATGACCGGCGCGCCGGTCATCAGCGCGACCCGGGCGACACCGCTCTTGCCGGTCATCGGCCACAGGTCCGGGTCCCGGGTGAGCGTTCCCTCCGGGTAGAACTGCACGCACTGGCCGCCGTCGACGGCGTCGATCGCGGCCCGGAAGGCCTGCGCCGCGTCGGTCGACTCGCGGAACACCGGAATCTGGCCGGTCTTGCGCAGCATGAATCCGATGAAAGGAATGGAGAACAGCGAGGACTTGCCGAGAATTCGCGGCGGGCGGCCACTGTTGTACTGCCAGTGCGCGTAGATCACCGGGTCGATGATCGAATTGTGGTTCACCGCGGCGATGAAGCCGCCTTCCTTCGGAATGTGCTCCCAGCCGCGCCAGTCGGGCTTCACCAGGGCGGTCGTCACCGGCTTCACCAGCACGGCCGCGAAGCGGTACCAGATGCCGTAGTCGGCGTTGCCGAACTTGGCGTACGAGCGGCGGGCCACCCCAGCTCCTTCTCATCCGATGCGGCACGTGGAGTGCCGCGGTCATGGCCTCCCGGTGCCGCGCACCGGTGCCGGCGGTGCCCGGGCCACGGGCGCCGAACAGTGTCGCCCGCCCGCTCGCCGGCTGTCGAGCGGCCGCGCCAACCCGCCGGGCGGGCGTGATCAAACGCACGTCCGCACAGTTCGGACGGCCTGGCGAGGGCTCCGGGACCGGCGACACAATGACGCCGATGACCCAGGACACCGTACGCCCCAGCAGGCCCGTCGCGCCCGCCGCACCCACCGCCGGCTGGTCGCTGGTGCTCCCGCTCAAGCCGCTCGCGCAGGCGAAGAGCAGACTCGCCCCCTACGCCGGGCCGCACCGGGCCGACCTGGCGATGTCCTTCGCGCTCGACACCGTCACCGCCGCGTTGGCCACCCCGGGCGTCGCCCGCGTCCTGGTGGTCACCCGCGACGCGGCGGCCGGTGCCCGGCTGGCCGCGCTGGGCGCGCTGGTGGTCGCCGACGAGCCCGGTGGCGGCCTCAACCGGGCGCTGGCGCACGGCGCGTCGACCGCCCTGGCCCTCGCCCCGGCGGCCCCGCTGGCCGCCCTCTCGGCAGACCTCCCGGCCCTGCGTCCGGCCGAACTGGCCCGGGTGCTGGGCGCGGTGCCGCCGGACGGCCGGGCCTTCCTGCCGGACTCCCCCGGCCTCGGCACCACCCTGCTCGCCTGCGCCCCCGGCCGTCCGCTCTCCCCCGCCTTCGGGGACGGCTCGCGGGCCCGGCACGCGGCCGGCGGGGCGCTCGAACTGCGCCTCGCGGACGTGGAGTCGGTGCGCCGGGACGTCGACACCGGTGCGGACCTCGGCGAGGCCGCAGCGCTCGGCCTCGGCCCGCACACCAGCACGCTGCTCGCCCGCCTGAGCCCGCCCTGAGCCCGCCCCCGGCCCGCTCCGACGCCGCCCCGGACCGCGGACCGGCCCCGCTCCGACGCCGCCGCCGGTCCTGGCCCCGGTCCTGGCCCCGGGGGTGCCCCGACCCGCTCGCTATGCTGCTGACATGCAGGCCACCGCGTTCACCTTCGACCCCGCCACCCGGGCCGGCTCCGTGCTGCTCGACGACGGGACCCCGGTGCCGTTCGACGCGGCCGCCTTCGACGCCGGCGGCCTGCGGCTGCTGCGGCCCGGCCAGCGGGTGCGGATCCGCACCGAGGGCACCGGCGAGGCCCGCCGGGTGGTCTTCGTGACGCTCCAGACCTTCCCCGACCCCGCCGAGGGCTGACGCCCACGGGGCGCCCGCCCACCGGGCTCCTGCGACCACCGACCGTCCGCTCCCGCGGCCACGACCGCCCGGTCCCGCCGCACGCCGTCGAATCCTGACTGAGCGCCCGGAAATCGGAAGAGCCGCGGCTCCCGGTCCCCGCGAATTCACGGGAGGGGTGCCGCGGCTCTTGGCCGAAGGCCGTCCGAGGACGGTCGCGCGGGACTTACTTGGCGGTGGTCTTGCGCGCGGTGGTCTTGCGGGTGGCGGTCTTCTTCGCCGGAGCCGTCTTCTTGGCCGTGGCGGTCGCCTTCTTGGCGGTGGCCGTGGTCTTCTTGGCGGCAGCCGTGGTGGTCGCCTTCTTCGCGGCGGCCGTCTTCTTGGTCGCGGCCGCCGTGGTCTTCTTGGCGGCGGTGGTCTTCGCGACGGCGGTCTTCGCCGCGGCCTTCTTGGCGGTGGCCGCCTTCTTCGCGGTGGTGGCCGTGGTCTTCTTGGCGGCAGCCGTGGTGACCGTCTTCTTGGCAGCGGCCTTCTTGGTGGCCGGAGCGGCGGCGGCAGCGGTGGCGGCACGCTTGGTGGCGGCGCGCTTGGCGGCCGGGGTGGCGGCGACGCCGCTCTTGCCCGGGGTGAGGGAGCCCTTGGGGGCCTTCTTCACCGAGGGGCCCTCCTTCGGCAGCTTCTTGCTGCCGCTGACCAGGTCCTTGAAGCCCTGGCCCGGGCGGAAGCGCGGCACCGAGGTCTTCTTGACCTTGACCCGCTCGCCGGTCTGCGGGTTGCGGGCGAAGCGCGCGGAGCGCTCCACCTTCTCGAAGGTGCCGAAACCGGTGACCGAAACCCGGTCACCGGCCACGACGGCACGGACCATGGTGTCGAGCACTGCGTCGACGGCCTCTGCGGCAGCCTTGCGACCGCCCAGCTGCTCGGCCACCGCTTCGACAAGCTGAGCCTTGTTCACGTCTTCCCCTTCGGAAACGAGCGCCGGATGATTCCATCCGTTCTTTTCGCACGTTAGGTATGTATCTGCGGACTTTCAATTACCAAACGCGCGAATCACCCTAGTGTCGCAATGGATTTGCGCGTCGGCGACCTCAGCCGAGCGGCGGGCGCCCCTCGTCGAGGTCATGTACAAAGCGACTCAACCGCCTTGCCGCCTCCGGAAGATCGCGCTTGGCGGTCTCGGTGACGATGAGGAGTTGACGGGTGAGAGCGGTCTTTGCATCGGCAGACACGTTCAGCGCATGCACGCGGGCGTGAGCTTGCTTCAACCGCTCGGCCACGAGCGCGTAGAGCGCTGCGACTTCCTGGTCGTCCGGCCCCTCAGCTGGCGCGGAGGTGACGTCCGGCCGATCGTCAATTCGGCGTTCGGATGGCCGGCCCACGGAGTCCTCAGCCGCGGGTTCGCCGCCCGCGTACGGAGGTTCATGGTGCCGGTGCATGTACTGATTGTGCCATCTACCCGCAGTTGTACTTGCGCGGGGCCCTCTCCCGCAAAGCCAAATGGGCAATCCGGGGCGGACCGCGGCGCTAACTCGTGCTCCGGAACGACGGATGGCCCGGCCCCCCCGAGGGGGGCGCGGGCCATGCGGTGGATCGTCAGAATGCTTGTTCTGAAGGGAACTCAGGCGACCGGCAGAGTACGGGGCTTGAAGGCCGGCCGGGTCGCCTCGAAGGCCGCGATGTCGGCCTCGTTCTGCAGCGTGATGCTGATGTCGTCCAGGCCGTTGAGCAGCCGCCACCGGACGTTGTCGTCCAGTTCGAAGGCCGCGGTGACGCCCTCGGCCCGCACTTCACGCGCCTCCAGGTCGACCGTGATCTCGGCCGAAGGGTCACTCTCGGTGAGCACCCAGAGCCGTTCCACGGTCTCCTGCGGCAGGACCACCGTCAGCAGGCCGTTCTTCAGGGAGTTGCCCCGGAAGATGTCGGCGAAGCGGGACGAGATGACCGCGTGGAAGCCGTAGTTCTGCAGCGCCCAGACCGCGTGCTCGCGGGAGGAGCCGGTGCCGAACTCGGGGCCGGCCACCAGCACCGTGGCACCCTGCCGCTCGGGCCGGTTGAGGATGAACGACTCGTCCTTGCGCCAGGCCTCGAACAGCCCGTCCTCGAAACCGGATCGGGTGACCTTCTTGAGCCAGTGGGCCGGGATGATCTGGTCGGTGTCCACGTTGCTGCGGCGCAGCGGGACGGCCCGGCCGGTGTGGGTGGTGAACTTCTCCATGGCTCAGGCCTCCACGGCAACGTCGTTGTCCGCCGGGTGGGCGGCGTTCAGGTCTGCGGGCGAGGCGAGGCGGCCCAGGATGGCGGTCGCGGCGGCGACCTGCGGGGAGACCAGGTGGGTGCGGCCGCCCTTGCCCTGCCGTCCCTCGAAGTTGCGGTTCGAGGTGGAGGCGCAGCGCTCGCCCGGGGCCAGCTGGTCGGGGTTCATGCCCAGGCACATCGAGCAGCCCGCGTGGCGCCACTCGGCACCGGCCGCGGTGAACACCTTGTCCAGGCCCTCCTCGACGGCCTGCAGGGCGACCCGGACGGACCCGGGGACCACCAGCATCCGTACGCCGTCGGCGATCCGGCGGCCCTCCACCAGCGCGGCGGCGGCCCGCAGGTCCTCGATCCGGCCGTTGGTGCAGGAGCCGACGAAGACGGCGTCCACCGTGACCTCGCGCAGCGGGGTGCCGGCCTTCAGCCCCATGTACGCCAGGGCGTTCTCGGCGGCCAGGCGCTCCTGCGGGTCGGCGAAGGAGGCCGGGTCCGGCACCTCGGAGCCCAGCGGGGCGCCCTGACCGGGGTTGGTGCCCCAGGTGACGAACGGGCTCAGCTCGCTCGCGTCGATGAAGATCTCGTGGTCGAAGACCGCGTCCTCGTCGGTGCCCAGGGTCTCCCAGTACGCGACGGCGGCGTCCCAGTCCTCGCCCTGCGGGGCGTGCGGGCGGCCCTTGAGGTACTCGAAGGTGGTCTCGTCCGGGGCGATCATGCCGGCCCGGGCGCCGGCCTCGATCGACATGTTGCAGATGGTCATCCGGGCCTCCATGGACAGGCTCCGGATCGCCGAACCGCGGTACTCCAGGACGTAGCCCTGGCCGCCGCCGGTGCCGATCTTCGTGATGACGGCCAGGATCAGGTCCTTGGCGGTGACGCCCTCGGGCAGTTCGCCCTCGACGGTGATCGCCATGGTCCGGAACGGGGCCAGCGGCAGGGTCTGGGTGGCCAGCACGTGCTCGACCTGGCTGGTGCCGATGCCGAACGCCAGTGCGCCGAAGGCGCCGTGGGTGGAGGTGTGGGAGTCGCCGCAGACCACGGTCATACCGGGCTGGGTCAGGCCGAGCTGCGGGCCGACGACGTGCACGACGCCCTGCTCGACGTCGCCGAGCGAGTGGATCCGGACGCCGAACTCGGCGGCGTTCCGGCGCAGGGTCTCCAGCTGCACCCTGGACACCGGGTCGGCGATCGGCTTGTCGATGTCCAGCGTGGGGGTGTTGTGGTCCTCGGTGGCGATCGTCAGCTCGGTGCGGCGGACCGGACGGCCGGCCAGTCGCAGTCCGTCGAAGGCCTGCGGGCTGGTGACCTCGTGGAGCAGGTGCAGGTCGATGAACAGGAGGTCGGGCTCGCCCTCCGCGCGCCGCACGACGTGGTCGTCCCAGACCTTCTCTGCGAGTGTCCGTCCCATCGGATTCCCTCCAGCCGGCCGCGTTGCCGGCCTTCTCGTGTCGTCGAGGTCAAAGCTGCGCCGCCCTGCACGGGGGCGCTACGCGCGACCTGCACGCCGGATCGCTGTCCACGATGCGGACACTCGGACGAGGCCCCATCCTGGATGTCTCCCGGGCTGCTGCATCCAGAGTGGCGCTTTTCCGGAAAGATTGAACTTGCGTCTCGCGGAATGAGACTGCAGTCTTAGGGCATGGACAACACTAGCGGCGTCGGCGTTCTCGACAAGGCCGCTCTGGTGCTGAGCGCACTGGAGTCGGGCCCCGCCACGTTGGCGGGGCTGGTCGCCGCCACCGGTCTGGCGCGCCCCACGGCCCACAGACTCGCCGTCGCACTCGAACACCACCGTCTGGTCACCAGAGACATGCAGGGACGTTTCATCCTCGGTCCCCGCCTGTCCGAACTCTCCGCCGCGGCGGGCGAGGACCGGCTGCTCGCCACCGCGGGCCCGGTCCTGACCCACCTGCGCGACGTCACCGGCGAGAGCGCACAGCTCTACCGCCGCCAGGGCGAGATGCGGATCTGCGTAGCCGCTGCCGAGCGGCTCTCCGGCCTGCGGGACACCGTCCCGGTCGGCAGCACCCTGCCGATGAAGGCCGGCTCGGCGGCCCAGGTCCTGCTCGCCTGGGAGGAGCCGGAGCGGCTCCACCGCGGCCTGCAGGGCGCCCGCTTCACCGCCACCGCGCTCAGCGGCGTCCGGCGGCGCGGCTGGGCCCAGTCGATCGGCGAGCGCGAGCCGGGCGTCGCGTCCGTCTCCGCGCCCGTCCGCGGCCCCTCCAACCGGGTGGTGGCCGCCGTGTCCGTTTCCGGCCCGATCGAGCGCCTGACCCGCCACCCGGGCCGGCTGCACGCCCAGGCCATCATCGAGGCCGCGAACCGGCTCACCGAGGCGCTGCGCCGGAGCTGACCGAGGCGCTCCCCCGCCGATCCCTTCCCCACCCCCTTCCTCCACCCCATCCCCCACCCACCGCCCTCTCCCCCACCGAAAGACGAAAGGGCCCCGCTCGGAGTCGAGCGGGGCCCTTCGAAGCATTTCCCGGTGCACAAACAAAAAGACCCCGGAGAACCGGGGTCTTCCATTTTCTGGCTGGGGTACCAGGACTCGAACCTAGACTAAATGAACCAGAATCACTCGTGCTGCCAATTACACCATACCCCAACACAAAGCAAGGGCCGATGGGCGAGCCCATCGGCTTCCTGCTCTGAAGTACCCCCGACCGGATTCGAACCGGCGCTACTGCCGTGAGAGGGCAGCGTGCTAGGCCGCTACACAACGGGGGCTTCCTGGCGATCCCTTGCGGGATCAGTACCCCCGACCGGATTCGAACCGGCGCTACTGCCGTGAGAGGGCAGCGTGCTAGGCCGCTACACAACGGGGGCTTTCCAGGCGATCCCTTGCGGGATCAGTACCCCCGACCGGATTCGAACCGGCGCTACTGCCGTGAGAGGGCAGCGTGCTAGGCCGCTACACAACGGGGGCT
>NZ_JBEORY010000096.1:0-322 GCF_040302665.1 Kitasatospora sp. NPDC097691 | reverse complement strand
CTTGATCTTCATTTGTTCTGCGGTACTCATCGTACTGCGCTGGGGTACCAGGACTCGAACCTAGACTAACTGAACCAGAATCAGTCGTGCTGCCAATTACACCATACCCCACCAGAGTTGAGCCCCTGCGAGCTCTTCTCAGGCGTTGCGCCTCTCGGTCGGTCCCTTCCGAGGGGCTTTCGCTCCCTCGTCCGTTCCCTCCCGGGCGGCGCAGAAAGAACATTACCCGACGTCTGCCCTGGCTCCAAAATCGATAACCCCAGGCAGCGGCCGGGAGGCCGGCGGATGACCTCCGGGTGCGCCGCGGGCCCGGCACACAGCC